>CAUJIB010000081.1 GCA_963205245.1 Pseudomonadota bacterium
AATACCCCTCGCAAGAAAAGCCGCCCACACGAGTACAATCACAATACTACAGGCATGGCGCATAACCACAAGCTGGGTAAAATGCAAATTACTCTCAAGCATAAGCTCGCGTAAAACAACATTCATTGACGATAGGCAGAACATCCCCCCTATCATATATAAAATAGCTTGTTGATTTCTTGATAAAACAATCATTTGTCAAGACTAACAAAATCATTTGTCAATATCACTATAGAAAATCAAAAAAATATCTATTATTATACATTCATGAAAATAAACACCATCATTTCCAGAATTTCCCTACGCACCGCGCTGTTTTTATCCGCGTTGTTCAGTTTGTTGATGCTTGTAACCGCTCTTACTGGGCAATATGGCTTTGGCTTACATCCTTGTGATTTATGTATTTACCAGCGCATCCCTTACGCTGCGATTATTGCCATTGGCTTAATTGGCGGATTACTGCTCAAATCTAAACGCCTGCAATATATTATTCTTATTATTTGTGGGTTATTATTTTTAGGCGATGCAGTAATTGCCGGTTATCACACAGGCGTGGAACAAGGCATATTTACAGGACCATCCGCCTGTTCCAGCAATAGCAGCGGAGAAAAAACCTTGGAACAGATACGCGCAGAAATCTTAAATGCTCCGCTTGTCACTTGTGCCCAAGCTATGGTTTATGTCCTTGGTTTATCAATGGCCGCATGGAATATGATCGCCGCAAGCATAGCTTTTTTAGGAACCGTATTTTTTCTATTTAAGAAAACCAGTAAAAAATAATTACCGTTATCCCGAACGGCTTGTCCTCCGAAGCTTTAGCGTAGGAGGAAGCGAGGGATCTTTGTATTATACCCTGTCACCCCGCATTTATTACGGAGTCTGGCTGTAATTGTCATTGCGAGCCGCAGAATTTTCTGTGGTGATGCAATCCAGTTATTTCAACTTATAGCGCATTAGATTGCCGCGTCGCTACGCTCCTCGCAATGACGATATTGTTTGCAGAAATACAAAAAATAAAAAACCCTCTTCCAGTACAATAATTTCATAAATAAGCTGGTTGTGAAGGTTGGCACAAATAAAAACTGGGGCTTCATTTTATCTGCTAATCATCATAAGCGGTCTGGCGGCTGTTCCTGTATAGTGACAGGTTTTATATTCACTACAGTCACTTAACTTTGCTGCGGGCGCAAGGCTAAGGGATGCCCGAACCGAAAGGTGACAATAAACAGTATATTTTACGATAGACTGGGATTGTATGATGATTATTTTATTTATTTGTTTGAATTATTAACAATCTAACCCTGAAAAACAGCCGCCAGATTCCTCATCCACTTAAAGAAAACATTTATGGAATATACTAGAAGCGGCGGCGACGTGAAACAGGCTGTAAATCCGGCTCGCTTCCACCAAGAATAGCAAGGCGGGAAGCTGCTTCACGGGCAATTAATGCACGCAAAGCTTCTTGTATCAATGATGATTTTTCTTTAATTCCAGTAAATTCCTGAGCTTTTGCCACTAACTCATCATTGAGTGCTATTGTCGTTCTCATAACGTCAATCTCTTTACAGCCATAATATGCACCAAATAATGTGCTTTTCAACGCTTAATTTGATAATGTTGCATCATCAAATTTTCTTTTTAGTTCAGTATTTTCTTCTAATAATGCTTCTAATATTTTTTTGGCAGAATTAAGAAGGCTCATGTTACGTATATTATCACTATCGTTACATTTGCCACCATGGAATAAATTATTCCTAATTGTTAAACACGCATCAATTAATTCTGAAGTATCGTTGATTTTCTTACGTTCATTCCAAATCAACCTTTTACTTGTATCATCATAACACTGCACCTTAGGTGGATTTTTCTTAAGATACTTCACATCTTCGTCGCTGTTTATTGACGAAGGAATTTTAGTCATCTTCTTAAATTTTTCCCAGTCAGGTTTTGCTCTTTTTTTATCATACTTTACAAAATCAGAATTCTTTAAAGCATATTCAAATTTTGCAAAGAATAGAAAAAAATCTTTCGCTTCATTTTCCATAATTTTTCCTACAAAACCGCCTGCATCATAGATTTGCTACCGGAAACTATAGATTGTAGAAGCGAAGTGGTTTGCGGCAAGATTTTTTGCATGAAGAAACGCGCCGTATCTATCTTAGCGGTATAAAATTCTTTTTCATCACTATTTGATAATTTATCAATAGCAATTTCCGCCTGCCTAGCCCACGCATGAGCAAGAGCAACTAGTGCAAACATTTTTTGATATTCCACTGCTCCGCCTGCTGCATCATCAGGATTTTTTAGCCCTGCACCAGCGATATACATAGTGGCTTGCTGGAGATATTCTACATTCTTTGCCAGCGGCTTGATAAATTCTGCCATAGCAGAATTTTCTTTATGTTTTGTGATAAAAGCATCAATCGGATGGAAAAATGCCCGCAAATATTTGCCTGCATCTTGCGGCAATTTCCGCCCTACCAAATCCAGTGCCTGAATCCCGTTTGTACCTTCATAGATCATGGTTACACGCACGTCGCGCACATATTGTTCCACCCCATATTCGCCGATAACCCCATACCCGCCATGCACCTGCACAGCGAGATTCGCTGTTTCAAACCCGCCATCGGTCAGATATGATTTTACCACGGGTGTAAGCAATTGCACAAAATCATCCGCTTCCTCACGCACAGCAGCATCAGGGTGGCGATGGGCAAGGTCATTTTTCAGTGCCATTTCCAAAGCCAATGCCCGCGCACCTTCAGTGAAAGCCCGCATGGTAAGAAGCATCCTGCGTACATCGGGATGTACAATAATCGGATCAGCCGGTTTATTTGGCTCTTTTACACCAGTTATAGCACGGCTCTGCAAACGCTCCTTCGCATAGGAAAGTGCATTTTGATACGCCACTTCGCCAATACCAAGCCCCTGAACGCCAACATAAAGTCGCGCTGCATTCATCATGGTAAACATTGCCCGCATTCCTTTATGCGGCTCTCCTACCAGCCAACCCTTTGCACCATCATATTGTATCTGGCAGGTTGGCGAAGCATGGATACCCATTTTATGCTCCAGCCCAGCACACATCAGCGAATTGCGCTCACCTAAACTACCATCATCATTTACCAGAATTTTAGGCACTAAAAATAAGCTGATTCCCTTTATACCAGCCGGCGCGTCAGGCAAGCGTGCCAAAACTAAATGTATAATATTCTCAGTAAGCTCATGCTCGCCCGAAGAAATAAAAATCTTCCCACCAGTTATAGCATAACTTCCATCTACCTGTGGCTCGGCTTTGGTACGAACCAGCCCTAAATCCGTTCCTGCCTGCGGCTCGGTAAGGCACATTACGCCTGACCAATCACCTGTTACCATTTTCGGCAGGAATTTGTTTTTAAGGGCATCACTCCCATGAAGTTTAATAGCATTATACGCACCATGGCTTAAACCTGGGGTTAAGCCAAATGATAGGTTGGCCGAACAAACCATCTCCATAAGCGGCATATTAAGGACTTCAGGCAATCCCTGCCCACCATAAGCAGGATCACAGGTGAAAGATGGCCAGCCGCTATCAACATAAAGCCTATACGCTTCCTTAAATCCATCAGGCATTATCACCCGACCATTATCATATTTCAGACCTTCTTTGTCACCTTTCTGGTTTAATGGAAAAAGCACTTCCTCGCACATTTGCGCGGCAGCTTCCAACACAGGTGTCATAAGCTCGTCGCCTGCCTCTGCGAAACCTTCTATATTCGCATATTGCGAAAGGTTCAGATATTCATTCAGCAGGAATTGGAAATCTTGGATATTGGCTTTGAATTGCGGCATATATGCTCCCAAGTTTAATCTTGTCACCCTATGACTGACATCCGGATGAAAACTTAGTTTCATACTATCACAACAACCCTAATAAATCCTTAACAGTAGCGAATTTGCTGCGCCGCAACAACAACTTACTTCCTGTTGATTTTATTGTATTTAACTGAAGACCACCATGAAAGCGCAGTACAAATCAACCCGATAAGACCAGTTATAACCTCTGGTACATGGTATCCTATAGAATGCGCAATCATAATAAGTGCCAACGCTCCAATTCCATAATGCGCTCCATGCTCTAAGAATACATATTCATCAAGAGTACCTTTTTTTACCATGAAGGCAGTAAGAGAACGCACAAATACAGCACCAATACCCAAACCCAACATTATAATAACCACATCTTTGCTGATAGCAAATGCACCGATAACTCCATCAAGTGAAAAAGATGCATCCAGTAACTGCAAATACATAAAACCAACAAAGCCGGAGGCCGCTATTGATTTGTTCGCATCATGTCCGCCGGTAGAAAATAAAGACATTACACCATTAATAGCCACATATAATACAAGTCCAACTAACCCAGAGATTAATGCTGATAATTGTGATTCAGCCGGTATCATTGATTGTATAACCAGCAATAAAACCATCGCAATTATAACCTCTAATGATTTTAGCCTTCCCGCAGCAGATAATCTACGCTCCAGAAAACCAATCCAATGCACTTCTTTACTTTCATCAAAAATAAAATGCATGAACACCATAAGCAAGAACATTCCACCAAAAATAGAAATCTCTAT
>CAUJIB010000082.1 GCA_963205245.1 Pseudomonadota bacterium
TTATCCTAAAGCAAGTTATGAGGATAGGACGGTAAATTTTTATCAAGATAGTTCGCTAATGGTTTATAGTGACGCTTTGGTAGAAATAAATGGTGAGGATAAGGTTTTATTTAGCCGTGATGATATGCTTAATAAGATAAAAGAATGGTCTGTGGGCGGTGCGAAGGCTATTTATGATGGGGTTGTAGAGAAAATTGAGGAAACTTCACATCATTTTGATGATGACCTGACATTAATTGTCCTGAATCTTCATTCGGTATAATAATTATTGTAAAACAATATATTATCTGCGTGTTATAGATATATTCCCATATGGTTAATGGCAGCCATTATAAAATCTAGTAAAATTATATTTTTTATCTAGTATGTTATTAACTAGTTGTTATTAATATTCTCACTCTATATTAACTATATTGCGTTAAAAGTATAATGTCGTAAAAGGCATAACCGTGTTTATGGAATAAAAAATATAAAAAACGCTAAATAAATTCATGACTAAACAACAAGAAAAAGTTTTAAGATCTCCGCGTATACGCTATTTGATTGCGTTTTCGCTCGTGATTATTTTAACTTTTGGTTTTGTGGTTATGTACCAAGGCAGGAGTGCCTATGATAATGCTATAGATGAAGGGAAAAATAATTCTACCCGCCTTGCTAATATTCTGGGTCAGCATGTGGAGCTAAGTTTTCTTGGCGTTGATTTATATCTGCGTCGTGCGATTGAGCAACAGAATGCTATGCCGCAAATTGAACAGGATTTCAGGTTATGGCTGAATTCAAGCCAACAGATTATTGGTTTGGCATTGATTGATGATAAAGGGGCTATAAAAGCTGCGGTCAATAAAATAGGTTATGATAACTGGTTTAGTTATCATACAAAACTAATAGGGCAGGACTTTTTCCGTTATATACGTGCAACTAATAGTGATGAAGTGTTTATAGGTAAAAACTATATAGACGGGCAAAAACCGATCATAATCATGAATAGGCGTTTTAATAAACTAAACGGCGAATTCGGCGGAGTGGTAGTTGCAGCAATGGATCCACAATATTTTATAAATTTTTATGATTCCATTGCTTCAGGAAACCAGAAATTCATGTCCATAATGCTTTATGATAACCTGAAAGCTTCAGATGCTAATAAGAACATTATTCTTGCCTCTAGTTCCTATAAAAGCAAATTGAATGAATTCCTTGGTCGTCAATTTATTTCTACACAGGAAAAAAAGCCGGATTCGCTTTATTACCAGATAATATCTTCTACCGATTCTAATAAGATAATGGCTCTGAAATTTCTAAAGAACATGCCGATTGCTGTGCAAATTACTCTGGATGAAGAAGATTATTTATTGAATTGGCGGCAGTCACGTTTACGGGATATTGGTTTTCTGGTTTTATTCACTGTTTTTGGCTCTATACTTTCGTTTTTCGCAGTGATAATGGCACGCCAGATTACCCGTGTGCAGGAATCTGAAAGTGCGGCTATCCTTGCCAGTCAGGCTAAATCAGAATTCCTTGCTAATATGAGCCATGAACTGCGTACCCCGCTTAATGCGATTATCGGTTTTTCCGAGATGATAAATTCTGGATATTTCGGGCCTCTGAACGCTAAACAAAAAGAGCGTATTTATGACATTAATCTGTGCGGTAGCCATCTTTTGCAATTAATTAGCGATATTTTGGAATTCTCTAAAGGTGATGCAGGTAAATTAGAACTGATAGAAGAAAAAGTAAATTTAGGTGAGTTGGTAAATGAATCTGTACGTATAATGAAAGGCAAGATTAAGACTAAAGATATAGAACTTATTGTAAGGGTGGATCCGCATATACCGGTATTTTTGGGTGATGCCCGTAAGATACGGCAAATACTTATTAACTTATTATCTAATGCCTTTAAGTTTACGCCTGAAAAGGGCATTATAACAGTTTCTGCCTTTTTGGATTCTCATCGTAATTTTATCCTTACAGTTTCTGATAGCGGTATTGGGATCGCGGAATCTGATATACCGAAAGCTTTATCGGTATTTGGGCAGGTGCACCGCTCACAGAGTCATGAAGGTACAGGACTAGGCTTGCCTTTATGTAAAATGTATGCTGAACTGCATGATGGCAAGCTGGTGCTGACCAGCAAGCAGAATGAGGGAACCACGGTAAAGATTACTTTCCCTCATCAACGTACTTTATCTAAATAAATCAACAAAAGCATAATTGGTATTATAATGAAGAAATATATAATAATTGGTATTGTCTTTACCATTGGGTGGTTTGTTATTTCTAAGGCAGAGCATTTTTTCTATGGGGACGCGGTGGTAGTGGTGCATCCTGCCCGCGGTGCGGCGGTGCAGGCTGTATATGCCACAGGAACAGTTGAAGCAACAGTTATGATGCCGATTTCACCACGTGCTTCTGCAAGGCTTATGGAGCTTAATGTTGATGAGGGCGATTCGGTAACTAAAGGTCAAATTCTTGCGCAGCTAGAAGGAGAGGATGTTAAGCAATCCATAAACCAGCTAAAAGCCCGTGAAGAATTTGCTAAAAAAGAATTTGAACGTAATGCAATATTAGTGAAAAATAATGCAGCCTCTAAAAAAATATATGATCAGGCAAAATCCGATTGGGAAGCAGCAATTGCAGCGACTAAATCCGCACAAGCGCAGCTTGATTATTCAAAATTAATTGCACCGGATAATGGTTTGATAATAAAGCGTGATGGTGAGGTAGGGCAGTTAATAGAAGCGGGAATGCCGTTATTTTGGCTGTCATGCTGTGCCCCACTTCGTATCTCTGCAGAAATAGACGAAGAAGATATTTCTCTGGTAAAAACCGGACAGGAAGTTTTGATACGTTCTGATGCTTTTGCCGGACAGGTTTTTCACGGTAAGGTAAAAGCGATTACTCCTAAAGGTGATCCTGTGGCTCGCAGCTACCGTGTTCGTATAGAATTCACAGAAGAGACCATACTTAAAATTGGTATGACTGCAGAAACAAATATAATAATCAGTAATAAAGAAGATGCCCTGCTTGTGCCAAGCAGCGCGGTTCTGCAAAATAAAATCTGGCAGGTTGTAGATGGTAAGCTGGTTAAAAAAACTGTCAATGTCGGTGCCCGTGGAGCAGAAAAAACCGAAATAGATGGTGTTACTGAAAATGATTTTATAGTGATGAAGCCTAAATCAGAGATGAAAGAAGGGCAGGAAGTGCGTACTTCAGTAGTTGAATTTACGACAAAATAGAATTATGAAATTATTATCTTCTATCGCTATCCGTTACCTGCTTGCCCGTAAAAGGCAAAGTATAGTTTCTTTGCTCGGTATTATTCTTGGCGTTGCGTTTTTTCTTGCGATTTCCTCTTTAATGCGTGGTACGGAAACGGATTTTATAAGGCGGCTAGTTGATAATTCACCGCATATCAATATAACTCCGGAATTCCGCTTGCCGCGTGAACAGCCCGCGGTCATTACCTATCCTGACAGGTTAGTGGAAATACGCAATGTTAAGCCAGTCAATGAAACACGGGGAATTCTCAATTATAATCAGGTTATAGAGTCTTTGAAATTCTCTAATCCTGATATAGTAGCTTCGCCGACGCTTAATGATCAGGCGATCATCAGAGGAGCGGGCAGAAATTATTCTGTAACTTTAAGTGGAATGATTCCTGAGGATATAAAAAAAGTTACAACCGTAGAAAAA
Source organism: Pseudomonadota bacterium (assembly GCA_963205245.1). Classification (GTDB taxonomy): domain Bacteria; phylum Pseudomonadota; class Alphaproteobacteria; order Rickettsiales; family SXRF01; genus SXRF01. The sequence continues at coordinate 3,691 of CAUJIB010000082.1, forward strand.
TATATGGTGGAAGGAACTGTAGATAATATTATTTCTAACCCTGATGGTGTGATAATAGGTGCTAATCTTGCAAAAAACCTTTCATTGTATATGGGAAATAATTTAACCCTTACCTCAAGCACTGGACAAGTCCGTAATTTCAAAATAGTAGGTATGTTCCGTACTGGTCGATCACAATATGATGAAAGGCAGGCTTTTGTAACCCTCAAGCGTGTTCAGGCATTGACTGATAGGGCAAACCGCACCAGCAATATTTTGGTAAAATTGTCAGATCCTTATCAAGCTAAGGAAATCGCTGATGATATAGAAAGCCGGATTGGGTATAAAGCTGTATCATGGCAGGAAGCTTCCGAAGATATGATAAGTTCTCTGGTGGTGCGTAATATTGTTATGTATACTGTAGTAAGTGCAGTTTTAGTTGTTGCCGCTTTCGGGATATATAATGTGATTTCCACTGTGGTCATAGAAAAACATAAAGATATATCCATATTGAAATCTATGGGTTTTCGTGCAAGTGATATTAAAAATATTTTTGTAACCCAAGGTTTGGTATTGGGAGTAATTGGTTGCTTGGTTGGAATACCGCTCGGCTGTGTATTGATGTTCAGCCTCTCGCAGGTTTCGCTTAAAGCTCCGGGTAGCTCTGAGGCAATACCGATGCCGGTTGATTGGGGAATTACCCAATTTCTTATTGCTATAGCGTTTGCCCTTGGTTCTGCCTCTATTGCAGCTCTACTTCCAGCACGGAAAGCAGCTATTGTAGAACCGGTAGATATTTTGCGGGGCAGCTGATGAGCGATATTATCATAAGAACTGAAAATCTTACCCGCAGGCTTGATGGAGAAAATATCACAACCCTTGTGGATAGTGCTAATATTGAAGTTCGTACAGGTGAGTTTGTAGTAATAACAGGTCCTTCTGGTTCTGGTAAATCTTCTCTGCTTTATTTACTAGGACTTCTTGATAAACCAACCAGCGGAAAAATCTGGTTGGCTGATAGGGATGTTTCTACCTACAATGAAGATGAGCTTGCGGATGTCCGCCTTAAAGAGCTTGGTTTTGTATTCCAGTTCCACTTTTTGCTACCGGAATTTTCGGCTTTAGAGAATGTTATGTTGCCTATGCGTAAGCTAGGAAAATTAGAAGAATCCGAAATGAAAAAAAGGGCAGGGGAGCTGCTAACCAGTTTAGGATTGGGGGATAAAATCAATAAGCTTCCCAAGCAGTTATCGGGCGGGCAGAGCCAGCGTGTGGCAATTGCCCGTGCCCTTGCAAATAATCCTTTACTTATTCTGGCTGATGAACCAACAGGTAATCTTGATACTACTTCCAGTGCTAATGCCCAGCATATCTTACGTGATCTGGCGCATCAGCATGGAAGGGCAGTTGTTGCGGTAACCCATGACCAGAATTTTGCACAGCTTGCTGACCGCATAATTCATATTGTAGATGGAAAAATTATAATCTAGGGGAAAAACATGAAACTAAAAGAATCAGTCAATAAAGTATTGGAAGAATTAAAGGCAGGAAACGCAAGATTTTTGCACGGCGAGTCAGCACAGTGTTCGTATGCTTCTCTCAAAAAACTGAAAGAATTTGCGGAGACAGGACAGCTTCCTAAAGCGGTGGTATTATGCTGCTCTGATTCCCGTGCTCCCGTGGAGATGATCTTTGATCAGGATATTGGAGATTTATTTGTAATTCGTGTGGCAGGGAATATTGTTGCTCCATCGCTGGTTGGCAGCATAGAATTTGCCGTTAGTACGTTTGGTACGGAGCTGGTTATAGTCATGGGGCATTCGCAGTGCGGGGCGATTCGCTCAACCCTGAGTCATATTGAAGATCCACAGGCAATTTCTTCAGAAAATATCCATGATATTGTAAGTCGCATCAAACCGCATATTTTCCCGATCGCGCAAAGGAAAGATATTTCTTATGAAGAGAAATTCAATCAGTCGGTGGAGGCTAATATCCGTGCTTCGGTAGGGCAATTATCAAGCTCCAGCAGGCTTATTGAAGAGATGGTAAGCAAAGGTAAGATGACAATAATCGGTGCAGTTTTTGGTCTATCATCAGGTGAAGTAACTTTTCTTGAGCAGTGATTATCACCGCAAATAGGAAGATTTACTATTTCTTGCTTGCTCTTTTGCTTCTTCTAGACTCGGAAGCCCTAGCTGCTGATTTATAGTTTTTGACTCATTTTCCTTTATAACGCCGATTTTATTTAGATAACGGGTTAGCTTTGCCGTTACGTTTAATAAATTATCAGCTGCTATAGTATCAATATATGCGTTATTACCGCCTCCTGCCAGATTATGTAATACGCCATTATGCGCTAATTTTCCGGTTGGTGCAAACCTGCGGGAGGTGTCATCAAACTCTGAGTGGTTCAAGGCAGAATAATCAGAAGTTTTATTTAATTCCTCTTTGGCATGATTTAGATTTTTCCAAAATCTGTGGGATTGTGCAGTGGATAAACCATCAACAGGAATAATTATTATGCTGCATGGTGCGCCATTATCCTTGGTATATGGAGAAATTATTTTTATTTCTTTGATAAGTTCATTAGTCTCTAAAATTACAGATTTCCCAGTCATGCTAATATCCATACATTAATCATTGATAGGATGTTATATTAATAAATATTGTATAATCTATTAATATTAATTCAATTAATGGTAATATATTGAATTAATTAAACCGATTTGTCCTCGGGAAGCCTGTTGGCGGCAGCCTGCCAGCATCGGCGCGGTTGCCTAGCCATGCTTTAAGATCGGTTTCCACTCTGGTTTTTCCGCCGAGTGCCCAGCTTAAACCTTCTTTTAAGGTGAAGCATTTTATATCCGCCAATTCACAATCTTTATATTTTTGCAAGGTTACGCCTTGCCCTTTTTTCATCACCGGAATTTGCGACAGTGGGAATATCAGCAATTTGCGGTTCTCACCGATAATCGCTACATGGTCACCTTCTACCGGAGCGCAAATTATAGCTTTGGCATTTTCCATGACATTCAGAATCTGTTTGCCGTTTTTTGTTTGTGCTTCTACGTCCGCTGCTTCCACCACAAAGCCTTTGCCATTGCTTGCTGCAATCAGCAGTTTAAGTTCTGGGGTGAAGATAGAAATATCAACAATATCTACATCATTTTCCATATCAATCATCAGGCGCACCGGTTCACCAAAGCCTTTGCCGCGTGGGATTTTATCACAAGGCAAGGTATAAAACCGGCCGTTGGAGGCAAATAGCAATAGCTTATCGGTGGTTTGTGCATGTAGGGCGAATTTTTCTTCATCACCTTCTTTATGCTTCATATCTGAAACATCAGTAAGGTGGCCTTTTACCGCCCGCAGCCAACCCATTTTAGAGCATAAGATAGTGATCGGCTCTTTTTCCACGAAAGCTTCAATATCAATAATTTTGCCAACTGGTGCTTCGGCAAAATCAGTGCGGCGTTTGCCAAGAGCGGTTTTTTCACCAAATTTTTTCTTAATCTCGCCAATTTCATCACTAATTCTTTGGTTGCGTTTTTCCGGTGAAGCCAAAAGCTCTTGCAGCTCTTTTTGCTCTTTGGAAAGCTCGTCATGCTCGCCGCGTATTTCAAATTCTTCCAATTTACGTAAACTACGCAGGCGCATATTGAGAATAGCTTCTACCTGAATCTCGGTGAGTTTCCATTTTTTCATCATGATTGGTTTTGGTTCATCCTCGGTGCGGATGATGCGGATAACCTCGTCAAGATTCAGATAAGCAATCAGTAGCCCGCCCAATACTTCGAGACGGTGGGCGATTTTACCCAGCCTGTAATTTGTGCGGCGGACAAGCACCTCCATGCGGTGTTCAAGGAAGGCCAGAAGAATTTCCTTTAGGTTCATCACCTGCGGTGCGCCATGGGCATTGAGCACGTTCAGGTTCATGTTGAAGCGTGATTCAAGGTCAGTGGCTTTGAACAGGGATTCCATCAGCATTTCGGAGTCAACACTACGGTTTTTAGGTTCCAGCACAATGCGGATTTCTTCTGCCGATTCATCAAGGATATTACCAAGCAGCGGTAGCTTTTTATTTTTGAACAGTTCGGCGATGCGCTCAATCAGGCGTGATTTCTGAATCTGGTATGGTATCTCAGTTATAACTACCTGATACAGTCCATGGCTTAGTTCTTCCTTGTTCCACTTGGCACGCATGCGGATTGCACCACGTCCAGCTTCATAAGCCGCCACGATATTTTCTGGAGTTTCTACGATTATCCCACCGGTTGGAAAATCAGGGCCGGCGACAAATTGCATAAGTTTTGCAACGGAGCAATCAGGGTGTTTGATGATATATTGCATAGCGTTGCACAATTCACCGACATTATGTGGAGGAATTGAGGTTGCCATACCCACGGCAATACCTTCCGAGCCGTTGGCCAGCAGGTTAGGGAAGGCAGCCGGCATTACTATCGGTTCTTCATCCTGCCCGTCATAAGTAGGGCGGAAATCAACTGTATCCTCATCAATCCCGTCAAGCAGCGCCATGGCAACTTCGGTGAGCTTGGCTTCGGTATAACGCATGGCGGCGGCATTATCACCATCCACCGAGCCGAAATTTCCTTGCCCGTCAACCAGTGGATACCGCACCGCGAAATTCTGGGCGAGGCGCACCATTGCCTCATAAACTGCGCTGTCACCATGCGGATGGTATTTACCAATTACGTCACCAACCACCCGCGCGCATTTTTTATAGCCGGATTTAGGGTCTAATTTTAGTTGCAGCATGGCAAAAAGCAGGCGACGGTGTACTGGTTTCAAACCATCACGCACATCAGGCAAACTGCGGGCAGTTATGGTAGAAAGTGCATACGCCAAATATTTTTCTTCCAGTGTAGTGCGGAAGGAAACATTGCTTATCTGTTCAACGGCTTGTGATTTTGGCGGCATTAGAATCTTTCAATAAATTATATAATCGGATGCGGGCAGCAGGCAGTTTTTTATTATGTGGTGTCAGCAGCCAATGCTCCAAGAAATAGCCTGTAAGCTGCATTCCCGCAAGGATTTCTTTGAAATAGGCATTAGGCATTAGGCTATAGGCATTAGTGGGTAATTCATTATTGCCTGCCGCCTGTTGCCTGTTGCCTATAAGGAATCTCGGTAATGGCAGCATCTTCTCATGGTAAGGCTCTCCGGCCTCCCTGCAAACGGCACGCCCTGATTTTGGTGAAACATAGATCAAATCATCAGTTCTGCCCGTTGCCGCGCATTCACTTAAATCCAGCCCAAAGCCGGTTTCAGACAGTATTTCCAACTCTAGATTTATATAATCAGATAACCAATTATTTTTGTTATTAATTATGTGTAGAAACTCATGTAATGCAGAAAATAACTTAGGGTAGGGGTGGCGTTCAGGCAGGGAAATTTCTATTAATGCACAAATGGAGGTAAGGGCAGAAAGTTTAAGTGCGTCCTGCATCAGGTGAGCGGCATGTGCTTCCAGAAGTTCAATCTTGAATGTTCCAAGTTGTTGGGAAAGTCTAGCGCGCCACGAAGCGCTCACGCCATTTCCTGATTGTAAAATACCACGGGTTTTTGATGAGGTCGCAGAACGCACTATTCCGGCAAAGATACCATGCTCACGAGCTAAAACCCTTATTAATCCACTATTTTCTCCATATTTCTGGGAAGAAATTATTATTGCTGCGTCAGTCCATTGCATAATTTTTCAGGTAATTATAGCATAAGAAAAAAATTTGCTTTTGTTGCATTATTTGCAATTTCATTTAATGATAAACAATATAAGTAATATTTTTATAAAGAAAAATGGCAGAAAATCAACAACACGCTGATTATTATCCTAATATTTCTCACCCTATAATTTTAGTGGGGTTGATGGGAGCAGGAAAATCTACAATAGGTAGAAGGCTTGCTGCTACCCTTAATATGGGATTTGTAGATTCTGACAATGAAATTGTAGAAGCGGCTGGTTGCAGTATTTCAGATATTTTTGAAAGCTATGGTGAGAATATTTTCCGTGACCTTGAACAGCGGGTTTTACTTAGGCTTATTTCCGGTGAACCAATGGTAATAGCAACCGGTGGCGGGGCGTTCATACAACAATCAGTTCGTGAGGCCATTAAAAATAAGGCCATTTCAATCTGGTTGAAAGCCGATTTGCCAGTTCTTTTAGAGCGTGTTTCGCGTCGCGATAACCGTCCACTTCTTAAAACAGGAGATAAAAGTGAAATATTGCAAAAACTGATTGATGAACGTTATCCTGTTTACGCTAATGCTGACATTACTATTGACAGTAATCACGGTTCGCATGAAGCCGTGGTTGAAGATATTGTAACGGCTCTTAAAAAGAGGGAAAATGCCTGAAATTTTACATGTTGATTTAGAAAATCGTGGTTACGATATTGTTGTCGGTGAAAGACTATTGGCAAAAGCTGGTCAATATATGCTGCCAGTGCTTAAGGGCAGAAATGTTATTATAATTAGCGATAGTAATGTTTCGCGTTTTTATCTGCACCGCCTCTCAAATGCTCTGGAAGAAGCAAAAATCCGTTTTCGTTGCCTGATTGTTCCAGCCGGTGAAGCGACCAAAAGCCTAAGTTCCTTTGCAAAGCTTATGGAAGATTTGTTAGAACAAAAACCTGACCGGCGTACTGTGCTTATTGCCCTTGGTGGTGGTGTAATAGGTGATCTTACCGGATTTGCTGCCAGTACTTTGTTGCGTGGTGTGGATTTTATTCAGATTCCAACCACATTGCTTTCGCAGGTAGATAGCTCAGTGGGTGGTAAAACCGGAATAAATTCTAAATTCGGAAAAAATTTAATAGGAAGCTTCCATCAGCCTATTTTGGTGCTTGCTGATGTATCAACCCTTACTACGCTACCTAGGCGGGAGCTTCTTTCAGGTTATGCAGAAGTGGTGAAATACGGCTTTATCAATGATCCAGATTTTTTTGCGTGGCTAGAGCAAAATGGAAAAAATATAATTGCTGGGGATACAAGTTTACAGGCGCAAACGATTATGAAAAGCTGTGCTGCCAAAGCGGCAATTGTTGCTGCGGATGAGAAAGAACACAATATTCGCGCGCTTCTAAATTTCGGGCATACTTTTGCCCATGCTTTTGAAGCTGAAACTGGTTATAGCGATGTTTTGCTGCATGGTGAGGCGGTGGCACTGGGAATGGTGCTTGCTTTTGCCACGTCTGTGAAGCTTGGTATTTGCCCGGCCGAAGATTTAGCGAGAGCAGAAAAGCATCTCAATGATATTGGGCTTGCGGTTTCACCGCTTGCTATTCGCAAAGATTGGAATATTGATTTGCTAATGGAGCATTTTACCCGCGATAAAAAAGTAGCAGATGGAAAATTAACATTTGTGCTAACCAATGGAATTGGCAAGGCATTTATACAAAATAATGTTATTCCGGATGTTGTGTATCAAACACTTGCAGAAATGTGTAAAAAGTAATACAATTATCCATCAATAATTACTATTTTTTTACAATAAACGGGTTCGTAGTATGGCAGAAATAAAACCAGCTTCATCAGAAACTGTTAATAAAATAACAGAAGGATGGGAAAAACAAAAAGAAATATTATTTTCTAGGGATGGTAAAGCCCCAAATGGTAATAAAGGGCAAGATTTTGCTAATAATCCTAACCTAAGAGTTTCTGCTGATCAGATTGCAGGGCTTTATATCCCTCTTATAGCTCGTATGTTGGAGTTAGATGATACAGTAAAAAAAATAGAAACAGGTGAAAATAAATCACTAAGATCAGGTGAAGCCGATACACTTGATAAGTGGAAAAAAACTTTTGATGAGATGGAATTATTAAGGATAAAATCTGAAAAACTTATTACAGATGCAAAAAATATCTTAATGAAAGATGGCAGTGGGTTCAGTGAGGAATGTAGCCAGCGAGGAAAAACTAACATCATTGATAGGCAGAATGTAGCTAATGAAATTGTTGGATCTTGTATCCAGTTCCTTTTGAAGGGAATGGGGTGTGAACAAAAAGGCTTTATACCGCGTTCACCAAGTTTAGTCTCTTCACGGTAATTATAGTTTTTTCAATTTATAATGCTACCCATTATAAATTAGGTTACGCTCGTTACACGGCGCAAAACAGCCGTTTTCAGCGGCTATTTTGATAGCCATTACAATTAAGAATTTATTTTTAATTGTAATGACTATAATATACTGGAAATAATAATCTGTTTTTATAATCAACAGTATTTTACAAAAGTAATTTTGCGCGTTATAAATACCGCCTTATGGATAATGAAATAATATTTTATTCGCTGACGATTTTTTTGTTTCTGCTTATCTCCGCATTTTTTTCGTCGGCAGAAACCGCTCTGACGGCGGTATCACGCGCCCGTATTTACCAGTTGGTGATGGATGGTAATAAACGTGCGCAGATTGTAAGTCGGCTGCGTAAAGAAAAAGAGGCTATGATTGGCACAGTGCTTCTTGGTAATAATGCGGTAAATATTGCTGCCTCAGCAATTGCTACTACCCTTTCTGTAAAATTATTCGGTGATGAAAACGGGCTGCTAATTGTAACAGTTATCATGACTCTACTGGTGGTGATTTTCAGCGAAGTTTTACCAAAAACCTATGCCATACAGAATTCTGAACCTGTTTCCCTTGCCTTTGCACCGGCATTATCATTATTGGTAAAAATATTTAAGCCTATTACTTATACTATCCAGATAATAATACGTTATATACTGAGGTTATTCGGTATTGATATTACAAAAACCAACTCCCTTATTTCCAGCATGGATGTGATCCGCGGTACAATTGAACTTCATCATCGTGAGGGAAAGATGATTAAGCAGGATCGGGATATGCTTGGCAGCATTCTTGACCTAAATGATATTGGTGTGGAAAGTATAATGGTACACCGCACTGAAGTGGAAACATTAAACGCAGATTTATCTGCTGATGAGCTGATAAAAGCTGCTATATCAACCATGCATAGCCGTATTCCCATGTGGCGTGGTGAACCGGATAATATTATTGGTGTTCTGCATGTTAAAAACCTGATTAAAATCATGCGGGAACAAAAAGGTGCTCTCACCAGCGAAGCTATACTTTCTATATGTAATAAACCTTGGTTTATACCGGAAACAACCGTCCTTAGAGATCAATTGATTGCCTTTCGCGGTAAAAGGCAGCATTTTGCCTTTGTGGTTGATGAATATGGAAGCTGGCAGGGTATTGTAACCCTTGAGGATATTATTGAAGAAATAGTAGGTGATATTGAGGACGAGCACGATGAAATAGGAAATGATATTCAGAAACTGGATGAAAGCACCTATATTATTGACGGTAATGTTGCTGTCCGTGACCTTAACCGCAAGCTAAGCTGGAATCTGCCGGATGAAGATGCAGCAACGATTGCCGGACTTCTTATTCATGAAGCGGAAAATATCCCTGCTGTTGGAGAAAGCTATAGCTTCTATGGTTTTGATTGTACGGTGATAGAAAAAACTGCACTGCAGATAACTAAGGTAAAAATGTCTAAACACCCTGAAGCACACTTACAAAATGATATAGAATTGTGAGTGACGAAGGATATATAGTTGAATATATAGTAATAGGGAATTCTATAAAAGCCACCGCAATTGACCCTATGACCTTAAAAGAAGTATCAGTTATCGGCGCAGTCAATACACCCAAGGAACAATTGGCAAAACTAGCGATTCGCAAACTGATTTATGTGATTAAAAAAGAAAATAAAAACTAAGTGATAAATTATGCAAGAACGTATTAAATCGTTATTAAAAAAAATATTACCGAAAAAAAAGCGGATAAGATCAAAAAAAGGTGGTAATTCGGCTAAAGGCAATAGGACCGCAAAATCTGGGAAAACCAGAGCAAAATCTTCTTCAAACTATCCTTCCTACCGTGCCGTATATCACGGTGGCTTCAAAAGCAAAATTAAAAGATTTATCTTAAAAGCCACGATATATGGTACGCTGGCTGTTGCATTATTTTTATTTATATTAAGTTTAACCTTGCCTAATATAGATGATCTGAACAAAGTAAAAAAAGCGCAAAGCATTTTGATAAAATCTGAAGATGGTCAGATTATCGGTAGTTTCGGCGATATTTATGGCGAATATATAACTTATGATGAATTTCCAAAATCACTTTCTGATGCGGTGATTGCGACTGAAGACCGTAATTTTTACCATCATTTCGGGGTTGATCCTCTGGGGCTTGTTCGTGCTACAATTGCCAATATCCGTGCTGGTCATGTAGTGCAGGGCGGCAGCACTATTTCACAGCAAGTAGCAAAAAACGTATTCCTTACACCAGATAGAACCATTATTAGGAAGCTAAAAGAAATGTTGCTGGCTTTCAAATTGGAAAGCCGTTTTTCAAAAGAAGAAATACTTAGCATTTACTTAAATCGTGTTTATTTAGGGGCGGGTAGCTATGGTGTTGATGCCGCGGCAAAACGTTATTTTGATAAATCCGCCCGTGATTTGAATCTTGGGGAATCTGCTATTATGGCAGGATTGCTAAAAGCTCCATCACGTTATGCGCCAAGCAGTAATCCGGTTCTTTCACGCAAACGGGCTGATCAGGTTCTGGTTAATATGGAAGATGCCGGTTATTTAAACAAGCAGCAAACAGCCCGTGCCCGTAAAGAGTTGGAAAATTCTATGAAAGGTAGAAAACCTAGTTCGCAAAGCACTTTTTATTTTGCGGACTGGATAGCCGACCAATTACCGGAATATATAGGAAATGTGGATGATGATGTGGTGGTAACCACCACTCTTAACCTAAACTGGCAGCTCGCTGCTGAAAAATCTATAAACGAAATTATGGATAAAGACGGTGAAAGGCTAAATGCTTCACAGGCCGCTCTTGTTGCTATGTCACCGGATGGAGCATTAAGGGCGATGATAGGTGGTAGAAGCTATGCTGAAAGCCAGTATAACCGTGCCACTCAATCGCAACGCCAGCCCGGCTCATCATTCAAGCCATTTGTTTATCTTGCTGGTTTGGAGGAGGGTATGACTCCTGACACTACTATGGAAGATCAGCCGCTATCAGTGCGGGTAGCGGGTGGACGCTGGCAACCGCAAAATTATAACCATAGGTATAATGGCGCGATGACATTGAAAGAAGCTTTGGCAGAATCAGTAAACACCATAGCTGTGCAAATAAGTGAAGAAGTAGGACGTGATAAAGTGATTAATATGGCGCACCGTCTGGGTATTTCATCTGATATGCAGCCACTGCCAAGTATTGCACTTGGTGCAACTGAAGTTGATTTGCTGGAACTAACCAATGCCTATGCCCATCTGGCTGCAAATGGGGAAATTGTCTATCCTTACGGGATTTCAGAAATACGGACTGTTCATGACAAACGTCTTTATAAACGCCCTGTACCGCGTCAGGGTAGGGTACTTAGTGAGAATGTGGTGGGAATGATGAATGAAATGTTGATGGGAGTGCTAACTAGCGGTACAGGGCGCGGTGCGCAGATAGGTAGGCCTGCTGCCGGAAAAACCGGAACAACCTCTGATTATAAAGATGCTTGGTTCGTTGGTTATACTCCAGATTTGGTAACAGGTGTATGGGTAGGGAATGATAATAACGAGCCAATGAAAAAAGTTACAGGCGGGACTATTCCTGCTTCTATCTGGCGTGGTTTTATGAGCGTGGCTTTATCCGGTGTTCCAGCCTCCGGTCTGCCTACTGACCGCAGCTTCTTTTCAGCTCTGCCTTGGAATGATAATGCTCCTGAGATGTCAGAAAGACCGGATGAAACAGAAAATCCGCAAACTAATACCAAGCCGGAAAAACCACCTTTGGAGCTGGGCGAATCATTCTGGCGTAAGCTGCAAGGTGTTAGGTGATGAGTATATATTGGTTAAACCCATTACAATAACAATTATAGTAATTGCGAGCGTAGCGAAGCATTCAATTCTGTCAGTGAATTGAGATTTGCTGGATTGTTCCGGAGCTTCTGCTTATCGCAATAAAATTTCTGCTATATTGTCTCAATGGGAGCAGGAGGAGAGAAATAGTACCCTTGGAATAAATCTACACCTAAGGCTTTTAGTTTATCATACGCATCTTCTGTCTCAACACCTTCAGCGATCACTGTGCTACCGG
>CAUJIB010000083.1 GCA_963205245.1 Pseudomonadota bacterium
ACGGCTACATACAAAAACCTATAAAAAAAGATGAGCTTAGGGAAATTTTAGGTACCCTTATCCCTAACCGTGAAATCAAGATTTTTGCAGGGCAAGAATCGCAAGATATCGTAAGGGGATTTGTTCGGCTGCATCGTAATGTAGCATAAATACTATAGGAGAAAAGAGATGGAAAAGATTAGTTTGATAGATTTGGATATATTGCAGGAAGCCAAAACAATCATGAAAACAAAATTTCCAGCGATGGTAGGATATTTTCTGGAAGATTCCGAGGGCTATATAAGCGTCATACGTGAAGCTATCGCAGCGAATAAGGTTGAGCAGATTATTGCGCCTGCCCACACCTTAAAATCATCATCTGTACATATGGGGGTGGTGGCATTATCAAATATTGCTAAATGGATAGAAGAAGAAGCAAGAAAACAGGCTGGAGAAGGAAAAAATGACATTAATTCCTTCTTGCCGCAGTTTGCAGAATTAGAGAAAGTATTTGCAGAAACCAAAAATACACTCCCTGCATATGCAGCTTAATGTATTGAAGATACTATATTAGAATGAGTGGGCTAAGTTTGCAGTTGTAGTAGAATTTTCTGCTATTGCACTAGTTTTTATGCTGGTTTTTGTAGAGTCATCATCCTGATTTTCTGAGATGGTTTTTTGTGTGGTTTCAAGCTTGGCAAAAGTCCTATCCAGCATATTTATCATAGCATCATCACGGGAGGTTGCTGATGAGCCACCCATAATGACAGCTACCAGATTATAACCATCCTTTTTTATAGAAGTGACAAGATTGAATCCGGAAGCGCGGATATAGCCAGTTTTAATTCCATCTACCCCATCATAACGCTGCATAACCCGATTATGACCGGGATAGGTTATGCCGTTATAAGCAAATGACTGTACTTTGAAAAAATGATAATATTCTGGGAAATCACGACGCAGGGCAATGCCAAGTTTCGCCATATCGTAAGCAGAGGTATATTGCTGGTTATCAGGAAGACCGTTGGGATTACGGAAGACCGTGTCTTTCATTCCCAATGCCCGAGCTTTCTGTGTCATCATCAGGGCAAAATTCCAAGTTGTACCGCCTAATGTTTCAGCCAGAACTACTGCTGAATCATTAGCAGAACGGACAACTACACTCTCAATTGCTGTTTTCAGAGGAAGCTTGTCACCTTCATCTAGGGAAATATTAGTTTGTGGTTGTTCGGCGGCTTTTTTTGAAACAGTCAGCGTATCGTTCATATCCAATTTGCCTTTTTTAAGGGCTTCAAATGTAAGATATAGAGTCATCATTTTAGTGAGTGAGGCAGGGTAGCGTGTGGCTCCTGCATTCTTTTCGTATAAAATGCGTCCTGTGCTGGCATTTACTACTAAGGCGGAAAAACGGTCAGAAGATTTTGTTTGCGCAGATTTAGAGGATTTTGCAGAAGTTTTTCTAGATTTTACAAGTTTATTTGCTGACGTAGAAGTCTTTGTAGTTTTTTTCTTGAGGGTCTTACCTTGCTCAGTTTTAGATGGTTGTTTTATCGCCGCTTCGGAAGCTGTAGTTGTTGCAATGAGCGGTAAAAGGAGGAGTACTGTTAGTAGTATTATACGCAGATTTGTTTTCATGCTACTTATGTTCCCTTCTTGCCTTCATTATATTAGATTATAAATTCTATAATGCTCTATCTATAAAAATGTATACAAAGCTTCTATAGATGTGAAGTGCAAATCGTACGTATTGTAAAAATATATCACAAGATACATAAATATGGGATATAAATTTTATGTTGCGACGCAACATGTTAAAACACAAATATAATTTTATGTTACAATTTGGAGCAATAAAGAAAACAAAAATTTACTTTGTTAAACTTGACATTTAGCAAGAGTTTGTCTATATTACGCGGACATTATGCTGCACTGCGTCAATAATTTTCCGTGGTGTAGGTAGGAAATTTATCTGAATTTATATATTATATAATTAGTTAGTTTATAACAAATTTGTATAAAATTTTTTGAAAACACAATGGAGAATGAACTATGACACAACAAGCTAAAAAAACTACTACACAACAGGCAGAAAAAATGGCTTCTAACGTTGCCAATAAGGCGGCTAAAAATGCTTTTGCAGCAGTTGAATCAAGCCGTGAATCTGCTGAAACTGTTGTTAAAATTGGCAGCAACGCTGTAAAAGATTTGCTTTCAAACAGTGCTTCTGAAGCGCAAAAAGCTCAAGAAAAAATGTTTGAGCTAGGACGCGAAAGTGCAGAACAAATTTCTAAATCTACTGATGCCCTTACCAAATCACTTTATGAGGCTATCAGCATTTCCCGTGACAATGTTGATGCTATAGTTGAATGCGGCAATCTTACCGCTTCTTTAGCTAAAGATATGAGCAGTGAACTGGTGGAATGTGCTAACAAAGCTTTTTCAGATAATATTGAGATTTCTAAAAATATTTTTGCGTGCCGTACCATTAATGATATGGTGGATCTGCAAACCAGAATTATGAAAAATTCTTTTGATAGTTTTTTCAACCAATCAAGCAAAATCACCGGTATGTTGTTTGAATATAGTGCAGAAGCTTTAGAGCCAATTAATGAACGTGTTTCTCAGGCAACTGAGCAATTGAGTAAAAATATATCTTTTTCTGCTTAATCACTGCCATTAAAAAATAAAAAAATCCTGTGAGTTAATTCTCGCAGGATTTTTTTATTTGGAGATAGTCTCTATAATTATTTCTTTGCTTAGGATTTGCGGAAGTATTACTGGTTCTCTGCCGCCAGCTGGATAAAATATGTTAAGTGGAACTCCATTATAACCAAAACTATGCAGGAATTCAGTTATTTCAGGATTTCTGCTAGTCCAATCGGCAACCATCAAAGTTATATTATGGTCTTTGAAGGAGTTTCTGACGGCTTCGGTATCTAAGGCTGTATGTTTGTTTAACTGGCAGGTGATACACCAAGCTGCTGTCGCATCTACATATACGGCTTTTCCTTCTGCACGCAGTTGTAAGAGTGTGGATTTAGAATATGGAAGATAATTTTTTTCTTCTCCGGCATTTTTCCCAAGTGAAAAAAGGATAGCAGCAAGCATTGTGCATAAGGCAAATACAGAAAAAGCCCTATGGAGTATATGGCAATGTTTTACTGCATGTTGTAGCCAAATCATAAATATAATAAGCAGCAATCCACTTAATACCAGTACCACTTTATCCATGCCTGCCTGTTTGCCCAAAACCCATAATAACCAGATAACGGATGCATAAATAGGGAAGGAAAGGAATTCCTTGAAACGTTCCATCCAAGCTCCCTGTTTAGGCAAAAAATTAAGTAAGTTAGGGAAAATGCTGATAAGCAAGAATGGTAACGCTAATCCTAAGCCAAGGGTTAGGAAGGTGAGAAGAGCGGTAACAGGAGGCATGGTAAGAGCTGCTCCTACAGCAGATGCCATAAAAGGAGCAGTGCAGGGAGTGGCAACCAACGCTGCTAGGATACCAGTAAAAAAACTGCCGCTGATGGTATTTTCATTCAAGTTATTACCAATTCCGCCAAATATTACAGGGAGGTGGAATAAACCGGACAAGTTAAGTCCGACCAAGAATAATAAAAATATTAAAAATCCGATAAAGGTGGGTGATTGCATTTGAAAACCCCAGCCGATAACTTCTCCAGCTTGTTGCAGGGCGATTAATAGAATTGCTATGGTGGCAAATGAAAGTAGAATACCCATGGTATAGGCGATGCCATAGCGAGCGGTATGGCTGCGTGTACGACCTGATTTTTTTACCAGAGCCAAGGCTTTGAGCGATAGAATAGGTAGAACGCATGGCATAATATTTAGTATTAAGCCGCCTGTGATGGCTAGTGCCAGAGTAATGAATAGATTAACTGGTGCGGAATCAATTGTAGTTGTCTGGGTAGTTGAATTTTGTTGTGTAAAAAATTCTGCACTGGCAGATGCTGTTTTTTCTCCCACTGGCAATTCTATAGAAAGTGTCTGTGATTCGGGTATGCATATCTGGTTACAGGTAAGCCACTGTGCTTCCACTGTAAAAATGTAGGAAGCGGCATCCAGTTTTGCAGGTGTTGAGATAGTGACAGGCAGTAATGTTTTTCCGCTATAGCCGTAGGTTGTAAGATCACCTTCGGCAAATTTAGTAGGTGCAGGCCAGTCTATATCACTGGCAGAAAAGCCTTCAGGAAGCTGCCATTTCAGTTTTGTGGGAAGACCTGCATCACCCGGATTTTTGTAATAAGTATGCCAGCCTTCCTGTGCATCCAGCTGTACCCCCAATATTATATTCTCTCCAGCTTGAATAGCTGAAGATTCACTTATCAGATTTGCTTGTACCTTATTTTCAGCATGGGCAGGAAAGACAAAGAAATATAATAACAGTGTCATTGCCAGTGTAAGGAAATAAATTTTATTCCCATAGTTATTTGTTCTGAACTGTTTTGCTTGTGGCGTACAATGACGAGTTATTATATCCATATATTTATCTATGCTGGATTGCTTCCTGTTTTTTACGGTCTACATTTATACCTTCAATCTGTATTTCAATACGGACATCATCACCAACCATAGGAAGGTAAGAATTCATACCGAAAACAGAGCGTTTTATTGTGGTGCTGGCACTAAATCCAGCTACAAAATCTTTAGTAAGGGGATGATAGTCAGCCTTATTGAAGTTTACTTTCAGAATTACTGGTTTGCTAACCCCAAGCATGGTTATAACACCGCTAACATTCCCTGATTTTTCACCGGTGGATTTGATTTTATCGCTGGTAAAGGTGATGGTAGGGAATTGGCTGGATTTGAAGAAATTATCCCCTTGCAGTTCACTATCCAATTTTGCGCTGCTGGTGCGGATTCCAGCTGGTTTGAGGGTAATTTCTATTTTGCTGTCCTCAGGTTTTTCCTGATCAAAAGTAAAATAACCATCATAATCAGTGAATTCTCCGATCATATCTGAAAATCCAAGATGGTTTATATAAAATAAAATATTGGTATGTGATTTATCTATTTCGTATTTGTCCGCTGCGAAAGCAGGATTAAAGAAGGAAGTTACGGTTATTGCAGTAAGAGCGAATAGTGTTTTCATAAATCCTCCGTTAATGGTGAGAGAGTTTTTTAGTAAAACTAATATAATCCTTTATGATGTTAAATAAAAGCTCTTGTTGCTTACTGTCTTTTAACTCACCGTTTTCAGAGAAAGCCTCCTGAGCGTGGGGCAGGGGAAATACTTTGTGGAATATGAAGCCATGGAGTGCTTCTAGGGGAGTTTTAAGCTGTTGCAGCCCAGCTATCCCCCCACGTGCGCCTGTGGTTGCAGACATAAGCAGCATAGTTTTGTAAGAAAGTGGGGCAGGGGTGATGATGGATGTCCAGTCAATTATGTTTTTTAGCGATGCAGGGAAAGACCAGTTATATTCGGGCATGGCAATGATTATACCGTCCATATCCTTACATTTTTCTGCAAATTTTTTAGTAATTTCTGGTGGGTTATTAGAGATGGTGTCGTTATAAAGCGGCATATCAAATTTGCTATACTCCACTATTTCTACTTCTACACCAAGTGTTACTGCTTGCTTTGCGGCCAGTTGCACCAGCTTGTAATTCAGTGATTCGGGGCGGTGAGAGGCGGCAAAGGCTAAAAACTTCATTTGTTATCTTTCAAATATTGCAAAAATTTCTCAAAAGCGCGGGCACGGTGGCTCATAGAATGTTTCTTGGTAGAATCCATCTCGGCAAAAGTTATATCATATCCCTGCGGAATGAAAACAGGGTCATAACCGAAACCATGCTCCCCTTTGGGCGGGAATGTAAGGATTCCGTCTATACGGCCTTCAAATATCTGTTCACCACCATCGGGAAGTATAAGGCATAAAGCACAGACGAAATAAGCGGCAGTACCGGTGGCATTTTTAATGTTTTTATCTGCTAATTCTTGCTTTATACGCGAAAAAGCGGAATCAAAATTCTTATCCGCCCCTGCCCATCTGGCAGAGTAAATACCCGGTGCGCCATCCAGTGCTGGTATTGCAAGTCCAGAATCATCAGCTAGGGCGGGAAGACCAGTTTTTTCAGCAGTGTTGCGAGCTTTTAGGATAGCATTTTCGGCAAAGGTTAGACCAGTTTCTTCCGGCTCATCTACATTCGCCTCTGCAGCAGAAATAACTTCTAAACCAAGCGGTGCGAGCAACTCACCGATTTCTTTGACTTTTCCTTTGTTATGACTAGCTATTACAAGTTTTTTGAACATTATGACTTAGCTTTCCATTGCCTTTTTTTGTGCTGCTGATAATTCTTTTATCCCTGCCTTGGCAAGGGCAAATAATGCGGAAAATTGTGCTTCTTCCACTGGATTTTCTTCAGCGGTGCATTGTATTTCAATAATACGCCCATCCTCTGTCAGTACAAAATTTGCATCCATTGTAGCTGCGCTATCCTCATCATAATCCAAATCCAGAACTGGAGTGTTTTTATATACACCGCAGGAAATAGCGGCAACTTGCCCGATAATGGGAGATTGTTTTATTGCGCCAGTCCTCAGTAAGTAATTAACAGCATGATGCAAAGCTACATAAGCACCGGTAATGGCGGCAGTACGTGTTCCGCCGTCAGCTTCAATCACGTCGCAGTCAATAGTGATTTGACGTTCTCCAAGCAATTTTAAGTCTACTACCGATCGTAAAGAACGACCGATTAGACGTTGGATTTCCTGTGTTCGTCCTGATTGTTTACCTTTTGCGGCTTCACGCGGTACACGGCTGTTTGTAGAGCGAGGCAGCATACCATATTCTGCTGTTACCCAACCTTTGCCGGTATTTTTAAGGAAACTGGGTACGCCCGCTTCAATTGTGGCGGTGCATAATACATGGGTATTCCCGCATTGAATCAGGCATGAACCTTCGGCATTGCGACTGAATCCAGCAGTGAGTGTAAGTGGACGTAGTTCATTAGGCTGGCGTTTAGATGGGCGCATTTATTTTATCTTCTTTCATAAGTTTAGTGGTAATAGTTTCTATATCATTCTGCAAACGCTCAATAAATTCTTTCTTTGCAAGACCGGCAGGAATTTGAGGAAGGAATTCTATAATTATAGTTCCTGATTTTTTGAAAAAGGCATTTTTCCCCCAATATACACCTGAGTTAAGTGCAACAGGGACAACAGGGACGTTTAATGCAGAATACATAGCAGTAATGCCAGATTGGTAATCGGGTTGGGAGTTAGGTTTCGTACGGGTTCCTTCAGGAAAAATTACAATCGGACGACCTTTGCCAAGCACGGTTTTACTATCGCGTAGCATTTGTTTCAAGCTGCTTGCACCGGCACTTCTATCTATAGCAATCATCTCCATACGCCATAAATACCATCCCCAGAAAGGAAGGCGTAAAAGTTCTTTTTTAAGTACATAAGCAACATTAGGAAATATGGTTAGGTAGATAATTGTATCCCAAGCCGATTGGTGCTTTGAGGCATAAATTACAGGCGTATTTCCAATATTTTCTTTGCCGCGTATTTCATATTTTATGCCGCAAAAAATCCTAGCTAATAATAAACAGCCTTCAGCCCATGGTTTTCCTGCCATTAGTGCAGTTTTTGGTGAGATAATAAACAAAGGGATAAATATAATTGAAGAGACAAAAGCCCAAGCAAAAAAGGTAAGGTTAAAAGTAAGTGATCTAAGAAATAATGCCGGTGTAATGGTTTGCTTTTGTGAAATCATAAGGTTATTTTTTCTCTATAGTTGAGATAAAAAAATGGCGTAATTTGCTGGCCAGATATTTATTATATTCGGAAAAAATCATTTCCATGTCACTGGTTATAACAGGAGCTGATATTATAGAAAGTTGCGGCAGTAAAGTTGAAAGCTCAAGGACACTACGGGGGATGTGGTAGTTTGAAGTAACCAGAATAACCGTTTTATATTCAGATTTCTCCAACCATTGTTTTATTTCCTGCGCGTTGCCGATTGTATTTTCTGCCTGATGACCTAATATTATATTATTCGCTTTTATTTTTTTACGGTTTTCCGCTGTGGTTTGGCGCAGAATATCAGATGGTTTAACATTTTCACCAGTGCCGCTTATAAATAAAATTTTGGCCTTGTTTTCTGCCAGTAATTCCAAGCCATATTCTAATCTTCCGCTGCCGCCGGTAAGAACTATGATCGCATCAGCAGAATTTTCTATTGTTGGAATTTGGTTTTGTGGAACCTGCTTATAAAACCACAACAAACCGAAAATCCAGATGCAGAAAATAAATACGAAGCTAAATAGTATTTTTTTGCGTAGATCAAAAGGTGTCATAGCATTTGTTTTAATTGTTTCATAACCGAAATTCTGGCGGTAATCCAAGCTACTGAGGCACATATAGTAATTAAACCAAAAAGAAGCATAAAATGCTGGCTGCTCATAACAAGGGATGGAATGGAGCTGTTTTCCAGTGAGCGCATGTATTGTCCCATTGCCCAGAATCCAATCCCAGCTGTGGAACAGCCGACAGCTGCCCCGCGCAAAGTCAGAGAGCATGCTTCCTGTTGGAATTGTCTGGCTATATAGCCGTCCTCTGCGCCGATAGAATGAAGAAGGTTTACGGCTTTGCTATGCAGATGCAAAGAAGCGCGGGAAGTAAAAGCAATCATTATACCGATAGAAAATATTATAAGAATTGCAAAAATTGCAATTAAGGTGCGGATAGCATTGGAAAAGCTTATAAAAGCGGCGACCCATGTTTCGTGCGTGTCTATTTCAGTGCCGGAAGATATTTGCGCTAAATCCTCCTGCAATTTAGGAATATCAATTGCCACGCTCTTTTTTAGAGTGACATCTAATACTACAGGTAGCGGCAAATCAGAGTTTGCCATGTTTTCGCCTAACCAAGGCACTAGAATTTTTTGTAATTTCTGGGGTTCAATCCTTGCTACTGATTCAATGCCCGATGACTTTTCTGCAATTTCAATTATTTTATTTATAGTTTCATCAGATGGAGCTTTTTCTCCGTCTATGACCGGAATATTGACTGTAATATTGCTGGCATAATCACCATTACGCTCAATTACCCAGCCGTTTATGGTCACTACAAAACACAACAATAAAGCCGCTAGGGAAACCATCATGCCAATCAGCCATGGCAAAAAACGGTGTGAATCATCAGATGAAAAGGCGATATCTATTTTCATTGTTCGTTTGTACGGCTATTATGCTGTCGTATCAAGCTTTTTTGTATCACTGCCTGAGGTTTTAGAAACAGCAACCATGGCAGGACGCAGCAGTCGGTCAGCAATCATATAGCCAGCCTGCACTACCTGAACGATTGTTCCTGCTTCAACGTCATTATTTTCTATCTGCGCTACTGCCTGATGAAAATTGTGATCAAATTTCTGTCCAAGCGGATCAATCCTTATGATATTGTATTTTTGGAATATGTTTAGCAGGTCTTGCAAGGTAAGATTAATACCTTCACCTATAATTTTCAGTAAATTTTCGGCCTCTTCGGTTTGACCAGATGGAATAATTTCTGTTGCACGCTTGAGATTTTCCAGCACATTTACCATATCTGTTGCAAAGCTTGTTATTGCATATTTTTTATTTTCTTCCAAATCCCGTTGCGAGCGTTTACGGATATTATCTGTTTCTGCAACAGCACGTACCCAGCTTTCTTTTAATTTGCTGCATTCTTCTTCAAGCTGGGTAATACGCGCATCTTTTATATCAATGATTTCTGGTTCGTCAGGGGTTTGCAAGGTTTCATTGTTTGTCTGCTGGTCACTGTTTTTATTGTTGTCCTGTGAAATAGTCATTGTTTTTATATCCTAAATTAAAAAAATACTGTTTGCCTATAGCTAGGTTTCGTAAACATATTTTTCAAGTGGTAAAATTTATGTTGCAAAAAAAATGCTAAGTCTTTAATCACTATGCGTTAAATATAAAATATTTAGAGAGGCAGCTCATGAGCAAAGTAGATATCGGACGTAAAAGAATATGTAATTCATGTTCAGCTAAATTTTATGATTTAGGGAAAAATCCAGCCTCTTGCCCGAAATGCAAAACTATGAATGATATAAATGCTCAGGTACGTGTTCGCCGTAAATCCAAGGCGGTAGTTGAGGTGGATAATGATGATCCGCTTATCAAGCAAAAGGTTAAGCAGGAAGCAAAACAAAAAACTAAGCGTGTTTCCCAAGATATTGAAGGCGTTGATTTGGAAGAATTTGATGATGTTGAGCTGGACGAAACCGAAGATGAAATAGAAGAAATTGATGATATTGAAGATTTAGAAGATCTTGAAGAGTTAGAGGACGTTGAGCCGGAAGAAGAAATGGATGATGATATCGTTCTTGATGATGATACGTTGATTGATGATATTGAGGATGAAGAAGAACTGGAAGAAGAAGTTGAGGAAGAAGAAGCTGAGGAAGAAGAGGATGAAGCTCCTAAAAAATCAGCTAAGAAGTTGCCGGTAAAGCCAATAAAAGGTAAGAAGAAATAGGATTGCGAAAGCTCTTTTCCGCTTTTTATAGTATTACAAAATTTCTAACGGAATTTTTTTCCTATACCCAAACCTCCACCCATGCCACCCATATTAGGGCCAGCAGATGGAGGAGTAATGAAAAGTAGTTCTACCCCATTTGCTAATGTATATAGTGGGCTTGTATTTGGCTTTTTGTCTATATTGTGCGGGTCATTCATATCACCAAATGATTGCTCTTGAGCTCTTAGAAAAAGATATCCTGATGTTATATTTTCCAGCTGTTGTGTAATTTTATTTATTAGGCCTGTTCTGTCTGCTATATTTTCTTCTTGTGTTGGAGAGAGGGATGGAAGTCCTCGCCTAACATTTCTTATATCTTGATAATTAGTGCCGAAAGATAATTTGTTTATACCTAGTACAGAATCTATAAGTTTTAATAGATGCTGGGGCGGTATCAAATTATCATTTTTTCCAACATAATTGCCATCTTGGTCATGGTGTAATCTAATCTCTAACAATAAGTTGGTTATGCTGCCCGCTTCTGTTTTTTTTGCTTTTTCGTTTAATTCTATATATCTTTTAGCTAGAGTTTCCGCTTCTTCTTTAGGAATGATGGTTATATTCCCTGAAACCTTCCCATCATCATTTCTTTTCCCGCCATAATAATATTCCATAGTTTCCGGGTGCTGAAACACGCCTATCTTCGCTAGAGCCTCATTTTGAAGATTACCACCTGAAAATGTTGTCATTGTCATTTATGGGTTATTGTTTATTAATAATTTATAATAACATAAATGTTTGCTTTTCATAGTTACATTCTTATGACGGTGGAGGATTGATTTATGTTTTGTTATAAGTTTAGCATAATATACTGATAAATCTAATTTATCACTTCTCCAGTCAGGCTATTTAAGAAACCTCCAGTGATTTTAACATCGGTGATTTTCCCGCGCAGGCCTTCTATTTCTTTTACATAAACTGACTGCATATATTCGCTTTTACCAAGTAACTGGCCATTATGCTTACCTTCCCTGTCAAATAAAACTTTGAGGGTTTTACCAACCATAGACTGATTGAATGTGGTTTGCTGTTCATGAATAAGTGCCTGCAACCTTGCCAGCCGCTCCTGTTTTATAAGTTCTGGCACTTGATTTTCATCAGTGGCGGCGGGTGTGCCGGGGCGCGGGCTATATTTGAAACTATAGGCGGAAGCATAATTAACACGGCGGATTAAATCCATAGTATCTTCAAAATTTTCATCGGTTTCGCTCGGAAAACCAACTATGAAGTCACAGGATAGGGCTATATCAGGGCGAGTTTTGCGCAATTTCTCAATAATCTCAAAATAAAAATCACGAGTGTGTTTGCGGTTCATTTTCTTCAAAATTTCATCTGAGCCAGCTTGTACGGGAAGATGCAGGTAAGGCATCAATTTTTTTTCGCTGCCATGGATAGCAATTAAATCATCAGACATGTCACGCGGATGGGAGGTAATATAGCGAATGCGTTCTAGGCCATTAATTTGGGCTAGTGCATCTATAGTATAGGCAAGGGAAGCGGTTTTGCCGTCTGTCATTTCCCCATGATAAGCATTAACATTTTGACCTAATAGGGTAATTTCTTTTGCTCCGCCATCAACTAATTTACTTGCTTCATATATAACAGCGGCAAGAGGTCGGGAATATTCCGCGCCCCTTGTATATGGAACTACGCAGAAACTACAGAATTTATCGCATCCTTCCTGCACTGATAAAAAAGCAGATACACCTTGCGTATTACTTACTTCAGGTAATAAATCAAATTTTTGCACTTGTGGAAAATCAAGTTCTACCACGCCGCCGCCGTCACGAATTGCCTTCGTCACCATTTCCGGTAACTGGTGGTAGCTTTGCGAGCCGAATACCATATCTACATAAGGGGCGCGGGTGATAATTTCTGCTCCTTCGGCTTGCCCAACGCAGCCTCCCACGGCAATTAGCATTTTTTCGCCGCCGGCTTTTTTCTTTTCTTTTTCCAGCCGCACCCTTCCCAAATCTGAAAACACCTTATCTTCTGCCTTTTCCCTTATATGGCAGGTATTAAGGATAACCATGTCGGCATCTTCATAGCTATTGCTAGGCGTATAGCCCAGTGGAGCCATAACATCATACATGCGGGTAGTGTCATATACATTCATTTGGCAGCCATATGTTTTGATATAAAGTTTTTTAGACACGTTCTATCCATAAAAATAAATGTTGATAATGCCCAACTCTAAATCACCAGAACTATAATATCGCAAGCAAAAATGTAATTATGGAAAAAAATGCGGCTGGGAAAGTGGCTAAAAACCTAGCTTTTTCACTTTTTTGAAAAAAAATGCAAAAAAATGCAATATCGCTGTTGACAGGTGCAAAATGGGTGGCTATACATTCCCTCCCTTCACGAGATGAAGTGGTTACAAAGGTTCGGCGGGGCAGCCCAAACAACCTTTTGCGGATTGATATTGTGAATAGGTTTTTCTGGCATTAAAATTAAAAGTCAGTAGCGGGATAGCAAATGTTCATCATTTGTTTATTCAACTGACAAAATTTATTTTAATGAGTTGATGTAATATATTGGATTGTCGAAAATTACAGGATTGGGCAGCGAAAGCTGTTTAGCTCTGTACGTTCATAATTCAGAATCGTTTAATTTTTAATTAATTAATAATTTCATAAATAAATATGAAAAGTGCATCTGGTGGATGCCTTGGTAGTAAGAGGCGATGAAAGACGTGCTACGCTGCGATAAGCGTCGGGGAGTTGCGAAGAAACTTTGATCCGACGATTTCTGAATGGGGAAACCCACCGCGTATGCGGTACTTGCAACTGAATTCATAGGTTGCAAGAGCGAACCTCGGGAACTGAAATATCTAAGTACCGAGAGGAAAGGAAATCACAGAGACTCCCTTAGTAGTGACGAGCGAACGGGGACTAGGCCAGTGGTCATAAAGTAAAAACTGGAACGCTTTGGAAAAGGCGGCCATAGTGGGTGATAGCCCCGTACAGGTAAAAAGCTTTATGATCCTCGAGTAGGGCGGGACACGTGAAATCCTGTCTGAATATGGGGCGACCACGCTCCAAGCCTAAGTACTCCTTACTAACCGATAGTGAACTAGTACCGTGAGGGAAAGGTTAAAAGAACCCCGGCAAGGGGAGTGAAATAGACCTGAAACCGGATGCATACAAGCAATAGGAGCGCGCAAGCGTGACTGTGTACCTCTTGTATAATGGGTCAGCGACTTAATGTGTGAAGCAAGCTTAAGCCGATAGGTGTAGGCGCAGCGAAAGCAAGTCTTAATAGGGCGATTTAGTTTCACGTATTAGACCCGAAACCTAGTGATCTAGCCATGGTCAGGTTGAAGGTGGGGTAACACCTACTGGAGGACCGAACACACGCCCGTTGAAAAGGTCGGTGATGAACTGTGGTTAGGGGTGAAAGGCCAATCAAACTGGGAAATAGCTGGTTCTCCGCGAAATATATTTAGGTATAGCGTTGAGCGAATACCTCGGGGGGTAGAGCACTGGATGGGCTAGGGGGTCCCAAAGACCTACCAAACCTAACCAAACTCCGAATACCCGAGAGTACTACTCAGCAGTCAGACAGTGAATGCTAACGTTCATTGTCGAGAGGGAAACAACCCAGACCATCATCTAAGGCCCCCAAATTGTAGTTAAGTTGGAAAGGATGTGGAACGGCCATAACAGCCAGGAGGTTGGCTTAGAAGCAGCCATCCTTTAAAGAAAGCGTAACAGCTCACTGGTCTAATAGCTATTCTGCGCCTAAAATGTAACGGGGATCAAACTACATGCCGAAGATATGGACTTAAATTTATTTTAAGTGGTAGCGGAGCGTTCTGTAAGCCGTTGAAGCTAGTCCGACAAGGAATAGTGGAGGTATCAGAAGTGAGAATGCTGACATGAGTAACGACCAACAGTGTGAGAAACACTGTCGCCGAATGACCAAGGGTTCCTGCGTCAAGTTAATCTGAGCAGGGTTAGCCGGCCCCTAAGGCGAGGCTGAAAAGCGTAGTCGATGGGAACCACGTTAATATTCGTGGGCCTGATGGTAGTGACGGATCCGAGTCTTTGTTTCTTCTTATTGGATTGAAGAGGCGGGGAGGAGGGTTCCAGGAAATAGCTCCATCATTATAGAACGTACCCGAAACCTACAAAGGTGGTCAGGTAGAGTATACCAAGGCGCTTGAGAGAACGATGCTGAAGGAACTAGGCAACTTACATGCGTAACTTCGGGATAAGCATGCCCCACGTGAAGGCAACTTTATGTGGGGGACACAAACCAGGGAGTAGCGACTGTTTATTAAAAACACAGGGCTGTGCAAACGCGATAAGCGGATGTATACGGTCTGACGCCTGCCCGGTGCTGGAAGGTTAAAAGGAGATGTGCAAGCATTGAATTGAAGCCCCAGTAAACGGCGGCCGTAACTATAACGGTCCTAAGGTAGCGAAATTCCTTGTCGGGTAAGTTCCGACCCGCACGAATGGCGTAACGACTTCTCCGGTGTCTCCAGCATCGACTCAGTGAAATTGAATTCTCCGTGAAGATGCGGAGTTCCCGCGGTTAGACGGAAAGACCCCGTGCACCTTTACTGTAGCTTTGCACTGGCATTATGAAATATTTGTGTAGGATAGGTGGGAGACGTTGAAGCTTGGGCGCCAGCTCGAGTGGAGTCAACCTTGAAATACCACCCTGATGTTTTGTGATGTCTAACCACGACCCGTTATCCGGGTCTGGGACCATGCATGGTAGGCAGTTTGACTGGGGCGGTCGCCTCCTAAAGAGTAACGGAGGCGCGCGATGGTAGGCTCAGGTTGGTCGGAAATCAACCTTTAGAGTGCAATGGCATAAGCCTGCCTGACTGCGAGACCCACAAGTCGAGCAGAGACGAAAGTCGGTCATAGTGATCCGGTGGTTTCCATGTGGAAGGGCCATCGCTCAACGGATAAAAGGTACGCCGGGGATAACAGGCTGATCTCCCCCAAGAGTCCATATCGACGGGGAGGTTTGGCACCTCGATGTCGGCTCATCACATCCTGGGGCTGTAGAAGGTCCCAAGGGTACGGCTGTTCGCCGTTTAAAGTGGTACGTGAGCTGGGTTTAGAACGTCGTGAGACAGTTCGGTCCCTATCTGCCGTGGGTGTAGGAAAATTGAGAGGACTTGTCCTTAGTACGAGAGGACCGGGATGAACGTACCGCTGGTGTACCTGTTGTTCTGCCAAGAGCATACGCAGGGTAGCTACGTACTGAAGGGATAATCGCTGAATGCATCTAAGCGAGAAACCCGCCTCAAAACTAGTTTTCCCCATTAGGGTCGTAGTAGACTACTACGTTGATAGGCTGGGTGTGTAAGTGTGGCAACATGCTAAGCTAACCAGTACTAATAACCCGATTGATTTATTTATCACTGATTCGTGAATTATGACGTACAGTGCTAAACAGCTAATTACGAAATCCACATTTGAGGGTTCTGTTACTAGCAGGCACTGTCTAAAACAGTCTAAATAATACACCAGAATGTTATGATAAAATCTAAATCTAGATTTTATCAGTTAAAGTAAAGATACCAGAAAAACCTAAACACATATAATACCGCCAAAAAAGGCGGGCTTATATGACTTGGTGATTATAGCAAGGAAGGTACCACCCGTTCCCATTCCGAACACGACCGTGAAACTCCTTAGCGCAGATGGTACTATGTCTTAAGACATGGGAGAGTATGTCGTTGCCAAGTCTTATAAGCCCGCCTTTTTTGTTTTCAATTAATAAAAATTGGTCTACATAACATATATAAGTTATTAGAAAATGATTAGTAGTTGTATGGTAAAATGGTTTATTAAATATTCTTTTCATATTTTTACTGCTATCCTAGCAATATTTCTTGTAAGTATTATTTATTTACAAGGATATATGTATTTTTTTGATAAAATTTTTTCGGGATATACAACTTTAATATCAGCTTGGGCAATTATTGCAGTATATCTCTTGCAGAAGAAGGATAGTAAATCCAGCGCAGCACAAGTTCTCCTCATGGAAATTAG
Organism: Pseudomonadota bacterium; assembly: GCA_963205245.1. Classification (GTDB taxonomy): domain Bacteria; phylum Pseudomonadota; class Alphaproteobacteria; order Rickettsiales; family SXRF01; genus SXRF01. The sequence continues at coordinate 16,552 of CAUJIB010000083.1, forward strand.
AAATGCTGAGCAAACACTTGATAGAATAAAATTAAATATATTAGACTTAACGGACTCTATTTTGCCTGTAAATAGCTGGAGTAAATTCCAGCATTTGTTTACAAATGATCTAGATCGTGATGAATTCAGCTTAATAAGTAATTTTTATAATATGTGCCATATAATAGAACGGCAAAAATTTAGAATAAATGAGACCTTTGAAAAGAATATTGATGAAAAAGCTGCATCTGCACAGCATAAATTAACTGATTTAATGTATGAATGTGCTAAAGATAAAAAAGATGAAGTGTATTATAATGAAATCAAGCAAATCTTTATTGATAGCCTTAATAAAGAAATATTCACATTTAGTGCAAATGCACCTAATGATATAATAATAAAATTATTAAATAACTTGCCACGTATAACTACCTCATCTTGTGGGGTAAAATTAAAATCAATAGCAAATATAAAATAGAGGTATCTGCTTGAATAATAAGCGGTTTTTGTGAGTGCGATCCAGCAGCAAGTGCGGTACGAAAATCCTTGAACTGCGATGGTGCTATGTCTTAAGGCATGGGAGAGTATGTCGTTGCCAAGCCTTATAAGCCCATTTTTTGCCTATTAAAACACGTATGAGAGAAATTAATGTAAGTGACAACTTTGATGGTGTAAATCATATAAAATTTCTATTCTTTGTTATATGAAATTTGAGAGAGATATTATTAGAAACATGAAAACCACGATTGCTGATAAAGTTTTAGTTAAGTCTTCTGCACATAGATTTGGTTTTA
>CAUJIB010000084.1 GCA_963205245.1 Pseudomonadota bacterium
CAAGAGGGAGCGTTCGCATGTTTTTCAAACCCAAGCCAATACCAGAAATGAAAATGGCAATTGACCTTGTTTATGAGGCAATAGAAATCGCATATAAACATTTACGCGATAAAAAATATCAACCAACTGAAAGTGATCTGAAGCTATTTGAGAAATTAGGCGAAGAGCTTTGGCATAAGCACTGCACCGCTAAATATATCGCTCGCAATATGGGGCAACGCTTTCGTGGTGAGCCAGAAGGTGCTAAAAAATTTACTGACAAAGAAGTTTTTGATTGGCATTATCCGCCATAATCAATTTTATATCATCAATTTTGCGTTGCTGGTATTTGCGAAATTGCTCGCTCTCCTAGGTAAACCGCTGCCCGAAAACCTCAGATTTTTCACCTTCGCACGCGTACGCGTACACATCCGTGCTAACTAATTTACACTTTACTGATAAATAACAATCAGTTAGGCGTTTTTATCGTTGCTAAAACACTAATTTTGCTAACTAATTTCTACTTTGCTAATATATTTCAATATGTTAAGCATGTGCAAAATTGATAAAAACAGAAATTTACTAACAAAAAATAGCTTCTTCTAACTCTTTATACACATTCGTATCTGGAGAAATATACTCTGCAAGATGCTTTTTGAATGCCTCTTTATTCATTCCAGTTTTTATACCACAAATACTCATTAAACCACCTACTTTGTCTTTAGGAGCCTTTGCGTCCGCAAGCCATTCATCATAATCAGCTTTTGCAACTTTATTATACGCTTTTTCAATGATTTCATAATCAAATATGTAATCTTCAATTTCTCGTTTTTTTAACATTCTGTTAGTGGCTGGACTTTTCTTAATAAAATCAATTCTATCTTGCTCCGTAGTTTCGCTGCCATCAGAATGAATATCCTTATCTTTAAGTAATAACAATTGAACTCCAGAAAATGCTTTTCCTAAAACTTTTAATGCTATTGACGCATATTTGTCTGGTTCTGTGTTTCCACCACTGGAAATAAATAACGCCTCTGGTTTTTCTACCTCAAAAATTTTATTATAAACCTCAGCATCAAAACCTGCTTCTTTACCATCTGCTGTTGGAGTAACCTTTCCTTCACAATAAATAATTGTCTTAGGAGAAACCAAGCCAGTTAAATCTTCTAATGCTGTATTAAAAATCTCTTGCCACTTTCGGCGCGTTTTTTTTATTGGTGTTATAGTAGTCGCTTTTGTTGCATAATCTCCAGTAAAGAAAATAACATCCGACTTTGCATTTAACTCATTTTGTAATGCGTTCAGAAAACCAATACTATGTGTTGCAATCCAAAGCTGACAATTCTCTGGTATGAGTTTTTCTAGTTCAATGAGGAGATTTCTTTGGATTTTTGTATTCAAATGTAATTCTGGCTCATCTATTAAAAACACTGTTTCGGTGTATGTTTCCTTCTTTAGATATATATCTAACAGAATATCAACAACCTCTTTTTCCCCAGATGATAGAACATTAAAATCAAACGACTCTGCTTGATCTTGTTTCCTAAAAAACATTGTACCTTTGCCGTTTATTATATCACCATGGTCAAAAATTTCTAATCCTAAACATGCAGATAGTATTTTATTCAAGTCACCTAAAACTTTTTCTTTTACTTGCTTATAATTTAGTTCAGAACTCTTTACACACTCATTTATATAACTATAAAGTCTCTGATAATTGTTATTAATTTTGTTGTCTATATCAATGGATGAACTTGCTCCAATGTTGTTGAGTTTAATGTCTGGAATCGTGGATAATGTAGTAACATTAAGAATGGAACTATATCTGTATGAATTTCTAAAGCTAAATATAGTATTTTGTTTATTATTTTCAGTGCGACTTGCACGAACAGCATCATAGCTACGCCCATCGCTAAAAGTTATTTGAATAGCAGTGTGGGGAATTTTATTACCTGTCATAGAGTGAAATTTATAATCCTTTCCACCCGTATCACCGATTTGTTCATAGGCATTATTTAGAAACAACATGCCATCAAAAACACTGCTTTTCCCCGATCCATTAGGACCAACTAATGCAATAATTTTTTTGGGTGCTTCTCCAAGATCAATAGTTAGATCATGGAATCTTTTATAATTGTTACTTAGTCTTATAGATTTTATTCGCATAAACACCTCATATTTTGTATTGATGGTTTATATAGCAATATATTTTAGAACCTTACTATAAAAATATCTGATTTATTAAATTATGTATTGCAACTTACTAAAAAACAGTCTCCATATTTATAATGGACAAATTTGGGACACTAGACCACAACTAATGAAAATAATTTGGGAATAACCACCACAAAATAATTTTTGTAACCGCTTGTTTTTATTGCTGTCGTCTTCTGTGTTTTATTGTGGTTTATCAGAAGGATATGACTTGAAAACTGCCGAGGGGGCAACTCCTCCGTGAGTTCGAATCTCACTTCTTCCGCCACCACCTATTTTGACCCCCAAAAATGCGATTTGCTCCACTGGTGCTCCACTTGGAAACAAACGATGGCAAAAAGTGGCGATAGCCCTATTCCAGATAGATATAACTGATCTTCCAGATTTCTTTCGCCAAGTAGATCATGCTCCCACCAGAATTTTGATGTATTGACAACTGTTGTATGTACAACTATATTATCAGCATGAGCAAAACATCACATCCAAGCGATCTTGAAGACCATCTCGGCTACTGGCTGCGGTGCTTATCGAATTTTGTTTCTGGCAGTTTCGAGAGCAAACTTTCTGACCATGATATTTCTGTGGCACAGTGGGTCGTCCTGCGAACCATTTTTGAAAACAGCGGTGTCACCCTAAATCAGGCAGCGCAATTAGTGGGCGTTGATAAAAGCTCCCTCTCACGCATGGTGGAACGCCTCGTGCAGCGTGGCCTTATCAATCGCGCAGAAGGCAATGACCGCCGCTCTGTTGGCCTGACTTTAACGGCCACTGGAAAAAAACTGGTGCCGCAGTTGGCAAAGCTGGCTGATGAAAACGATTATGCTTTCTTCAAAAGCCTGAACGAAAAACAGCGCAAAGATTTCCTCACCACTATTCAAAAATTGCTTACAGCCAATGGCTGGGAGCCAACAACCCACGGCAATGACCGTATAAAATAAGGAGAACCCCATGAAAATCGACGTTATCAAAGAATGCACCTCACTATCTCTTGCAGAGCAAATCACATTCCCTGAAGTGGTAATGAAACTGGCTGAAGCTGGTGTTGAGCGTTATATCGCCGACCTTGTTGGCAAAAAGAAATTCAGCTACGGCAAGCAAGGCGAAACGCACACAGGCGACATTGCGTTTGAAAACATTGCTATACCTGAGAAGCTTGATGCTGCTGCGGTAAAGCAAAACATTACCGATATTCAGCAAGGCCGAATCAAGTATCAAACTTTCCTACGCCGTATCATGGAGGCGGGTTGCGCCCATTATGAGGTGTTCATAACGGGACGCAGAGCCATCTATTTTGGTCGTGATGGCGTTCAGCACATCGAAGAATTTCCGAAAGCTGCATAACTATACCCTGTTTTCTCCCACATCATTTTGATAATCCGCACTAAAAATGTTCACTGAACAAAATAGTTAGATGTTGCAACACTTTAGTCGTTGCTGGTGTTCGCTATGTACGGTAAATTTTTGCCTGTTGCGGTGGAGATTTATACGGTATGGCGAGTATACAGAAACGGTTGAATTCCAAGGGTGAAGCGAGCTACCACGTTCGCGTGCGTTTGCGCGGCTATCCGATACAGACCTGCACCTTTTCCCGCCTTACTGATGCACGCGAATGGGGTAAGTAAACTGAAGCCGCCATCCACGAAGGCCGCTATTTCAAAACCGCCGAGGCGAAGAAACATACAGTGGCCGAACTGATCGACCGCTACCTGAAAACCATCCAGCAGCGCAAACCCAAGCGCTACACCAGCGTGAAAGCCATTCTGGAATGGTGGCGCGGCGAAATAGAGCCAAGCGAAGAGAGAACAATCATGCCATATGCGGCTCAAGTCTTTCCGCAATCCTTCTAGTCACCAAGCTGCTCTGTGCATGTTTTATCGGCAGAGCGCACGTTTTGGGAAAAGACCACCATCCTGCACGTTCTGCATCATGGCAGGAAGATGCGCGACCGCATGTCTCGTCATTACTATGACACCTACATCTTAGCGCAAAAAGGCATCTCGGCTAAGGCAATGCCAGATGTCGCATTGCTGGAGCAGGTGGTTAGAAATAAAAGCCTAATGTTCTCTGACAACAAGGCATCATACGATACCGCTGTGATCGGGAGCCTACGTTTGATGCCGAGGGAAGAAATGCTGCCGGAGCTCAGGCGAGACTATATCGCGATGGAACAAATGTTCCTCAAGCAATCACAGCCTGACTTTGATGTGATGATGCAGAGCATTGCTGACTTGGAGAAGCGGATTAACGCTTAAGCATATCCGAGGATGATATTTGCGAAATCTGCACTATATTCAGTGCATGACAACACCACTCCCTACCTATTTCATCTCACACGGTGCGCCGGATATTGTGCTGCGGGATACACCTGCGGCACAGTTTCTGCGTGATCTGAAACTGCCGAAAGCAAAAGCGATACTTGTGGTTTCCGCGCATTGGATGACGGAAGAGCCGATGGTGACAGCGCACCCGCACCCCAGCACTATCCATGATTTTGGTGGGTTTCCAAAGCCGCTGTATGACATGCAATACCCCGCGCTTGGGGATGCACTGCTGGCGGCGGAGACGGTGAATCACCTTACGTCCGTATTCCCGCTTTCTGCGCTAGATGCAAAACGTGGGCTGGATCATGGTGCGTGGATACCGCTGATACTCACAGAGCCAAAAGCCACCATCCCCGTGCTGCAACTTTCTATTCAGCCGCACCGTGATGCACAGCATCATTATGAGGTGGGAAAGCGGCTTCGTGACCTGCGTGAGAAAGGGGTGATTATCATGGCCTCAGGCAATGCTACGCATAATCTGCGAGCGGTGTTTGGTCAGCGTTACGAAGAAACACCCGCGCAGGTGACACGCTTTAATGACTGGTTGCATGATGCTATGATTGCGCGGGATGATGCAGAGCTGATGCGCTGGGAAAAAGCACCCGATGCAGCGTGGAATCACCCGACGAATGATCACTTTCTGCCATTGTTCACGGTGCTTGGCGCAATGGTGGGCAGCAAAAGTGCCGAGCGGATTCACGAAAGTTTTGATTACAGTGTTCTTTCGATGGATGCTTATCAATTATAACGCTAATCTATGTCTATGGAATTACTCACACAAACACAGGCTATGTATTTTGCTTCCCTAGCAGGGGGCATAGCCTTTGCGCTATCTGGCTTTTTGGTGGGCGCACGCAACAAGCTAGATTGGATGGGGTTGTTTATCCTTGCGTTTCTCACTGCCAATGGCGGCGGCATTTTGCGCGATGTGCTGACGGATCGCCCGCCCAGCATTCTGCTAAGCAACGAGCCGTTTCTGGTGGCGTTTTCGGTGACGTTGATTGCGGGTTTACTCAAGCTGCACCATAAAGACGCGATTGAGAATCGCTGGTTATTTGTGCTCGCCGATGCGGTGGGGTTGGTGGCTTTTGCGATCACGGGTTCGCTGGTTGCGCTGGAAATCAAAGCGCCATTCTTTGGGTTTGTAACGCTCGCATTCCTTACTGCCGCAGGTGGTGGCATCTTGCGCGATATTCTGGTGAACAGAGTTCCCGATGTGCTGCATAGCGGGTTTTATGGCAGTATTGCGATTGTAGTGGCGATAGCGATCTATCTGCTGGGCATGGCGCAAATGGTCAACCATGCAAGCCTGCTTGCAGTATTCGTAGGTGCACTGCTGCTGCGCTTAATCGCTTATCGTTATCGCTGGCAACTGCCGAAGCTGTAAGAAAGTGATCCATCCGTATTTCACGCAACAGGTGCCTATGTTGCTGGTCTATGATTTATCCGTTGAAATCTTCAGCGGAACATATGCGGGACACCAGCGAATAATGCCAGTAAGCAGTGGTACAACACCAACCGCGCCCCAGATGTTGCCGATGGCAACACCCCAGCCGATAATGGCAAGGCCTGCGATAATGCGAAGGGTGCGATCTGTTTTTCCAACATTACATTTCATGAAAATCTCCATTAAGCAGGCTTGTGTAGTTCTGAGAATTGCTCGTAAGCAAGCATGGCATCGGCGGCATACATCAGCGATGGTCCGCCACCCATATAAACGGCCATGCCCAGCACTTCTTCGAATTCCTCGCGGGTTGCGCCCAGCTTCACCAGCGCTTCCGTGTGGAAACCAATGCAGCCATCGCAACGTGTGGAAATGCCAATCGCCATGGCGATAAATTCCTTAGTCTTTTTATCCAGCGCACCGTCTTTGGTGGCTGCCTGCGCCATGGCGGAAAAGCCCTGCATCGTGTCGGCAATATCTTTACGTAGCACTTTCATATTGCTGCTAATGCGCTTGGTGATGTCGGGGTAGGATTTTGTCATAAATGCCTCTTGGGATTGATGAATAATTATGTTGACTATGTTAGCAACTGCTAATACAATGTCAATATGAAAAATGAAACCAACTCTCTCTATACGAAACAAATGCAGAAAAACGCAGCGGCGGCGGAGCTGCTGCTGAAACAGCTCGCCAACGCCAACCGCTTGATGGTGCTCTGCCACCTCGTTTCGGGTGGAAAAACAGTGGGAGAACTTGCTGAATCTGTTGGATTATCACAATCTGCACTCTCTCAACACCTTGCAAAGCTGCGCGATGCTGGGCTGGTTTCGTCCGATAAGCGCGGGCTTTCGGTTTATTATCGTATTTGCAGTATGGAAGCACAGGCGCTGCTTTCGGTGCTGCATCTCATCTATTGCCGCAAGGCGTAACTATTTTAGGTAATACTAACATTATGGCACTCAAAACCGTCGACGCAAAAACGCTAAAGACATGGTTGGATAATAACGAAGCCGTGCTAGTGGATGTGCGCGAACCCGCAGAGCACGCCGCTGAGAATATTACGGGCGCAACCTTGCTGCCGCTGGGAAGCGTGAGCAAGTCGGCATTGCCACCGTGCGCGGGTAAAAAGCTGGTGATCCACTGCCGCAAAGGTGGACGTGGTGGCTCCGCTTGCCAAAAACTGCTTGCTGAAGATCCGAGCCTAGATATTTACAACCTAGAAGGTGGCATTGAGGCATGGAATGCCGCAGGGCTTACCGTAGCATCTTCTGGTAAGGCATTCTTGCCGCTGGACAGGCAAGTGCAGCTAACCATCGGCCTGCTCTTGGTTACAGGTAGCGTGCTGGGTGCGATGTTCTCGCCTGCGTGGTTTCTGCTCACAGGTTTTATTGGCGTAGGCTTAACCATAGCAGGCGCAACAGGCTTCTGCGGCCTTGCGCTGGTGATGGCAAAGATGCCGTGGAACCAAAGCGTAAAAACCAGCTGCTGTGCTGTGAAATAACTCCACCCGTATTTCGGCGATCACGCACCAACCGCGCACATGCGCGGAGTTGTTTGATCCGAACCGCAAGTTTGGCATTCAAACCAACTGTCCCGCAAGTGGCTCTGTGGGGCACTGGTGGGACACTCGGGCGCAAATAGTCACAAATTTTGACAATCGCGCACAAAAGGTGTACTCTAAAAATGTGACGGCGAGGTTGTTGCAGTGTTTTGTAACCATCTGTAATAAATGGTAAAAGAGCGCCTTGAAAACTGCCGAGGGGGCAACTCCTCCGTGAGTTCGAATCTCACAGCTTCCGCCATGCCTATTTAGGATACAAAAAACCATTGCGGAATCTCCAACAAGTGATTATTTGCTACCTTTATTTACAGTGCTAGGTGCGACACAGAAAATGAATCTACAGAACGTATTCATCGCAGTATTGATTATAATGTTCTATACAAGGATTCTTACAGGTTGTAGTTCTTTATCTTAATAAGAAATTAAATATATAATTACAAAAATATATTAAAATACTAACACAAATTATTTATATATTTTCACTAAATATGATTTGATTAGAATCAAAGATTTTTATTTTATTTAATTTAGGATGTCCGTCCTCCTTATAAATAGAATTCCTTCAGAACAGCTTTGATTTAGAAAGGTATATGAGAATGACCAGTGTTCCAACCTATCTAATAGAAGAAAATCACCTTTTTAGAGAAGGTATCAAAAGTTTTCTGCTGGAGACTAGGTTTACTATAATGGCAGAGTATCCTTGCATAGGTGCGATAGATACTGGCAGTGTATTTGTTCCGCCACAATTAGTAATTATAGGAGTTGAAAAGATTGTTGCTGCTAATTATACATTTTGTGAACGTATTGATTATGTGAAAACAATTTTCCCCAACGCATATATTGTGGTTATGCTATCAATGGATGAAGCCAGTAAAATAACGGATATGGCTTTATGTAATATTGATGGTTATATACTAAAAAATATATCAGCGGATGCTTTTCTGAATTATCTTAACTTAATTATGATGGATGAGAAGGTGTTGCCAGTACAGATAGCACAGTTTCTTACTAAAGATAAAGATGAACACAGGTTGAACGGGCATCCTTTATCCGAAAGGGAGACCAGTATTATTCAATATCTTACTTTGGGTTATTCCAATAAATTGATAGCTTACCATCTTTGCGTAACTGAGGCTACAGTTAAAGTTCACCTTAAAACCATCCAGCGTAAACTTGATATGCACAACCGCACGCAGGTAGCATTATGGGCAGTAAATAATGGCTTCAAAACGGTGGAGATGCCACTTAATAAAAGTGAAAATGAGAATAACGCTCCTCAGGTTTTTATAGAGCTGGCAAGTTCCTGACCTGATCTATTTTTTATTCATCATGAACACGTTGCCTGTCCATGTTTCTATTGCATCATCTTCGCCCTGATAGAATACAGGAATACCACCGGAGATTACCCTTGCAGTCCAAGTACTGACTGTAACACCGGAGTTTTGCGGATAAAAAATACCCATATTCCCACCCATAGGTACAAAAAACCCGTTGAATACACCAACTCCCATTTCCGGTGAGCCATTCTTGAAGCTTGTACCACGATATTCGGGGATAAATTGCCCTGTGCCGGGATAGCTTACAAATGCTGAGCCATCAGCCCCTTTTTGTACATTAAGGAGCTCTCCAGATTGTGAACGCAATAGGTTATCTGGCCTTGAATCTAATAATTTATCATTGATGATTGCTTGCTTGCCGCCAACGCTCATACCTACAGAACTGTTACCAGAATTTTTGAAAGAAAAAGGCTTGTTGCTGATAAGCTGGGCAGATGCCAAGCTTACCGGCACTATAATAAAACCTATTATTACTATTACTGATTTTTCAAATTTGGTTATTCTATATTTTGCACGGCGATTAAGCATAAATTCCTCCCGATTTAAGGTTTGCTTAAGACTAGCATATTTGTTTGCTATGAGTACGGATACAATGGCTTTCCCAAAAGGCATTTGGGATTACCACTAAAGTATCATCAATCCCTAAATGGAATCTAATTTAACTCGCACGTGGTAATGCCTAAAGGATTTATATTAGCCGTAAGTTCCTTGGATATATTGATTTTTTTGTTCTATTAATTTTACGTTAACGTGACGATAGGCAGTTAAGACTTTTTTAGTTTGTTGTTTGTGAATTGCTTGATGAGCTGAGCCACGGACATTCAAAAAACCTTTAGCGAAAGGGTACAGAGCAATGTTTTATCAACGCCATATCAGCTATAAAAAAGCCAAAGATAATTTTTCTGCTTTTTTAGGATTATTTTCAGCAGGATTACTCTCGGGATGTGTGCTGCCTCCTATACCTCCTTCTAATGAGAGCGTTAAGCCGTCATACAGCTATCCTGTTACCAATAATGATACGCCATATAGCCAGTGTTTAACTGGTCTTAGGAAATATAAAGTTAAACGCATGCCGGTATTTGCTGTTGGTGAGATAGCAGATAAGACTGGGCAGTTTAATTATGACAATAGCAGTGGCAGCAGTGGTCATGCCCTAAGTCAGGGTGTTTCTGAAATGCTTATTAGTGCTTTAGCGAAAACTAACAAAGCTCATATGGTGGAACGCCTTGATCTGCGCATTCCTTTAGCAGAAGTAAAACTATCAGAACAAAATCGTCTGAGCCGTAATATCAGTGAATATGGCAAGCTTCCTGCAAGCGATTTTATAGTTGTGGGTGCGCTTACGGAATTGAACTATAATATCGTTAGCGGCGGCACGCAGCTTTTTATCCGCGGTATCGGCGGTGGTGCTCGTACAGTTGTAATTAACGTAGCATTAGATTTGCGGGTAATAGATTCCCGTAATTTTTCTATCCGTTATGTAACCAGCCTGCAAAAACAGATTTATGGTTATGAAGTAGAGGCGAATGTATTCCGTTTCTTTGGCAATAACCTAATAGAGTTTGATGGTGGTTCAATTCGTAACGAGCCGCTGCAGGTGGGTGTACGTTCTGTAGTGGAAATGGCGACTTATCAAATAATGACCGATTTCTTAAAGCTTCCTGAGGCCAAGGGCTGTGGCCTTGTGGAGACGGAGTATATGGCTTCGTATCTAAAAGACATCAGCCCCGATGAAAAACCATCGAATTTAACCACTGAAGAAGGAGAAACAGACCATGAAAAACTTTAGCAGAAGATTATTCCGGGCCACAGCATTATCTGCTGTATTAGGTCTGGGGGTATCCACCAGTCAGGCATTGGCTTTTGACAATGTGGATTGGAATTGGGACAAAGAAGTTAATGAAACCATAAATAAAAATGCGGACATTAACATTGATATAAATCCTTCCGGAGAACTGGAATTAGAAAAAATTCAGATGCAGGTAGGAAATGTGACCTCTGATTCTACAGTAACAGGGGTGCATAATAACCCGCCTTCTGAAGGCTCAGACGGTACAGTGCATTTTTCTACCCATCTGGATCTTGAAGCTCCATTTGATGACAATCAGGCAGGAAATCCTATTACCAGTGTTAACTTAGTTAATGGCAGCGGCTTTAGTGCTTCCAATGGTATCGGTAATATTGATAACAATGCTGAAACTGTATTCTTAGGCTTTGATCTAGAAGGTGATATTGAAGTAGATCCTTCAGAAACAGCGGCTCTTGATGCTATAGATCTGCCAAAAGTTGCAAGTGCGGCGACTGCGGTTGGCAATAACCAGAATATTGACAGCTCTGTTTCATTGCAATTGCATGATGCCCAATATTTATTTGGCGGATACAATGAAGGAGAAAATAACAATATTAGAACTTTAGATGCTGTTATTGATAGAACTCCTGATACTGGTAACACCCATACCACTATTTCTAATGGTTTAGGTATTGCCGGTGCTTTGGGTCTTATCACTCCTGCATCAATTTCTGCTAACTCTGATGTATCAGATATTCTTAATGCTTCTGTTGATAGCAGTGCTACAGCGGTTGGTAATAATATGAATATCAGCTTGGCAGCATTTACACCTGATGACGCATTGGTAATTGGGGATATTACGCAGCATGGTTATGCCAATATTTCTGCCACTTCATCTGTATCAGATGTTAATGTTAACAACTATACCAATTTTGGTGCAGCTAATATGGGGCCATTGGGAGATCCGCAAATTCCATTGGTTAACTCTAACGCAACCGCTGTTGGTAATAATTTTTCTATCAAAGTTGCTTCGCCTACAGTGGAGTAATGTAATTATGGTTATTAGGGGACGGCTAAATACCGTCCTCTAGTTACTTGAAAATGGTCAATAAAGGAGGACTATATGTATAATATTCATAAAACCTCAGCATTTTTATTCGTTGGAGGCATATTTTGTCTGGCTACTATTATTTCTTCAGCAGCACAGGCGCAGTCATTCAAAGACCCATGGGGGTTTGCTCCGCAAAATAGAGCTTCAATCGCAGCTATGATTAGGCAGGTAGAGGGCGAAAAAAAATCAAGTGCTGCAGTTGTTGCTGGTGGAACCACAATCCTGACTTGTGGAAAAGGGGAAGCCTCATCTGAAGCTAATAGTGCTTGTATCATAATGAATAATTCAGATGGTATTTTGAATGTAGGACAGGATTCCCAAGGCAGTCAGACTTCAAATAACACCAAAACGCAAATACAGTCTACCAGCCGTGCGGATGAAGTATTGGCAGAGCTAAACGGAACAAAATAATTTACCATTATTATTTTGTAGTCTAAATAGGCTCTTTTGTTTTGTTGAAACTAATGGTAATGCCATGTTTATATAATATTTTTATTATAAATAATATGGCAGAATGATTGTCCTAAGAGGTGGTGTGACGATAGTAACAATAAAAAATTGGCTTGATACTAAACAAACGAGCTGGATTTTAGCTTATATCCTTACTTTAACACTTCCATGGGCTTTGATTTTTAACCGTGGTTTGGCAGATGCTTCCTGTGTAGTGATTGGTCTATTGTTTTTATGCCATAGCTATAGCCACAAAAATTTTGAGTGGTTAGGTGAGCCGTTTATCAAGCTAGCTCTGTCCGCATGGTTATGGATTGCTATTGTGGTAACTATGTTTGCTCTATCTCCAGTTAGCTCTTTGATGTCAGCTGTGCCATGGGTTCGTTATATAATATTATATGCAGCCTTGAAATATTGGGTTCTAACTGACAGGAAATCTATAGAATTATTAGGGGTAATCCTAGCGGGGATGTTCTGTTTCGTAATTATTGATACTGTATGGCAGTATGTTTATGGAACATCTATTACAGGTAATGCCCGCGGTCTCGGTGGTCGCCTTACAGGGCCGCTTTCTAATGTTAAGGTTGGGATTTTTATGGCAAAAATGCTTTTACCAATGGTTGGTATTTGCCTTTTTGTTGCCGTAACTAAAAAAAATTACAAATATATATTGGCAATTCTGCTTATATTTTTTGCTGCTATAGCGACTATTATGATAAGCGGTGAGCGTACTGCTTTTGCCAGCATTATAATTGCGGTATTTTTTATAGCCTTTTTGCTTGCTGTTGCAGAAAAAAAACTAAGGAAATGGGTGGTTTTATCTGCCGCAGTAATGATTTTAGCATCAGCCATTTTGTTTGAGACTCAAATATGGGTACAAAAACGTGCAGATGATTTTTATTCCGTAATCTCCAATTATCAGGAAACAGAATACGGACAACTACAGAAAGCAGGTCTTATTATCGGTCAGGAACATTGGTTTACTGGTGCTGGATTGAAAAGTTTTCGTGAACTTTGTGCCAAGCTATTTGCCAGTGGAGTGGTGACCACGGAGAATTTGCATCCTCATAACCTGTATGTGGAATGGTTTGCCGAGGCGGGGATAATAGGTTTTTTATTGTTCAGTGCGATGGTTTTTTGCTTATTCCATGATGTTGTTAAGGTTTTTATAGCCAGAAAAGATAATGACAGGATATTAAGTGGTTTTATATTGGCTTGCCTTATTGTCAATTTCTTCCCGTTTATGCCGACACAAAGCATATTTTCTAACTGGCCGGCAATTTTATTATGGTATTCAGTAAGTGTTGCTATATCGTCAATTAATATGCTAAAGGAAAAAGCGGATTAGCTTTTTTAATAAAAAGATTTGTTATTCAATGGAATTATCAGCAATAAAAATAGCGGTTATCGGGCTTGGATATGTAGGCTTACCCCTAGCTGTGGAGTTTGGGAAGAAACGTTCAGTAACGGGTTTTGACATTAGTGAAAAAAGAGTAAATGAACTTAAGCAGGGTAATGATTATACACTGGAAACTTCTTCTACGGAGCTTGCTGAAGCAAAATTTCTAAATTTCACAACCAATGTTGATGATCTAAGGCAGTGCAACTGTTTTATCGTGACTGTCCCGACCCCGATAGATGAGCATAACCGTCCGGATCTTACCCCGCTTATAAAGGCTAGTGAGACTGTAGGGAAGGTACTTAAAGCAAGTGATATAGTTATTTATGAATCAACAGTTTATCCGGGGGCAACGGAAGAAGACTGCGTACCGATTCTGGAGAAATATTCCGGTTTGAAATATAATGTGGATAATGGTTTTTATTGTGGTTATTCACCTGAGCGTATTAATCCTGGTGATAAAGAACATAGGCTTCCTACCATAAAAAAAGTTACATCCGGTTCTAACCCAGAAATTGCTGATGTAGTTGATGCTTTGTATAGACAGATAGTAGTGGCAGGAACTCACAAAGCCCCAAGTATTTTGGTTGCAGAAGCAGCAAAAGTTATTGAAAATACCCAGCGTGACCTTAACATCGCCCTTATTAATGAACTTGCTATCATCTTCAATAAAATGGGGATTGATACAGAAGCAGTTTTACAGGCAGCGGGCAGCAAGTGGAATTTTTTGCCGTTTCGTCCTGGTTTGGTAGGTGGTCATTGTATAGGGGTAGACCCTTACTACTTAACCCATAAAGCGCAGGCAATTGGCTACCATCCGGAAATTATTCTGGCAGGTCGGAGGTTGAATGATGGCATGGGGGCATATGTTGCCTCGCAACTGGTAAAGGCTATGACCAAAAAAGGTATAAAGGTTGCAGGTGCAAAAGTTCTTGTTATGGGGCTTACTTTTAAGGAAAATTGTCCAGATCTGCGTAATACTAAAGTGGTGGATATTATTGATGAGCTTAGGGATTATAATTGTCAGATTGATGTTTTTGATCCATGGGCAAATGCTGGGGAGGCGCGGCATGAATATAATCTAAGCCTTACAGAGCAATTGAAAGCCGGTTTTTATGATGGAATTATCCTTGCGGTTGCCCATAAACAATTCAAGGAAATGGGCGAAAAAGAAATTCGTAAACTAGGAGTAAAAGACCATATATTGTATGATTTGAAATATATTCTTACGCCAGAAGCTTCGGACTTGCGTTTATGAGCAGCTATCAGGCATTATTAAATAACTTGGCACTTAATCAGAATAGCTGGTTAATAACTGGCGTTGCCGGATTTATCGGCAGCAATTTACTTGAGGCATTGCTGAAATTAAATCAAAAAGTGGTTGGACTTGATAATTTTTCCAATGGTTATGAACATAATCTGGAAGAAGTAAAAAGCTGCGTTACGGAGGCACAATGGAAAAACTTTACTTTTATCAAAGGTGATATTAGGAGCCTAGAAGATTGTAAAAAAGCTTGTACCGGCGTTAATTATGTTCTGCATCAGGCAGCAATAGGCAGTGTTCCCCGTTCTATAGAAAATCCGATTTTTACTAATGAAAATAATATTGATGGTTTTCTTAATATGCTGGTTGCCAGCCGTGATGCTACGGTAAAACGTTTTATTTACGCGGCGTCCAGCTCTACTTATGGTGACCATGCTGGGCTTCCTAAGGTAGAGGATAAAATAGGGAAGCCTCTTTCTCCATATGCTGTTACTAAATATGTAAACGAGTTATATGCAGATGTATTTGCCCGTGCATATGGATTGAATTCAATTGGCTTGCGCTACTTTAATGTTTTTGGCAAAAGGCAGGATCCTAATGGTGCTTATGCAGCAGTGATTCCTAAATGGATTGCTAGTATGATTAAAAACGATCCGATTTATATCAATGGTGATGGTGAAACCAGTCGTGATTTTTGTTATATAGATAATGTTGTACAAATAAATCTTTTGGCGGCAATGGTGGCTAGTGAAGAGTCAGTAAATCAGATATATAATGTTGCGGTAGGTGATCGCACCACCCTTAATGAATTATACCAATATTTACATGATAATTTATCCCCATATTACCATCATCTAGCTGGAGTAAAAGCTGGTTATCGTGATTTTAGGGCAGGGGATGTCCGCCATTCGCTTGCTGATATTTCAAAGGCAAGAAATTTGCTGGGATATTTGCCAGCCTACCGTGTTAAAGATGGTTTGAAAATAGCTATGGATTGGTACGTAGCAAACTCTACCGCGCAAAAAACATGACTTTGCAATTGGAATATAATTCCAGCTTACCTGCTCAATTGTTGCGGTTGTGGGGGCATTTAAGTCGGCGCAGGCATTGGCAATACGGTTTGCTGCTGATATTAATGATTGTAAGTGCTCTTGCCGAGGTTATAAGTATAGGAGCGTTGTTACCTTTTTTAAGTGCTCTTGCTGCTCCTGATAAAATTTTTGCCCAGCCTTTAGTGCAGGAAATAGCCGCGGGTATTGGGATTATATCTGCTGACCAGTTACTAAAGCCTCTTACTATAATCTTTATTGTAGCAGCTTTTGTTGCTGGTTGTATACGCTTGTTGCTGTTATGGGCAACCACAAAACTTACCTTTGCTGCGGGTGCTGATCTAAGCATGGATATTTACCGCAGAACTCTTTATCAGCCGTATAATATTCATATTGCCCGTAATAGTAGTGAAATCATCAGCGGTATTACCACTAAAAATAATTCTCTGATGTTTGATTTGCTTCTTCCTAGTCTAACTATCATTAATTCGGCGGTGTTACTTATTTTTATTTGCAGTGCCTTACTGTATGTAAACCCGCAAGTGGCATTGGTGGCGGCAGGTGGTTTTGGCTTCTGTTACATATTGATTGCCAAATTAATGCACAAAAAGCTTCGGAGAAATGGGCAGATAATTGCTAAAGAACAAACCGGAAGCGTAAAAGCTTTGCAGGAAGGTCTAGGAGGAATTCGCGACGTTTTATTAGATAATACCCAGCCTTTATATTGTGATATTTATCGTGGGTCAGATCTACCGCTTCGTAAAGCACAGGGCTTGAATTTATTTATCAGCGGGTGTCCACGTTATGCCATGGAATCTATCGGCATGGTGATGGTAGCTCTAATTGCTTATTACTTAAGCTATAATGATGGGATTGCTGCGGCTCTTCCCACTCTTGGCGCATTGGCGTTGGGTGTGCAGAGGCTTCTTCCTACCTTGCAGCAGGCTTATAATTCATGGTCGTTAATTATGGGCAATGGTGCTAATTTGAGTGATATATTGCACCTGCTTAACCAGCCTTTGCCAGAATATGCAAAGATTGCTGATAGGCAAAAAATTGATTTTAATGAGCAAATAGAATTGCGGAATATCAAATTCCATTATTCTGATAAAACACCGGTTATTTTGGATATTGATAATCTGGTAATACCAAAAGGGGCAAGAGTAGGCGTTGTTGGCACTACAGGTAGTGGGAAAAGCACTCTGCTTGATATTATCATGGGGCTTTTATCACCAGCTTCTGGAAAATTTTTAGTAGATGGTCTGGAAATTAATATTGAAAATGCTGTAGCTTGGCAGCGCAATATAGCGCATGTACCGCAAAATATTTTTCTGAGTGACGCAAGCTTTGCGGATAATATCGCCCTTGGTGTGCCGCATGAAGAAATAGATATGGACAAAATTAAAAGAGCGGCTAATCAAGCTGATATTGCTGGTTTTATTGAGAGTAAGCCGGAAGCTTATAATGGTTTTGTTGGTGAGCGTGGAGTTCGTCTTTCTGGCGGGCAGCGGCAAAGGATTGCAATTGCCCGAGCTCTTTATAAAAATGCAAAACTTCTGGTATTGGATGAAGCAACCAGCGCGCTTGATAACGAAACAGAAGAACAGGTTATGCAGTCTATAGAAGAATTAAACAAGGATCTTACAATAATTATTGTGGCTCATAGGCTTTCAACACTTAAAAAATGTGATTTCATAATTCACCTAAAGGATGGAAAAATATGCCAGAACTGAGTATTTTATTGCCATCTTTGCGTCCTATGGAAGTAGAAAAAAGAATTGCTGAATTTTCGCAGACTAATCCAGATGTTGATTATGAGCTTATTATTGTTTCCCCTTTTTCTGTTGCCGGTAAAAAAGTGGTGCATCTCTTGGAAATAGAAAAACGCGGTGTGCTCTATGCTATGAACGAAGCCTATAAAATAGCAAGCGGTGATTGTATTGTACCGTGGTCTGATGATGCAGCCCCTTGCGATAATTGCCTAAAAAATATTTTGGAATTCGTCAAAAGCCAACCGCAAGAAATTCCTTTTGTTGCTGGTTTTGCTAAAGTAAGTCCGCACGGGGAAGGGTTTGGGCAATGGCAGGTTTATGGAAAATTATATGTTGGCTGGTTATGTGCTTCTAAAAAAACAATAGAGTCAGTCGGTGGTCTTTTTGATTTGATTTATAAAAACTATTGGGGTGATCCCGATTTTTGTTTGCGTGTATGGGAAAAGGGCGGGAGAGTTGAAGTTTGTAAAAACGCCCATATCAAAATAGCGCAGATTAATGATGAGGTAAAATCCAGTAATCTTAACGCATGCTTTGAAAAAGATACTGAGACTTTTTTTAATCGCTGGCATGATAAGTTAGGTGGCGGCAGGAAAAAAATCTGGTGGCGGCTCAACTGTGAAGTGCCGAATAGTTTTTCAGATAGGGTACGTGCCTTTTTAAGGAACATTCCTTACTTGAAAGAGTTGAAAGACAAGTTTATATCTGCAATCAAATAATAAGATATAAACATAATCAAAGAAAAAATATGATTAACTTGAAACTGCATAAACAGCCCGTTCATATTTTAATGTTGTTAGCGTTTTTAACCGCGCCTTATTATTATATCAGGCAATATGGATTTGATTTTTCAAGGGGTACAAGTTTTTCTTTAGTAGATATTTTTTTATTTGCGGCAATATTTTTGGTTGCGAAAGAATTTTTCCGGAAACGTGTTTCATTGCGCTTAAACAAATCATTGCGCGACTTGCTTGTTGTTGGCGGAATTTTTACGTTTCTTTGTGTTCTTTCCGGAGTTACAGCAAATTTATTTGGTGCTAATGCTACGGTGAACTGGCGGGCATTATTTAGCGGTGCTATGCAATATGGGTTTATATTGATTGCCATTCCTCTGCTTGTCGCGTTTTTCTTTTCTCCATCTAATATAAAAACGGCTATTCGCTTTACTGCTCTTGGCTATATCCCGCCGATGATTATCAATATATTACTTGCTCCGGAAGGAGTATTTCCTTATCTGCGAGATATGTTTTTTTGTGCTAATAGAGCTCTTGGCACTTATGGAAACGCTAATTCCCTTGCAGAAGTTTTACTCATTACACTTCCGCTATATGTTTATTTAATAGCAACAGAAACTGGGTTTTGGAAAAAAGTTGGCTATGTTGGATTAATAGCATTTCTGGATTGTTTATTTCTCTCAGGTTCTTTTAGCGGTTTTATCGCGTTTATTGCTGTGGCTCTGGCAAATCTTGCCTTGTTTGTTTTCTGGAAAAATCATCCGTTACGCGCACATACAAAGAACATTATTAAACAGGTAATGTTAATCGCTGTTATGTTTATATTTTCATATCTGGCTCTATCTTTATATGCTCCGTATGTGGTCGGAAAAATTAATGAAAGAATTATCCCGAACTATACATTTTCTTTACCTTCCAAGAAAGAAACTGTTCTGGAACAAACGGTAAATACTCGAATGGAGCTTAATTATCGTGGGTTGGAGTTATTAAAAGAACGTAGCGGTGGTTTGTTTTACGGGCATGGTTTAAGGCAGACTTCAACCCTTCCCGAGTTTAATTTTGGCGGTAATGGTTTGGATGTACATTTGCTATATCTTCTTCTGTGGGTAGAAGGCGGTTTTATTTTAGCCGCTACCTTTGGAGTCTATACTTTATTATTATTCCGTAATTGTTTTAACTTAGCTAAAACCCATCCGGCTGAAGCAATAGCTTTGGCGACTGCGGTTCTTTCTATGGCATTATTCGGGTTGTTCTTGCCTCATAATTATTTGCGCTATTTTTGGATACCGCTTCTTCCGGCTTTTATAACTACTAAGGCTTCCGAGCAGCCAGCGATTTCATAAGGGAAAAAATGGAAAAAAATTTTTCTAATATACTAACTATTTCATCTTATAATGATGGAATAAACAGGGTTTTTGAGGATTATTGCAACGGAATAAAAGCTAATTGTGAAAATTATTATTATATAGATTATATAGAGCTTTATTTATCAAACGGTAAGCGCGCTTTTGAGGCTTATATTGAAAATATAGTTGTTGAGAAAAAAATAGATGCGGTATTTTTCATCTGGTGGTCGTGTGACCTTACTTTTGATATAAAATTTTTAGAAAGATTATCAAAAAAAACTGCTTTGGTGATGAATTTTTTTGATACGGAATATTATTTTGAGGCAGTTGATAGATATTATGCTCAGGTGGCGGATTTGGTAATATTGCCTGATAGTCTTGCCCGTTACCGTTACGAGCATTTGAACATTAATGCCCACACTAGTTTTGCTTTATTTGATGGTGATTATTATAAAAAACAGCCTGAAATTGTTAAAGATATAGATGTTTCTTTTATAGGTAATCTTAAAAATGCGGATCGAGCGGATTACGTAAAATATCTGAAGGACAATGGCATAAATATCCAAACTTATGGCACTGGCTCAGATAATGGTTTTGCCAGTTTTGAGCAGATGGTTTCTATTTTTAACCGTAGTAAAATAAATTTGAATTTCACTACTTTGGCAACCAGTGATAATTATATAGTGCCTTTGCCGACTATAAACCAGCGGATAAAGCAATCCAAGGGCAGGCCCCTTGAAATAGCCCTATGCGGCGGTTTTATTCTTTCGCAATATGCCGCTGGTATTGAGCAAATGTTTGATATTGGTGAAGAGTTTGACGTGTTCTACTCTAAGGAAGAGATGTTGGAAAAAATCCGCTATTATTTAGATAAGGAAAAACGGCGCGAGGAGATGGCAGGAAAATCTTATGATAAGGCTTTGGATAGATATGAAGTAAAGGCCGGTTTTAGAATAATTTTTAATAAATTAAAAAAACTTCCACAAAAACAGGCTTTCCCTTTATATGTTGATGCTATCTTTTTAAGAAGCTATAATTCTTCACGGTTTTTCTATATCGCCCGTCATTTTTTATCCGGTCGTTTCTCCCTTGCCTTGGAAGAATTGGGAGTAGTTTGTAAATACCGTAAAATAAGCCTTTCTATGGCGTATTTTTTTGCTATTAAAGGAATTGTGTTTGCGCTCCTTAAAAAGCCGGAACTATATGATAAATTGAAAAAGGTAAAAAGCCTGATTGGTATGAAAGTAAAATATTAATGATTATTACCCGTACTCCTTTTCGCGTTTCCTTTTTTGGCGGTGGCACTGATTATCCTGCTTGGTACCGTGAGCACGGAGGGGCGGTAATTGCAACCTCAATTGATAAATATTGTTACATTACCTGCCGTAAGTTGCCGCAATTTTTTGAGCATAAGCACCGTATAGTTTATTCAAAAATTGAGAATGTAAGAACTATAGAAGAAATTCAGCATCCGGCGGTGCGTGGCGTTCTGGATTGGGCAAAAATAATTGATGGTTTGGAAATCCATCATGATGGTGATTTGCCGGCGCGCTCCGGTCTTGGCTCCAGCTCCTCATTTACTGCAGGGCTCATTCATGCTTTGCACGCATTGAATGGCCGTATGGTTAGTAAGGAAAACCTTGCTAAAGAAACCATCAATATGGAGCAAAATGTACTGGCAGAAAATGTTGGTTCGCAAGATCAGATTTCAGCAGTTTATGGTGGTTTTAACCGTATAGATTTTCATAGAAATGACAGTTTTGATGTTTCGCCGATTATAATTCCACATACAAGGCAAAAGGAGCTGTCCAGCCACTTAATGCTTTGTTTTACAGGTTTTTCCCGTTTTGCTTCAGAAGTTGCCAAATCACAGATTGCCAATTTCAAAAACCGTGAAAAAGAAATGAAAAGTATCCGTGCAATGGTAGATGAAGCAATTGCTATTCTGCAAAATAGCAATCAATCTATTGATGATTTTGGCAGGTTGTTGCATGAAAGTTGGCTGTTTAAGCGTAGCTTGTCGGATAAAATTTCTAATCCGGAAATTGATGAAATGTATCAGGCGGCAATGCAAAGTGGCGCGATTGGTGGAAAAATTCTGGGTGCAGGCGGCGGTGGTTTCTTATTGCTTTTTGCTAAACCTGAAAAGCAGAAACAGATTAGAGAAAAACTAAATAATTTAATCCATGTACCGTTTAATTTTGAAGATTCCGGAAGTCGCGTAGTTCTATATCAACCGGATGGATTGTAATATGGAAAAAACAGCGCGTATTTATGTGGCGGGTCATACCGGTCTTCTTGGCTCAGCAATGGTTCGCAATCTTGAAAAGAATGGTTATAGTAATTTATTGCTAGTAACACATTCGGAACTGGAACTTACTAATGCTGGTGCAGTGTTACAATTTTTTCAAAAAAACAAACCGGAATATGTGGTTTTAGCAGCGGGCAAGGTAGGGGGGATTATTGAAAATAAAACCTATCCTGCTGATTTCATAAATACCAATCTTGCTATTCAGCTAAATGTTTTGAAGTCCGCGCATGAGGCAGGGGTAAAAAAGCTTATTTTCTTTGCGTCTTCCTGCATGTATCCGCGTGAATGTCCACAACCTATGGCAGAAACCTCACTTTTTTCCGGTTATCCGGAACCAACCAGTATGGCTTATGCCATTTCTAAAATGGCAGGAATGCAGATGTGCCTTGCTTATAACCAGCAATATGGCAAGCAGCGTTTTATACCGGTAATTCCCAATAGCGCATTTGGTGCTAATGATAATTTTAATCCGCAAGGCGGGCATGTTCTTTCGGCTCTTATACGCAGGTTTGATGAAGCAAAAAAAACTGGTGCAGAAACAATTGCTTTGTGGGGTAGTGGAACACCGCACCGTGAATTCATCCATGCTGATGATATAGCAGATGCCTGCCTCACTTTACTTGAGCGCGATACAGATACATTAAATTTGCCGCTTAATATTGGAACTGGCAAGGATTTATCTATTCGTGAACTGGCGGAGAAAATCGCTAAAATAGTTGGTTATCATGGTAAGATTGAATGTGACGCTACAAAGCCAGATGGTGCACCGCGTAAGCTTCTTGATAGTTCCCGTATTCTGGCTTTCGGTTGGCAGCCGAAAGTAGATTTTGACGCAGGTCTAAAAAACACCTATGAATGGTATTTAGAAAATATTGCGGAGAAAAAATAGTGAAAAGTAATATAAATCTGAAAGAGAAAGCCCATTGGGTATGGCAGGAGACACTGGCTATCCATCGCCGTTCACCGGAAACACGCCTTGCTTCTTCTCTTTCGGCAGTAGAAATTTACGTTTCCCTTTATTATGGCGGTGTATTGCGTTTTGATCCTAAGCAACCAAAATGGGAAGGGCGTGACCGCTGTATTTTCAGTAAAGGTCATGGCTCTATTTCCATGTATCCTATCCTTGCTGATCTGGGTTTTTTTGATCTAGAAGAATTGCAGCATGTTTGCGAGGCAGGTAGTTTTTTAGGTGGAATTCCTGATCCGATTATTCCGGGCTATGAAACTCTTAATGGTTCGTTAGGGCATGGGCTTGGTGTTGGCACAGGAATGGCTCTTGGTCTTAACCGTAAGGGTAGCGATAGTAATGTATTTGTTGTAACCGGTGATGGTGAATTGCATGAGGGTGCTAATTGGGAGGCCATTATGTTTGCCTCGCAGCATAAGCTGGATAATCTGCATCTTATTGTTGATAATAACAGTATCAGTATGCTCGGTTATACTGATGATATTATTTCGCATAGCGATTTGTCTGCCCGCCTTACAGCCTTTGGCTGGGATTGTATAGTTGTGGATGGGCATGATGTGCTTGCAGTTCAGTCTGTTTTGTTAAAAATGAAAGGAACGCGCAATAATAAGCCAAAGGCTCTCATAGCCAAAACCTTGAAAGGACGTGGTGTTCCTAATTTAGAGAATGAGCCATTATCACATATTATAAACCCTAAGCCGGAATTACTGGATATTTTGCTTGGTAATAAAGAAAGCGGTAAGTTATGAGCGCGCAAGCAAATATAGTTTCAAGTACAGCCGCACCGATCATAAAACCGCGGGCAATGCGTGATGTTTTTCTGGAGAGAATCTGGCAAAGCATGGCAGATGATAAAAAAATATTTTTTGTATCAGCTGATTTTGGTTCTCCGGTTTTGGATAAAATACGTGCCGATTTTCCTGATAGATTTATGAATGTAGGCATAGCTGAGCAAAACCTGATTAACATTACCGCCGGTCTTGCGCTGGAAGGATATAAGGTTTTTGCCTATGCGATTGCTCCATTTATTACCATGCGTTGTTATGAGCAGATTCGGGTGAGCCTTGCCCTGCTTTCGGAAGTGCGGCCTATGAATGTTAATTTAATAGGAGTCGGGGCGGGATATAGTTATGTGGTGTCAGGGCCTACCCATCAATGCTATGAAGATATAACTTTAATGCGGGCTCTTCCTAACTTTAGGATTTTATCGCCTGCTGACCATATAACATCCCAAGCATTATTTGGCCACTGCTTGAGTAAAAACGCTTTACGCTATTTCCGTTTTGATGCGCAAATACTTCCGGTTATTTATGAAGATTCTGCACCTGATATTAATAAAGGTTTCCATATTCACCGCGATGGTAAAAAAATCTGTTTAGTGGCAACAGGATATATGCTGCGAACTGCTTTTAAAGTGGCAGACAGACTTAAGGAAGAGGGAATCAACGTTGGTGTTATTGATCTTTTTGATTTAGCGGAATTTGCCCCA
>CAUJIB010000085.1 GCA_963205245.1 Pseudomonadota bacterium
CACAAACTTCCCGAACCGCTTCAATTATATGGCTGGATTGCGGAAGTGCCAGTTTTTCTAGGTTTGCGGCATAAGGAAGCGGCACATCTACACCAGCCACCCGTTTTACCGGCGCATCAAGATAATCAAAAGCATTTTCCATAATCACCGCTGCTATTTCCGAACCAATCCCCGCTGCTGGCCAGCCTTCTTCCACGCTTACACAACGGTTGGTTTTCTTCACTGATTCAACAATAGTTTCAGTATCAAGCGGGCGGATGGTACGAAGGTCAATAACTTCTACACTGATACCTTCTTCTGCTAATTTTTCTGCAGCTTCCAATGCTTTACCCACCATAATGGAAAAAGCAATAATAGTTACATCTGTTCCCTCGCGAACTACTGCGGCTTTTCCTATTTCAAGCGTAACGTCATCACCTTCTGGAACTTCAAAATTTTGTCCATAAAGCATTTCATTTTCTAGGAAAATTACTGGATTCGGATCGCGAATCGCCGCTTTTAACAAAGCCTTTGCCGATGCAGCATCATAAGGCGCAACCACTTTTAAGCCTGGAACATGCGCGTACCAGCTGGCATAACATTGCGAATGCTGGGCAGCCACACGCGACGCTGCGCCATTTGGCCCACGGAATACGATTGGACAACGAATCTGACCGCCAGACATATAATTAGTTTTTGCCGCAGAATTAATAATATGATCCATTGCCTGCATCGCAAAATTGAAGGTCATAAATTCTACAACCGGTCTAAGCCCCATCATCGCCGCACCAACACCAAGACCTGCAAAACCATGCTCTGTGATTGGTGTATCAACCACACGCTGCGCGCCAAATTCTGCCAGCAACCCCTCAGTTACCTTATAAGCACCTTGATATTCCGCCACTTCCTCACCCATTACAAATACATCCTTATCACGACGCATTTCTTCCGCCATCGCATCACGAAGTGCTACCCTTACTGTTTGTTGTGGCATAATTTTCTTTCCTTATTTGTTGAAATAACGCCGCCTACCATAGCGCAAGCATATAATGTTGCAAGATTTTTTCACATTTTATGCCTCACAAGAATAAATCACCAATTTTACAAGAAAATCATTAGCTTCCTGTGTTTTTTCATCAGTTATTTAAGATTCTTTGAAAAAATGCTTTATTTATCGTCTTTTATTTTCACCATTTCTGACCGTCTTCCACCTTTTTCCAACAACCGGAAAAATACTCTGGCACATCGGATTTATCTTCAGGTTCGGTAAGGCAGAAACAACCGCTAAGCATAGTTAAAATAATAAATACAGCACCAATTCTTAGCATTATCCAATACCTTAAAAATTATCCTTAAACCAATGAACTAATTTTTCTACACCAGCTCTAAGACCACCTCTATGAAGGTGGGCATCAAACATCTGCTCTTCAACCGGTTTCTTAACTCTATACTCAAGCATTCCCAGTGCTGTGGCAAACGCCGGCCCGCTTACCGCTTCAGCAAGCCCTGCTAACTCGTGCGGACGGCCAAGACGCACCTGTTTACCCAAAATATTGCTGGCCATTTCCCTAACGCCAAGCAGTTGGCTGGCTCCCCCAGTAAGCACTACGCGTTTACCGGCAAAAGAAGCTGCATTGCTCATTTCTATTTTACTTCTAATCATCTCAAACACTTCTTCCACCCGCGGGCGAATTACCCCAACCAGCATTGAACGGGGAACCGTATTAATATCATCAGAATCCTCTTCACCAAGTGGTGGAACTTCTATCATTACCTGATCATCACTGACAGTAGCAATGGCACTTCCATGCAAGGTTTTGAGCCTCTCCGCATGCACAATACTGGTGGAAAGCCCACGCGCTATATCATTTGTTACATGAATACCGCCAATAGGAACAGAATCGGTATAAATATTCTTCCCACCCGCCATAATACAAAAACTGGTGCTGCCCGCTCCCATATCAATAAGAGTTACCCCCAGCTGTTTTTCATCATCATCAAGACAGGAAAGCGCAGAAGCATAAGGCGCAGCAATATACTCCTCCACATTCAAATGACATCTCCCTATACAATGTGCAAGATTACGCATAACCCCAGCCTGTCCTGTAATCATATGAACATCGGCACCAAGCTTTTTACCAAACATTTTCCGTGGATCTATTATTCCTCTTGCACCATCTAAATAATAAGAAACTGGGATAGAATGCAGGATTTCATGTTCATTATGTGCAATACTGGCTCTAGCTTGCTCAATAATATCCATAATGTCCCGATCGGTTACTTCTTCACCAAATAACGACATCTCAATAGAAATATTACGCGAATTAAGATTACCGCCGGAAAGGCTTACAATCACATTTTCAACTGTTCCACCCGCCATTTGCTCGGCAGCATTGACAGCATTGGCGATTGAAGTTTCCGCTTCAGCAAAATCTGTTACCACCCCTGCACGTATTCCTCTAGCAAGCTGGTGACCTATACCAACTATTTTTATCTCACCGGCAGAATCAATATAAGCTATAAAACAAGCTATCTTAGCTGTCCCGATATCAAGCACAGCTATACTACCGTTACTGCCTTTTTTAAGTGGTTTTTGTACTTTCTGGCGTTTCATCAAATATCTTTCGCATTATTTGGTTTAGCATTTATTTCACCTTCCGGTAGTTTAATAAACAATTTGCCTTCAATACGCAAGTCAATCACTTTCAAATCTCTATCCAGCAATTGCTGTTTCTTTTGCAACTCAGCAAGATGCTTCCAAGCCGCCAAAGGATTTTTCTCAGGCAAACGAATTTCTATATTATCTTCATTAGGCTTCATATCTTGTTTGGTTTTCATGCGAATATTCCATCTTCTTTCGCCAACCCAGATTGCCGCAACAAAACGTTTTGTAAGTTCAGGTTCAGCTATAAGTAATTCTAATAACTCTTCAATATGTTTAGGCGCATCCTCTCCAACTATAAGTGGCAAGGTCTTGTATGGAGTCATGTCAAGACCATTCATTACCACACCATTATCATCCACCAATGCAATTTTTCCTTGTTTTTGCCAGCGCGCCACCGGTTCACGCTCTACCACACGGATATATAAAGTATTAGGTAAGGATCGTTCAATTGCAGCATATTTTACACTTTCAATTTTTTCTAATCTTCCCCTAATTTCCCTTAAATTCAACCTTAATATTGGAGCATTTTTATCAATATCCAAAGCTGTATTTATTTCATCCATAGGAGTACGGTTACGCCCTTCAAGGTAAATATTCTCTACTGCATATCCGGCATTTACGGTAATTGCATATAATTTATCCGATACTACCTGCACAGCATGACTGACTGCACTGGTTCTCCAAGACCATATCCCTCCGCCAATAATAATCATCCCACAGCTTGCCAACAATATAAGCTTAATTCTTTTTATAAGTTGCTGGCGTTTTATTTGCAGCTCTTTATCACGCATGAACTGCTTGGATTGCCTTTGGCGCGGCGAAAGTTGTTCTTCTTTCCCTTTCTTAGCCACAGCTTGCAGCCTCTATCAATTTTTCTACTAGTTGGTTAAAAGAAATCCCAGCATGAGCCGCAATCTCCGGCGACAAAGAAAGAGAGGTCATCCCCGGCTGTGTATTAATTTCCAATATATAAAAATTTTTTCCGTCATAACGGAAATCAGAGCGGGTAAGACCTCTGCAACCAAGCGATTCATGCGCTATTTCTGCCATTTCCATAACTTTTTTGCTTTCTCCATCACTAAGGGGTGCTGGGCAAAGATGCTCGGTTTTTCCGTCAGTATATTTATTCTCATAATCATAAAACCCTGTTTTAGGACGAATCTCGGTAACACCAAGGGCTTTGCCATTAAGCACCGCCACAGTTATTTCACGACCTGAAATATACTCCTCAACCAGCCACACAGTCTCAGGCTTTTCGCCTTGCGCCCAGGAACCGTTATCACCATTTTTAATGATATGCACCCCCACCGATGAACCTTCATTAGCAGGCTTTACCACAAAAGGACGGGGCATAGGATCAGCCGCCATAATTTCTTTAGTGGTAGCAAGCTTCCCTATCGGGGCTTTAAGGCCAGCCGCTGCAAAAACAACTTTCGCCAGCGGTTTATCCATGGCAACCGATGACGACATAACTCCTGAATGGGTATAAGGGATTTTCATGATTTCCAGCAGACCCTGCACGCAACCATCCTCGCCTATCTTACCGTGCAAAGCATTAAATACTATATCAGGATTAGTTTGTTTTATAATTTCGGCAATATCAGGCTGGACATCAATCTCCGTAACCTTGTAGCCAAGTTCACGCAAAGCCTTAGCGCAGGCCGATCCACTATTTAAGGAAACTTCACGCTCGGCTGACCACCCGCCTTTTAAAACCGCTATATGTTTTGTCATTGTCCTGATTTCCCAATCCTTTTAATTTCCCACTCTAACATGATTCCGGTTTTTTTAAATACCCGTTTTATCACCTCTTCGCCAAGGTTTTCAAGGTCTGAAGCAGTAGCATTTCCTGTATTTATCAGGAAATTACAATGTTTTTCCGAAACCTGCGCACCGCCCATAGTTAAGCCGCGGCAACCGGCCCTATCAATAAGCTCCCATGCTTTATACCCTTCAGGGTTTTTGAAAGTGCTGCCGCCGGTACGCGAGCGGATAGGCTGGGTTTCTTCCCGTTTTCTACCGATTTCTTCAATCTCTGTAACAATCTTGAATTTATCACCTTTTTCACCGCGCAATACTGCACTGGTTACAATCGCACCAGCGGGGAGTCCGCTATTGCGGTAAACAAAACCAATTTCAGCGTTACTAAGACGACGGATAGTGCCGCCGCGCTCCACAATTTCTGCTTCCAGTAGAACTTGTGAAATATCCCTTCCATACGCTCCTGCATTCATCCGCACTGCACCACCGATTGTCCCCGGTATCCCGCTTAAAAATTCTAGTCCTGCAATATCATTTTCCGCTGCAAACATTGCTGCATTTATATCCAAAAACCCAGCACCGAATTCCACGCAGCATTCAGTGTTCAGTATTCTACACCCCGCAAATCCCCTGCCCAGCTTTATTACTACCCCATCTATCCCGCCATCACGCACAATAATATTTGAACCAACCCCCAAAACTGTTACCGGAATATCTTTTGGCAATTCCGCTAGAAAATCCGATAAATCCTGCGTATTATCCGGCTTAAAGAAATACTGGGCTAAACCGCCAACCCTAAACCAATTTGTTTTTGAAAGATCAAAATTCTGGCGCATACGGCTAAGCATTTCAGGCTCTAGGCTATAGGCTTTAGGCATTAGTGAAGAAGCCATAAATATTAAGCCCTAAGCCTTAAACCTTTGGTCAACTGCTCAGGCAACGCATACGCCCATTTACTTATAGAACCAGCCCCAAGGCACACCACCATATC
Source organism: Pseudomonadota bacterium (assembly GCA_963205245.1). Lineage (GTDB taxonomy): Bacteria > Pseudomonadota > Alphaproteobacteria > Rickettsiales > SXRF01 > SXRF01. The sequence goes on from CAUJIB010000085.1 coordinate 5,397, forward strand.
ACCTGAGCGCGCCACATCTGCCACCATTTCTGCCAGTACATCATGGGATGACAAACGCAATACATGACGATGTCCGGCACGTTGCAGCCCTTCTGCTAAACTATCCGCACTTATTCCTTCGATCGGTTCTTCTCCTGCCGAATAAATATCCGCTATTATCACCGTATTAGCGTCATTAAAACAGGTACAAAATTCCTTGAATAAATCATGCACCCTCGTGTAACGATGCGGCTGCACCACCGCTATAACTTTCCCGCCGGAATGCGATTGTGCAGCTCTAGCTGCCTTAAGTGTCGCCTCTATTTCCACTGGATGATGACCGTAATCATCAATTACCGTAATCCCACCTACTATACCTGTCTTGGTAAAGCGGCGTTTTATACCTTCAAAATTAGTAAGTGTTTCAATGAGTATTTTATCATCAAGTTTTAGTTCTTGAGCTATAGCAATTGCCGCTAGTGCATTACGCACATTATGCAAACCATGCATAGAAAGCAACACATCTTTTATTACCCGAGTCTGCTCCCCTGCCCGCGCTGCGATTTCTAAATCAAAAATTTCTCCCTCTGCGCTAGAACGAACATTAACGGCACGTATATCAGCTTGTGGATTCATCCCATAAGTTATAAAACGACGGTCATGAACCCGCGAAGCAAGAGCCTGCACTTCCGGATGGTCAGTGCAAAGAACTGCAAAACCATAAAACGGCAGGTTAGTAAGGAAGGATTGGTAAGCCGCCTTGGCAGCATCAAATGAACCGTAATAATCAAGATGTTCAGGGTCAATATTCGTTACAATCGCAATAGTTGCGGGAAGTTTGGTAAAGCTGCCGTCTGATTCATCAGCCTCAACCACCATCCATTCACCAGAACCAAGATAGGCATTTGTCCCACGGGCGTTAATGATACCTCCATTAATTACCGTCGGCTGCATTTTCGCTGCTTCCAAAATTGCAGCTGTAAGGGCTGTAGTTGTAGTTTTTCCATGTGTTCCCGCTACTGCAATTGCAATTTTAAGGCGCATTAACTCCGCCAGCATCTCTGCCCGTTTTACTATTGGAAGCCGAGCTACCCGCGCGGCAATCATCTCAGGGTTATCTACTTTAATAGCCGACGAAACTACCACCACAGAAGCTTCTGCCACATTATTAGCATCCTGCCCAATAAAAACCTTGATGCCATGCCCAATCAGCCTATCAGTATTATAGCTAGACGCTGCATCCGAGCCTTGTACTTTATAGCCAAGATTATGCAACACCTCGGCAATACCGCTCATGCCTATACCACCGATACCGATAAAATGTATAACTCCCACCGAAAGCGGCATTTTGTGAGAAATAGGAAGTGATTTCATAGTCATTTATTTTCCTTGTTATTAATAGACATAACTATGTCAGCCAGATTCTCAGCAGCATTTTCATAGCCAAGTTTTTTAGCGTTTTCGGCAGCTTTAACAAGCGTATCAGGAGCAGTAATAAAAGCTTCCAGCCTTGCCGCTAGTGATGCAGAAGTAAAGCCTTCTTGATTCATAAGCCACCCACCTCCTATTTCTTCAAACGCATTGGCGTTATAATATTGGTGATTATCCATAGAAGTAGGGAGCGGTATTAGAATAGCTGGTCTCCCCGCAACGGCCAGTTCAAAAATAGTAGAAGCACCTGATCTGGAGATAACCAGATGCGCCCCCGCAAGACGGGTTGGCAAGTCAACAAAAAATGGTGCTATATCAGCATCAACCCCTATTTTATCATAAACAGAGCGGGTTTTTTCCACATCCACTTCACGGCACTGCTGATCTATTCTAATCCGAGATCGCAAATTAATTGGTAATTTCGCGACCGCTTCCGGAACAACTTGGCTAAAAACAGATGCCCCCTGACTGCCGCCAGTTATTAAAATCCTAACCTTTCCATCCTGTGATATTGGAGCATATGCAAAACTACGAATTGCTTTAACACTAGCACGCACTGGATTACCCATTACTACAACCTTATCTCTATCTTTTTTTTCTATCATCAAAGTCGTGGGAAAAGAGGTTGCAATTTTTTCTACTCTTCCAGCAAGCAGCCTATTTGCCCGCCCCAATACCGAATTCTGCTCATGAATAATAGTCGGAATTTTTATTATAGAAGCCGCAAACAATGTAGGAAATGAAGGATATCCGCCAAATCCTACAACTATATCAGGTTTTAATTTACTCAGAAACAACCCTGCCTGCATTATACCCACAAGAAGACCAAATATTCCTAAAAATTTCTTCAATAAAGAACCAGCAACTGTACCAGTACGTATATTATATTTCTCTATTTGTGACAAAACACCGGCTTTGAAATTAGCAAAACGCTTATCCGTAACAAGAACTACCCGCATCCCTTTTGCAATTAACACTTCCGCTAAAGCCTCAGCAGGAAACACATGCCCACCTGTACCGCCAGTGGCAAGAACTATTAATTTTTGTGTGTTATTATTCGTCATTATTTCTTTCTTGCACTACACCATGGAAGATAAACAAATTTAATTATTCCGCCTATACTAATCAAAGCCCACGCCGCTTCAAGCAAAAATGCAGATAAATTCCAATTAACAAGCAATGAAAAAATAAGCAGCAGCGAACCTACCAGATTTAGCAGTAAATAGTTTAACTGAGTGTGCAGAATTACGCCTTTTTGCAGCAAAAAATAGGCAAGCAAGAAACAGAAAACACCCATATTGCCAATAATATCTGCAAGTAATTCCATACTTCTTATTACTTTCTAAAATTCGCTTGCGCACAGACCAGTAGAATTTTTATTTTTTACCAAAACGTTTGCGGGTAAGGGCCAACATCATCCCAATCCCCAATGCTACCGCGACTACCGATGAACCACCATAGCTTAAAAATGGCAAAGTCATACCTTTGGCTGGAAAAAGATTCACCGCTACCCCCATATTAATAACGGATTGAATACCAAATTGGGTAAGAAGACCGGCTACAGCCAGCACGATAAATAAGTCACTTTCTTTCCAAACTCTGGTAAATCCACGCAAAACTACAAAGGCGAACAGACTAAGAACCATAATACATACAACAACACCGAATTCCACACCCAGCACTGCAAAAATAAAGTCTGTATGTGAATCAGGAAGAAATTGCTTTACTTGACCTTCACCTGGCCCTCTTCCAAATAACCCACCGTTTTTGAATGCTTCCAGTGATTTTGCAATCTGATAGTTGTCACCTGCTGTCGGATCTAAAAAACTATTAATCCTTTTTGCTACATGAGGGAAAAAATTATATGCCCCAACCGCACCAACTATGGCTAACATAATAAGCAGCACAACCCATAACATAGGTAATCCGGCAAGAAACAACTGTACTGCCCACATTACCGTAACGGTAATGGTCATCCCTAAATCCGGTTGTATAAGCAGCAAAATTACCACCAAAGCATAAAGTCCTATCGCCACCCTATAACCGTGGAAATGAACCTTTCTCTGGCTTTCTGAACATATCCATGCCATTACCACCGCAAAAAAAGGTTTCATAAATTCTGAGGGCTGAACTGAAATTCCAAATAAATTTATCCAGCGATGAGCTCCCTTTGTCTGCTCACCTAAAAATGGCACCAGCATCATAAGAAGTATACTGGCTGAAAGACCCAGCACTGCGAAACGCCGAACCATAACAGGATGGAACATAGAAACTATAAACATAGCCACAGTTCCTAGTAGCAAGAAAACATAATGACGGTTTACAAAATAAAAAGCTGGCAAATCCAAACGCTTTGCCACAGGTGGGCTACCTGCCGCAACCAATACCGAGCCAATCGCTATTATAAGAAGGATTACAAATAAATTAAGCCTGTCAATTGTCCACCACCACCGCGCTATGGGGCTAGTATTGGTACGGTCAAGACGCATGGCGGATTTGTTCCTTTTTCAAACTCTCAACTAACTCACAAAACACATCCCCCCTATGCTCAAAACTTTTGAACTGATCAAAAGAAGCACAAGCGGGTGAAAGAAGAACAACTTCGCCATCCTTTGCCATTTCAGCGGCTTTTTTTACCGCCACATCCAGCGTTCCACAAAGTGTATATGGCAATTTCCCTTCTAGGGTTTGTGAAAATTCGTCTGATGCTTCACCTATCAAAAACGCGTGTGCTATATTAGAGAAATACTCACCTAAACTGGAAATACCGCCTGCCTTTGGTTTACCGCCTGCTATCCAGTAAATACTTTTATATGGCGCAAGAGCATTTTGTGTAGCATCAGCATTGGTGGCTTTACTGTCATTTATAAAACGAACCCCATTTATAGTTGCAACCAGTTGCAGGCGATGGCGCAAACCGGCAAAACTCTGCATTGCTGCATAAATTTTTTCTGGCACAACACCAACCGCACGGCAAACCGCATATGCTGCTGCCGCATTCTGCCAGTTATGTTTGCCTGTAAGGGAGGCGATGGCAGTAAGAGGCATTGGAGAAGAGGCATTAGGCATTAGTGTTGATTTATCATATAATATTCCATCTTTTGCATATACACCTTCCTTAAGAACATGCTGCGCTGAAACCTCTATAATTTTTGCTTCCCTAATGCCTAATGCCTCCTGCATAATGCCTCTAGTATATTCATCATCCACCGCTACCACCGCCGTATCCGCTGCTGTTTGCCTCTCAAAAATATGCTTTTTCGCGGCAATATAACCAGCCATATCGCCATGCCTGTCAAGATGGTCAGGCGTAATATTAAGTAACACCGCCACATTAAAGCGCACTGTCTTTAACAAGTCCAATTGATAAGACGACATCTCAATAACATACACCCCGCCTTTGGATAGTTGTTTAAGCGCAAGTGCTGGAGTTCCGAGATTTCCTCCCACTTCGCAAGTCACGCCGGATTCCTGCAAAATATGCCCTATTAAGGTAGTGGTAGTGGATTTTCCATTTGTTCCGGTAATGCCGATATATGTTGCATCTGGCTGCGCGCGGAATAACAGCTCAACTTCGCCTATAATTGGCACATTATGCTGTTTGGCAAGCTCTACCACAGCATGAGGCTTCGGGTGGGTAAGCGGCACCCCTGGACTAAGTACAACAGCTTTCAACTCATGCCACGGCCACTCTGATGACGGATGACAGATAACGGATGACATAAATTTGCTTGTCATCTTTAATCCGTTATCCGCCATCCGGTCATCCCACGCAAAAACCTCTGCCCCGCCTGCAACAAGCGCAGCAACCGCCGCCTCACCAGCCTTACCTAAGCCAAATACGCCAACTTTCTGGTTTTTATATTCTGTTACTGTTATCATTTTTATTATTCCATTATCTTATCTTAAGTGTCGCAAGCCCCATCAGCGCAAAGACACAGGCAACAATCCAAAAACGGGTCACAACTTTTGATTCCGACCATCCCATCTTTTCAAAATGATGGTGAATCGGCGCCATTTTGAACACCCTCTTGCCACGGGTTTTATACGAAACCACCTGTATAATAACCGACAAAGCCTCCACTACAAATAACCCGCCAATAATTGCCAGCACAATCTCATGTTTAATAATAACTGCTACCGCACCCAGCGCACCGCCAAGGGCAAGGCTGCCAGTATCACCCATAAACACTTCCGCAGGTTGGGAATTGAACCATAAAAACCCAAGGCTTGCACCAACAAGAGCCGCACAAAACACAGCCAACTCCCCTGCCCCAACTACAAAATTAAGTTGCAAATAACCCGCAAAATCCACGCGCCCGATCAGGTAAGAAATAAGGGAAAAACAGCCCGCCACAATCATAATCGGTACAATCGCCAGACCATCAAGACCATCTGTTAAATTCACTGCGTTTGATGCCCCAATTAGCACTAACATCACAAAAGGAATATAGAAAATCCCAGCATCAATCAGCACATTCTTAAAAAACGGCACTGATATATGGCTGGCAAGGTGCGGTGCGGCAACTGCCTGTATCATAAGCACTGCAGCTAATGAAAACACCGCCTGCCCCAGCATTTTTTTGCGTGAGGAAAGCCCTTTACTGTTGCGCTTGGTGAGTTTCAGGTAATCATCGAAAAAACCTACCATCCCAAAACCAATAGTAACAAAAAGCACAATCCACATATAAGGATTTTTAAGATCAGACCATAAAAGCGTAGTAATAGTCACTGATATAAGAATCATCAGCCCGCCCATGGTTGGCGTGCCTTTTTTGGTAACAAGGTGGCTTTCCGGCCCATCAAGGCGGATAGGCTGGCCTTCGGCCTGTTTGGATTTAAGCCAGCGGATAACTTTAGGGCCGATATAAAGGGTAAGGAATAAAGCGGTAAAAACTGCACCACCGCTACGGAAAGTAATATAACGTAAAATATTGAATAAGGTGTTATGCTCCGCAAGCAAATTATACAGCATTTTTTATTTTCTCCCCATTATTATTTTTTCCTTGTTTTAGTAAAGCATCAGCTATTTCATAAATTTTGCTGCCATGCGACCCTTTTATCAGCACCACATCACCATCAGCAAATGCGCCATTTACCATTGGCAATAACATCGCTGAATTTGGCGCATAACCAGCCATGATACCAGAGGGCAGATTATCCCGTAAATTAGCCATTAAATTACCAGCTAGATATATTTTATCAAAACCGGCATCTAATAAATTTTTTGCCAATTCCGCGTGCATACCGGCAGATGCCTTCCCAAGCTCCAGCATATCGCCAAGAAGCGCGATTTTATGCCCCCGACCGCCATGTGCCTGCCACACTTCATCAGTTTTTGTAAATGCGGCTTTCATACTGGACGGGCTGGCATTATAACTATCATTGATAAGCAAAAT
>CAUJIB010000086.1 GCA_963205245.1 Pseudomonadota bacterium
TGCCGTTATCGCTAAAATCAATACGGTCATTCCCATCACCGTTGCAGGTTCGCGTTTTTGGCATTTTTTCGTTGCTGCTGCCGCAGCCCTCTGGGTCAGTACCAAAAAAATCGGCGGCATTTCTACAATCACCAGCTAGGCAGTTATATTAAATTTTGAAAGTATTTATAGGTAGGACTATTTTTTGCCTTGTCGGCATATATTGACTTAAGTTCGGCAGATTTTATTAAGTCTCTACCAACTAATATATCACCAACGGCTAAGCCAATGATAACAAGTACAATTGATAATTCTATTAATGCAAAGGCGACTTTTCTAGTTTGTAGCATTTTTGTCTGGCTCATCCGCCATGGCCACAGTCTTGCCGCGACCTACAGAAGCGAGGCGAGCTTCAATCTTGCTCATATTGCTGCGGAAATTAGCAAGCTCTTTCCCTTGCAGCGAATTTCCAGTTTTGAACTTAACGTTAGCAGGGTTAACCTGTTCATTATTAGCAAGAATTTCATAATGAAGATGTGGCCCAGTAGTAGCGCCGGTCATGCCTACATAGGCAACAATCTGTCCCTGTTTTACTTTTTTCCCCGGAGAAACTCCACCGGCAAAACGACTTAAATGGGCATAAGCAGAAGAATATTTATTATTATGACGGATCTTCAGGTAGTTTCCATAACCGCTTTTTACTGTTGCTGATTCAACTACACCATCACCAGCAGCATAAATAGGAGTACCGATTGGTGCACCGAAATCAACGCCACGGTGCATTTTGGTATAGCCTGAGATTGGGTGGTTACGCATTCCAAAGCCTGAGGTAATCCTTGCGCCGTTGATAGGGGTGCGGAGCAGGGCTTTGCGTATACTTTCACCCTTTTCATTATAGAAATCCGCATTTCCGTTTTTATCAACATATCTATAAATTTTTAAGGTACGGTCTCCCAGTTCCAGTTCGGCAAATATTAGGTTTCCATTACCAGCCGTAGCCCCATTTGGTGTTTCCATGCGCTCAAATAATACATCAATAGAATCGCCTTTTTTTATATCATGCTGGAAATCAACGTCATAACTATAGGCATTGACTATTTCATTCATCATTGCTGCTGGAACACCAATATCTGCACCAGTTTGATAGATACTGCTGTCAATATTCCCACCAGCACGGGCAATTTTTTTAGTAAGCGGTACATCTACCTTTTTTACCTTGAAATCATCATTATCGGTACGGTTGAGCTCAACTGTTGATATAGAGGAAATAGGTAGGTTAAGCTTGCGTACTATAAGACCGCCCGTATTATCCTTTCCAAGTTGAAGGCTGATAGTTTTGCCTACATCAAGGCGACGTGGATTAAATACTCTGCGGATGGCATCAAAAGTGTTGTGTGCTTCATCGGACGGTATACCAGCATTAGTAAGAACGCTTATAAGTGTATCGCCCTTTTTAATTTTAATATCAAGGGATTTGCTATATCCATTGTTATCAGCATGTTCAGGCTTGTTTTCGTCTTTTTTGTTTTCTGTAGGATTTTTTTCTAATATAACCGGAATAGTTTGTGAAAAAGATTCTTCTGGGACAGAACTTATTATTGTTTCCAATGCAGAATTATCATTCAAATTTTCAGCAAGTGCATCGTCAGTTGTCTGCAATGCCTGTGTTTCTGCTGTTGTATATCCGAGATTAAAAATTGGTGTAAGTGCAGAAGTGCAGCCGAAACTAAAGGCTATACCGGCTACAAACCAAGAAATTCGTAATTTACGGAGTCGGGAAAGGCTTGCCGTGCGGCAGGTTATTTTTACTGGATACGAATTATCAATATGTGTAGTATAATGTTGCTGCATTATAAAATATTCACCCCATATTATTAAAAAGCGATCTTGGAACATGGTAGGCTATTTTTTTCTTTTTGCCAACAAGAAAAACACATTTATATAATTTTTTACATTTATATATAATTTTAGCTTGACGTATGCAAAATAGATAATTAGGTTGCGTGCCTCCGCCAAATAAGGGGGATACTATCTAATTATTTGATATATAATGATATGTATTGAAAATTAGGTAAGTCTTTCTTGGGTTTGTGTAGGAGGTTGTTTTTTTCCTTGTCGTTTTTAGCAAAAATTTGCTCAATAAATACGACTTAGGTTTAAGAATATATTTGTTAAATATTTGAAATATAAGGGTATATGAATGCCAACAATTAATCAGTTGGTCCGCAGTCCTCGTCGCTCTGTGGCTAAGCGTAATAAAGTTCCTGCTCTGAAGGCTTGCCCTCAGAAGCGTGGTGTATGCACACAAGTAAAAACAGTTACTCCGAAAAAACCGAACTCAGCTTTACGTAAAGTGGCACGTATTCGCCTTACCAATGGTTTTGAGGTGTTTGGATATATTCCGGGTGAAGGTCATAACTTGCAGGAGCATAGTGTTGTTCTTATCCGTGGTGGTCGCGTAAAAGATTTGCCGGGTGTTCGTTACCATATCATACGTGGTACTCTGGACACTCAGGGTGTTAAAAACCGTAAACAATCGCGCTCTGCTTATGGCGCGAAACGTCCTAAATAGTAGGTATATATATGTCACGTCGTCACGCTGCTAAAAAAAGAGAAATTCTGCCAGATGCAAAATTTGGTGATGTTGTTCTTACAAAACTAATAAATACTATGATGTATGATGGTAAGAAATCTGCTTCTGAGGCTATTACCTATGAAGCTTTAGATATTATACAGAAAAAAACCAGTGCAGATCCGCTGAAATTTTTTCATGATGCTTTGAATAATATTAAGCCGTCTGTTGAAGTTCGCTCTCGCCGAGTTGGTGGTGCTACCTATCAGGTGCCAACCGAGGTTCGTGAAGAGCGTCGCTTGGCTCTAGCATTGCGTTGGCTTATTGCTGCGGCTCGTGCCCGTAAGGAAAAAACTATGCGCGATCGTATCGCTGCTGAGCTTATGGATGCGGCTAATGGTCGTGGTGGTGCGGTAACTAAGCGTGAAAATACCCATAAGATGGCTGATGCTAACAAGGCATTCTCGCACTTTAGGTGGTAGTAGGTAAATAAGTAGGATAATGGGAATAAGTTAAAATGGCTCGTAATACACTGTTAGAAAATTATCGTAATATAGGGATCTGTGCTCATATTGATGCTGGTAAAACTACTACCACTGAGCGTATTTT
>CAUJIB010000087.1 GCA_963205245.1 Pseudomonadota bacterium
TAGTAAAAATAGCGAAATTACCGATGCTGCTATTCAGTTATGTGTTTATTATATAGTAGCGAAGGCAATATTGTTGATTATGCGTTATAGGCCTATGGCTTGGTTTCTTTCCATAGTTATTATGGTCGTCGCTGTTTTGGATGTCAGCGGGTTTTTGAAAATAACGACAACTTATTTAAGCTCGGTTTCATTTAATATAGGCAGTTTGAAATTGTCAGCCCTGAATGTCGTAAATGGCATGATAATTCTGGTTGTTGTTCTGTGGGGGGCTGGTGTTTTATCAAAGACTCTGGAAAGTTATCTACGTCGTTCTTCAGCACTTAGCTATAATGCGCGTGAGCTTACAGTAAAATTTTTCCGGATTTTTGTTTATTTTATCGCTCTGATTATCGCTCTTTCTGTTTTTGGAGTTGATCTTACGGCTTTTGCAGTATTCGGCGGTGCGCTCGGTGTTGGTATCGGTCTTGGCTTGCAGAAAGTTACAGCGAATTTTGTAAGTGGTATTACACTGCTTTTAGAAAAATCTATAATGATTGGCGATTTGGTGGAGGTTGCTGGTAATGTAGGTCATGTCAGGGAAATGAACATTCGTTATGCACTTATTGAAACATCGGATGGTCGGGAGTTGCTTGTACCCAATGAAGAACTTACTTCCAGCCGCGTTACTAATTGGACTCATAGTAATGAAAATGCGCGGATTGAAGTAAAGGCCATATTGAATTTTGAAGCAGATGCAAAAAAGGCAATTAAAATTATGTTGGATGCAGCAAGAAACCATCCGCGCTGTATAAAAAAACCAGAGCCTCTTTGTTGGTTACGGGAGTTTACGGATTCTGGAATATTGTTTGTATTGGCTTTCTGGATAGGTGATGTGCATGAAGGGCGTAATACGCCACAGAGTGAAGTAATGCTTGCTATTTTAGAAAATTTCCGCCGTGAGGGGATAAAATTTGCCCAGAATTCTAGTGTGGTATCAAATTTGCTATTACAAAAATCTTAACCGGTATTTGAAAGAAAAATATGACAGAATTTCCTAAAAAAAATATTTCTGATTGGCAGAAGCTCTCACAGAAAGATTTAGGGGTTGATAAAGCAGGAAATGCTATCCCTCTAGAAAAAATAAACTGGGAAACCCCTGAAGGTTTTACCGTAAAACCGATTTATACTGCTGCTGATTTAGAAAATTTAGAATATATAGACACAATGGCGGGTTTTGCGCCATTTGTGCGGGGGCCCCGCGCAACCATGTATACGGTACGTCCATGGACAGTACGTCAGTATGCAGGATTTTCTACGGCAGAAGAATCCAATGCCTTTTATAAACGTAACCTTGCCGGCGGGCAAAAAGGGCTTTCTGTAGCTTTTGATTTAGCCACACATAGGGGGTATGACTCTGACCATCCGCGGGTGGTAGGAGATGTTGGCAAGGCAGGTGTCGCCATTGATTCAGTAGAGGATATGAAAATCCTGTTTGACGGAATACCGCTGGCAGAAATGAGTGTATCCATGACCATGAATGGTGCAGTGTTGCCTATTCTTGCTAATTATATAGTGGCAGGGCTAGAGCAGGGCGTAAAGCTGGAAGAACTGCAAGGGACAATCCAGAATGATATTCTAAAAGAATTCATGGTGCGTAATACCTATATTTACCCGCCAGAGCCGAGCATGCGTATAGTGGCTGATATCATTGAATATACGGCTAAGAAGATGCCGAAATTTAATTCAATTTCTATTTCTGGATATCATATGCATGAGGCAGGGGCAACAGCAGTACAAGAACTGGCTTATACAATTGCAGATGGTGAGGAATATGTAAAAGCAGCGCTCAGCAAAGGACTTAATGTTGATGATTTTGCTCCGCGCCTGTCTTTCTTTTTTGCCATTGGCATGAATTTCTTTATGGAAATCGCAAAGCTTAGGGCAGCACGTTTGCTGTGGGCAAAAACCATGGCTAAATATAACCCGAAAAAGCCAATGTCATCGGCTTTGCGCACCCACTGTCAGACTTCTGGCGTATCTCTAACTGAAAAAGATCCTTATAATAACGTAATCCGCACTACCATTGAAGCTATGGCTGCAGTGCTTGGCGGTACTCAATCATTGCATACTAACGCACTGGATGAGGCAATTGCCTTGCCTACGGATTTTTCTGCCCGCATTGCCCGCAATACCCAGCTTATTATTCAGCATGAGTCCGCAGTTACTAAGGTGGTAGATCCACTTGGTGGCAGTTATTATATTGAATCTCTTACTGCAAGCCTTGTAAAACATGCGGAGGAATTGATAGCGGAAGCAAATCAATTCGGTGGTATGACCAAAGCTATTGAGGCGGGAATCCCTAAACAAAAAATTGAAGAATCTGCCGCCCGCAAACAAGCGCGAATTGACCGTGTGGAAGAAGTGATTGTAGGTGTGAATAAATACCAACTTAAGCAGGAAGCCCCGATTGATATTCTGGATGTGGATAATGCTAAGGTGCGCCTGTCGCAAATTGAAAGACTCAAAAATGTGCGTACCAAGCGTGATGCTGCGGCTTGCGAAAAAGCACTCGGCGCACTGACGGAAGCAGCTAAAAATAAAACTGGCAATTTGTTAGAATTAGCGGTTGAGGCTGCAAAGGCGAGGGCAACTGTTGGTGAAATTTCTTCGGCATTAGAAAAAATTTATGGGCGTTATAATGCCAGTATCAAAACAATTTCAGGAGTATATGGCGCAGTGTATGATGAAGATGACAGCTTAAAACCAATCCGTGATAAGGTTGCAGAATTTGCTAAAGGCGAGGGACGCCGCCCGCGCATTTTAGTTGCTAAAATGGGACAAGATGGGCATGACCGCGGGGCAAAAGTAATTGCCACTGCCTTTGCCGATATGGGGTTTGATGTAGATGTAGGCTCACTCTTTGCCACACCGGAAGAAGTGGCGCGTCAGGCGTTAGAAAATGATGTGCATATTGTGGGGGTTTCCAGTCATGCCGCTGGGCATAAAACTCTAGTTCCACAGCTTATCTCTGCCCTTAAAGAGGCGGGGCGTAGTGATATTTTAGTGGTATGTGGCGGGGTTATTCCAGCGCAGGATTATGATGTTCTGGAAAAAGCCGGAGTTGCCGCTATCTTCGGACCGGGAACTAATATTCCGCTAGCTGCTGAAAAGGTATTGGGATTGTTAAAAAACTAATGTCACGCGTTGATTGCTTGCGCTATTTCTTTGGTAATTTCTGTTATCTCGTTGCTGTTTTCACCTTCTGCCATGATGCGTATCAGTGGCTCTGTGCCGGACTCGCGGATAAATATCCGTCCCCTGTTGCCTAGCTTGGTAGTTGCTTTGCTTATCACATTCTGGACGTCTTTATTCTTTAACGGGGAAACACCGCTATAACGAACATTCTTTAGCAATTGCGGCATCTTAGTAAATACGGTGCTTTGTTCACTGAATTTTCCGCCTGCTTCACGGAAGTAAGCAAGGATTTGCAGGGCAGCTATTATTCCATCGCCAGTAGTGGTGTGGTCGTTCAAGATAATATGGCCGGATTGTTCTCCGCCAAGATTAAAACCATGCAAGCGCATATGTTCTACCACATAACGATCACCGACATTAGTACGTGCTAAAGTAAGTCCCATTCCATTCAGATATAACTCTAATCCCATATTGGACATTTGTGTGGCAACCACACCGCCACCACGTAATGCTCCGGATTTATGAAGGTTAGTGGCGATAATCGCCATTAGCTGGTCACCATCGGCTATTTTACCGTTTTCATCACAAATTATCAGCCTGTCAGCGTCACCATCCAGTGCGATTCCTATATCAGCTTTTTCACGAACTACTGTTTCGCAAAGTTTTTGTGGTGAAGTTGAACCGCAATTATCATTGATGTTAAAACCATTTGGTTCAATACCGATTGTAATAATTTCCGCGCCAAGTTCACGCAGTATCATCGGTGCGACTTGGTAAGCAGCACCGTTTGCACAATCAACAACTATTTTCATCCCATCCAGTGTCAGATGTTTAGGGAAAGTGCTTTTAGCATGTTCTATATAACGTCCTGCCGCATCTTCCAGACGTTTAGCACGCCCTAACTTATCCGCCGTAGCCAGTGCTTCAAAATGGTTTTGGGAAATTAGGTTTTCAATAGTTTTTTCCACATCATCGGATAATTTATAACCATCAGGGCCAAAGAGCTTGATACCATTGTCATAATAGGGATTATGTGAGGCAGAAATCATAACCCCTAAATCTGCCCGTAATGATTTTACCAGCATAGCTACCGCAGGAGTTGGCATTGGTCCCACCAGCACTACATCCATTCCCACGCTGATAAATCCGGCAGTGAGAGCTGGTTCAATCATATAACCTGAAAGTCTGGTATCTTTAGCTATGACTACACGATGGCGGTGGTTTCCCCGTAAAAACTGTTGACCAGCTGCCATGCCAACTTTTAAGGCAATATCGGCTGTCATTGGATGGGCGTTGGCAGTGCCGCGTATTCCATCTGTACCAAAGAGCTTCATGTTTCCCTATGCCTTATTTGCTGTATCATCATCAATATCAATTTTTTTAGCACGGGAAGATGGAAGTGCAGATTTCGTTATTATTTTCTTTTCCACTTCCACGCGTTTTATTTCTTCACCTTTAATTAAGCCGCGTATTTCATCGCCCGTAAGCGTTTCATATTCAAGAAGTGCTTTGGAGATACTGTGCAATTCATCCATATGCTCGATAAGTATGGTTCTGGCATTGAAATGTGCATCTTCAACTATGCGTTTGACTTCTTCATCAATAATATTTGCCATTTGTTCTGATGATGATTTTCCACCGCCTGCTTGCCCGAGAAATGTTTCCTGCTGTTCTGCACCGTAGAATAACGGGCCTATTTTATCGCTCATGCCCCATTCCGTAACCATGGCTTTGGCAAGTTTAGTTGCATATTTAATATCTGATGAAGCACCGCTGGAAACTTTATCATAACCGAAAATCAGTTCTTCTGCCACGCGTCCGCCCATTGATACTGCGAGGTCAGCAATCATTTTTTCACGAAGATAAGAAAGTTTATCAGCTTCAGGAAGGCGCATCACCATGCCTAGTGCCCGTCCACGCGGGATAATTGTAGCTTTATGAATTGGGTCAGATGCTGGGAAATAAAGTGACACCAAGGCATGCCCGCCCTCATGGTAAGCAGTCATTTTTTTCTCATCATCGCTCATCACCATGGATTTCCGCTCAGATCCCATCATTACCTTATCTTTAGCCGATTCCAATTCGCGCTGGCTCACCACTTTTTTACCAAGACGTGCTGCCAAAAGTGCGCCCTCATTTACTATATTGGCAAGGTCTGCTCCTGAAAAACCTGGTGTACCACGGGCGATAACCTTTGCATCCACGTCAGGTGCTTTTGGCACTTTTTTAAGATGAACTTCTAGAATTTTGGTTCGCCCATTCACATCTGGATTTGGAACAGTTATCTGTCTATCAAAACGTCCGGGGCGTAGTAAAGCAGGGTCAAGCACATCAGGACGATTGGTCGCAGCAACAATAATTACACTCTCATTGGCATCAAAACCGTCCATTTCCACAAGCAATTGATTGAGGGTTTGTTCACGTTCGTCATTACCACCACCATGACCTGCGCCGCGATGACGACCAACCGCATCTATTTCATCAATAAAAATAATACATGGGGCATTTTTTTTACCTTGCTCAAACATATCACGCACGCGGCTCGCACCAACACCTACAAACATTTCTACAAAATCTGAGCCGGAAATAGTAAAAAACGGTACTTTCGCTTCACCGGCAATAGCTCTAGCAAGCAAGGTTTTACCAGTTCCCGGAGGGCCAACCAACAAACATCCACGTGGTATCTTTGCACCTAAACGTTGATATTTTTGCGGGTCTTTTAGGAAATCAACAACCTCGTGCAAATCATCTTTTGCTTCTTCAATACCTGCCACATCTTCAAACGTAACCCGTTCGGTTTTTTCTGTAAGAAGTCTGGCGCGTGATTTACCAAAATTGAATGCTCCGCCGCGTCCACCAGCTCCACCTTGCATTTGCCGAAACAATGACACGGCTATAAGGATAAAAATTGCCAGAGGCAACAACGAGATTATTATACTCCAGATAGATTCTTTACCCTCATCGCTAATTACATTTATTTTTACCCCTTTTTCAGTCAGGCGATCCACAAGATTAGGGTAATCAGGGGATTGGGTAGAAAATGCTTTACCATCACTCAAATGACCAACTATGCTTGCGCCACGCATAAGACCGGTACGCATATTAACATCAGCAACCTGACCCTGGTCAACTTTGGTTAAAAATTCTGAAAAAGCGAGCTTGATATAGCTGCTGCGTTCGGCTTCTCCCTGAAACATGTTAAATAATGCAATTAGCAATATACCAAATATTACCCATACAAAAATATTTTTACCAAAATTAGGCACGTTTCTACTTCTCCTTAGGGATTTATATTTACTTATTCATAACGAAAAAACTGCTACCAGCAAGCGGTTTTGTCGGATAAAATTTTATGTCACAGTTAATAAAAGGGGCAGAGTTATTTTTTTTCATATATCCAATATGGGGTGCACTTATTAATTCTTCAAGTAGCCATAATGATGGAATAGTACGAATTATACGTTTAGGTATTGAATTTTTTAACAAACGTAGTGAATTTTTACTGATTTGGGAGAATCCATCGCTTCCTAAAGAGCGGATAATTAAAAAATCTGGGCATATTCCGTCTGAAAACCATGTAGCTAAAAAACGATTATCCCATGAAATTAATTCTCCATTTTTTATATGGACAGGATTTTCTATCGCTTTTTCCTCACGGTAAACGAGTAATTTTTGTTCTGGAGTAACCTCAAATAATAAACCGCCGATACTACGCTTTAACTTTGATTTTTTGATATTAAGATCTTTGTATAAATTAGAGATTTTTTCATTCCGTGGGGGGTAATATTCTCCATTTAAGGTTTGTATTAGTGCTGATAAGATTTGTTCTCCTATTGTTTTCTTAATGTCATAAAATTTAGATAAATCTATGATGGCATATCCTGCTTGGTATATATTAATTACATTAGTCATTTCACTAGCTATTTTATTTTCCAATATGTTGCGAAAACAAGATAATCTATTTATAGCGTAGCTAGCTCTTATTTTTAGATTTTCATTATTATCTGTCTCAGATAATTTTTTACGAATCATAACACGACCATAGTCAATATTTTGATTAGAAGGGTCTTCTATCCAATCCTGTTTATAGCTCTGCAAAGTTGCGATAAGCCGCGTTTTACTTGTAGTTAAGAGAGGGCGTAATATCCTGACCCCGGAAATTATGGTTTGCAGGGGCATTGCACTAAGACCGCTTAAACCACTGCCTCTGGCAAGGCGAAAAAACATTGTTTCAATCTGATCATCATTATGGTGGGCAGTCAGCAAATGTAATATATTATGTTTTTTACAATGATCTGTAAGTATTTGATAACGGGCTTCCCGCGCATTTTTTTGGATAGCTGTTATTGGTTTGTTTATGTGTTCCCATGGTAGAATATATTGTTTTATTCTTAAATCTTTACACCATTGATATACTTGCTGCGCTTCGCTTTCTGCTTCATTCCGAATATTATGGTTCACGGTAAGTGCAATAACTTCACCATTATGTGCTTTTGCCCAATTATCTGCCAAAAATAAAAGTGCCATGCTGTCTGCACCGCCGGAAACCGCAATAGCAATGGTGGGATTTGGTTCAAAATAACCAATACTAGCCATCAAATCATCAAATTCTGATGATGATACAGGGGTAGTATTATTGTTATTTGCAATCAATGCGTTTTTGTTCCTGTTCAGCTTTTTGTGCCACAGCAGCTGAAGTGGCCTTGAATTTTGCCACTACTTGTCCTAGAACCACACATGCTTCTTTGCTGCGTTTAAGGGCATTAAGACTCATAGCTAGTTTTAATAGATTGTCAGGAGCCTTAGAGCCGGTAGGAAGCTCTTCAAAACCTTGACGGAAGCTATCAGCTGATTTTACATAATCGCGGCGGATATAAAAAATTTCACCCTGCCAATAATAAGCGTTGCCGATCAAAGGGTCTTTAGGGTGTTTTTTTATAAAATCAGCAAAAGATAAAGCAGATTTATCATATTGCGTTTGATTTAACAGGCGGAACGCATAGTTATAATGATCACGTGGGGTGGAGAAGTTTTTTTCTATATCCCCACCGTCTGAATTATCTGCCTCTTGCGAATCCTGATTATCATCAGGAAGTTTTGCAGTCGGTTTGACCAGTTTGCTTTGCTCAATTTCTGCAGCTTTTAAGTTTTCATCAGGGATTTTACGTTGTTTGTTATCCAGTGTGTTCTGAGGTGTTGGTGTTGTAGTGGGGGTAAGGTGAGCAGCTCCAGCTCCTTGTGGGGATTGGGTAAGGTCATTAAAACGAAAATCAGTATCTTTTTGTAGTTTTTCCAGATTTTGTGATAATTTTCTAACCTGAAAATCAACTTCCTCTGTCCTACCCAGTATTTCACGCATTTGCTCTTCTATAGAACTTAATCTTACCTCAAAATCCGCACCACCACCGGTTGCTACAGCACCGCCAGAACCAACAGTTCCACCTCCTGATCTTGCTAACTGTCTTTGAATTAACATCATATCGCGCTCTATTCTTTCCATACGTGACATGGTTGCTTCATTATCCATAGTTTGTGAAAAGCTAGGGTATGAAGAGGAAATAATTAGGAAGATCGCGGTCAGTACAGAATATTTTTTTTTCATAAGAGCCATTATTTTATTTTATCACAGCGAATTATTAAAATTAAGTATCATGAATTTATTTATTAAACACTACAATAGCAATAGAATATATGGAAAAGATACAATTCGCCCCGTATCAAGTGTCATCCTGATACAGGGCGGATTAAGAAATCTATAAATTATTGGTTGGTAGCAACTGAAACAGCGCGACGGTTTTGACCCCATGCTGATTCATCATCACCAACAACTGCTGGACGTTCTTTACCATAGCTGATTGTTGAAATGCGGTTTGAAGCAATTCCAAGGCCGGTTAGGAATTTTTTAGCTGCAGTAGCACGACGTTCACCAAGTGCGATGTTGTATTCACGTGTTCCACGCTCATCGCAATGACCTTCAACTGTAAGGTTGATTTGTGGATATTGTTTTAACCAAGCAGCTTGACGGGTTAGGGTAGCTTGCGCTTCATCGCTTAATTGAGAGCTAACAAGAGCAAAGAATACGCGGTCGCCAACATTTTGTTCAAGATCACCTTGAGTGCCAGGGGTAGCAGGGCCAGACATACCACCCTTACCGCTAGCATCACTGTTACCATTTGGGTTGGTATCGCAAGCAGAAAGCAAAAACATTGCAGAAAGAACTGCGATTGATTTAACAAATAAATTCATAAAAATACTCCTTAAAAAATATAGATTTGTGAGGGGGGGCTAAAATATTCAATACTTTATTGTGTCCTTACTAGCGAAAACCTGCTATAAATCAACACTAATAATATAGTGAAAAAACAAAAAACCTCCAATGTGTTATAACGGCAACAGTGGTGACCAAGCAGGGTCAGATGCACCCATTGGAGTTACGACTTCACGCAGGTTTGAACCAGTTACATCCACCGAATAAAGGCGAACATTCCCACCGCTTCCGCGCGATTGGCGGTGGAACATTATAACACGACCATTCGGTGACCAAGTAGGGCCTTCGTCAAGATAGCTTTCAGTTAGCAATCTTTCAGCACTGCCGTCTGTACGCATTACCCCGATATAAAACCTGCCACCGGACATTTTTGTGAAAGCAATTAAATCGCTGCGTGGAGACCATACCGGAGTGCCATAACGTCCGTCACCGAAACTAACGCGTTTTACGCCGCTGCCGTCAGAATTCATGGTATAAATTTGCTGTGAGCCGCCACGGTCGGAGTTAAAAACTATCTGGCTACCATCTGGAGAATAACTTGGTGAGGTGTCAATAGCGTTGCCACTGGTTAATTTGGACATTCTACGGCTACGCAAATCCATTCTGTAGATTTGGGTACTGCCGCCGCTGGCTATGGACATAACTATAGAACTACCATCGTTGGAAAAACGTGGGGCAAATGACATGCCATCAAAATTTCCCAGTGATTCTTCTCGCCCTGTTTGTAAGTCACGTAAAAACACTCGTGGTTGTTTACCGGCATATGACATGTAAAGTATTTCTTGTGAGTTTGGAGAAAAACGAGGTGTCAGCACCAAATATTTTCCATCAGTCAGGAATTTATGGTTCTCACCATCCTGATCCATTATAGCCAGACGTTTTATACGCTTAATGGCAGGGCCGCTTTCAGAAACATAGACCACCCGCGAATCAAAATAGCCTTTTTCACCGGTCAGGCGTTTATATATCTCATCAGCCATTATGTGAGAAATGCGTCTCCAGTTGCTTCTAAAGGTATTATATTCCTTGCCGGCTATTTGTTCTTCACCATAAACATCCCACAGACGGAAAGAAACTTTTACTTTTCCTCCTTCTCCTTCAACCACACTGCCGGTTACAAGGGCAGCGGCACTGATTTGCCTCCAGTCGGAAAAGCGCGGAGTAACAGTACCGGTGCTGATTTTTTCAATAAAGGAGTTCTGATTAATAGGTTTGAACAATCCGGAGCGTTCTAAATCTGCTGAAACTACCCGAATAATATCAGCTCCAACAGAACTGCCTGCTAAATCAGGGAGTGCAATCGGCATTGGTTCAGCATTGCCGCGGGTAACATCAATACGTAGTGCAGCATTAGCTGTATTGGTGAATATAGAAAACAGAGCTGCTATTATCAGGCTGTAAATAACAGGAAACTTAAAAAAACGCATAGTTAATATCCTATAAAATGAGTATCTGTATGGTGCTTCAGAATATTTATAATTTATAGAAAAATGTCAATGCGTAAGTTGATGAATTAAGGTTAGCCACTATAATTAAAATTACTAAAGGATATTTTGTAATTATTTATTTCCTGATAAGGTTTTTGCTATGTTTTTAAGTGCGTTGCGCAGCTCAATATCTTCTATTTCTGCAACCATATCAATACAGCTGGCAGGCAGGACTTTTATAATAGGAGTAGTATTTTTCTTTTCTGATTCTGGAACATAAGTATGGGATATATTTATACGTGCCACAGCTCTATAGCCAAAATAAACGGCGAGTTTTTCTAATATTATTGATTGTGCGTGTTGTAATTCGGTAGCAAAACCGTTTTCTACAGCTATACTTAATGTACCCCCACTTTTTTTTCCTGATGGAAAAGATAGTTTTTGCGGGATGCAGTGCGAGGATAATTTATTGCCGACAATAAATCCCCATTCGCTAATGATTTTTGAACCTGCCAGCCCTTGAGTTTTGAGGACAGGACGGGTAATTGGTTCAATACATTGCGAAAGGGTTTTAGGAAACATGGAGTAACGTTTGTAATTACTTTCATTCATGCTGCCGTTGCCTGTTTTAATAATTCACGGATTGGTTTATAGCTTTTACGGTGATGTTCGGTTACCCCGTATCGCATCAATGCTTCTATGTGGCGTTTTGTACCATAACCAGAATTTTTTTCCCAGCCATATTCGCTGTGAATTTCAGCTAACTCGTACATTATCCTATCGCGTGTTACTTTTGCAATAATACTGGCGGCGGCAATAGAAAGGCTTTTTGCATCTCCACCAATAACTGTTTTGGTGTTATAGGAAAGTATAGGTGCTTTATTGCCGTCAACTAATACCATATTGATGTTTTTTTCGTTAAGTATGGCGACAGCGCGTTGCATGGCGAGTTTTGTAGCTTCCAAAATGTTGAGCCTATCTATTTCTTCAACACTGCTTATACCTATTCCGGTTTTTGCGTTTTGTAATATCTCGTTGTACAGATATTCACGTTTAGAAACAGATAATTTTTTTGAATCATTGATACCATTTGGCAATAGATCATAATTTAATATAACCGCTCCTGCTACCACTGGCCCAGCCCATGGACCTCTGCCAGCTTCATCTACACCTGCGACAATGCCGCCTATGGATTTCTCTAAGGATAAATCAGGAAAGAGTAGCGTTTTAGCCATTTATGTTGCGTTTATTGCTATTGGCAGCAATGGAATCAATATTAGGTAAATAACTTGGCCATTTGTTCCGCAATAAAGCAAAAATAGAATTATTATTTACGCCTGTTAATTCTGAATAAATCCAATAATTTGTCATGACCTGCATTACATAGCTACGTGTTTCTGAATAGGGAATACTTTCTACAAATAGCAGAGGGTCCTCATTATAATCAATATTGTCTTGCCATTCTTTCAATCTGCCGATTCCAGCATTATAGGCTGCAAGCATGTAAAACAAATTTCCGTTTATCAGATTGTTGGTTAACAGGTGGCTTACATAATGCTCACCAAGGGTAATGTTAAGGATAGGGTCGCTAAATTTTCTACCACCATCATTTTTAACTGTTTGTGATTTTATATCCGGCATATCATAATTGGAAGCTATATAAGAAGAGTGCATTTTTTTTGCGGTTTGCGGCATTAATTGCATTAATCCTAATGCCCCAGCAGGGCTTATAGCAGAAGTACGGAAGCCCGATTCCTGCCTTATCAAGGCATAAATCAAAGTTGGATCAATATTAAATCCATCATCCGGTTGCCATTTAGGAATCGGATATTTCAGGGCATCCAGCTGGCGGGAGTTGCTGTCCAATTGTTTAGCCATGCTTATTTGTGCGGAAGCTAACCCTAATTTATTGGCAAGGAATAAAAGCCCCCATTTTTCTTGATTCGTGACCGAAGGAAAAATTTGACGTATCTGGGTATCAGCTCTATCATTTAATTCTGATTGTGAAAGGGCTATAATTCTTTTTACTTCTGGTTTTTCCTGTAATTTTGCAAATTCTGCATCATCCAAAATTATAGGCTTGGTATCCAGTTCAAGTGGAATTTTTAATTGTTTGCGTGCGATTATACCATAAAACACACGCGGGTTAACGGCAGCCTGTTTAAGGTATTTGGAAGCTTTGCTATGTTCTCCTAGTGAATGATAGGCGCGGTATGCCCAGAAATTCGCAGCAGCATATTGCCAGCTGGTTAGATTTCCCTGTTTTTCTACCAATGAGGTAAAAAATTTAGCCGCTTCCTCTTTTTTATTGGTACGCCATGCTTCTATAGCGTATGCCCATAATTTCTTTGCCTGCTGGTTATTGTCAAAGCGTATTTCATTATTATTTGTATCGCCATAGCCCCGTAGTCGCGTTTTTTTGAAAGATTTTGGTAAATACGCTACAGTATTTTGGTGTTTATTGTTAGCAAGTTCAGATATATCAAAAGCTTGAGGATGATCTGGATAGTTTTTAATCCACACTGTAATTTCATCAAGTGAGGCATTGTAGCGACTATTCAAATAGCGTTCTGCCAGCACATCACCTAATAATATGTCACTTGATAATTTTGATATTGCCGTATCCGCCAGTTCAAAATTTCCTGATTTTTGTGCTGTAAATATCTGCTTGTAAAGCTTTTTATCTGATTCAGAAAGATATGGGGAAGATACAGTATCGCCATGTACGTACGCACTAAAAACGGACGCTATATATTGGTTCTGTAGAGGTTGGTATATTCCGGAAAGCTGTAAACCAGATATCCCTGCTACCAAAAACAGAATTACATAAACAATTTGGGTATATTTCTTTTTTCCAAACCGGTTATAGTATGCTTGGTGTTTAGCCATAGCCAATAACATTATAATAAAATTTTATCTATTTCAAGGAAATAATCAATAATTAGTTAATATTATTAAGTAATTGCATATAAAACAATAAGTTAATTTTCTAGAAAATGCTTGATTAAAAGCAGATCCTGCCATGCCTGCTTCTTATATAAAGGTTGTCGGAGCAAATAAGAAGGATGATATATAAGTGCGGTTTTAATAAGGGAGTTTAAGTATTCATTGTTATAATCATAAAATTTTCCACGCAAACGGGAAATTGATTGATCTTTTTTCAGCAGGGCAGTCGTTGCAGTTCCACCTAATAAAATAAGTAATTTAGGGGAAACCAGTGCTATATGTTTTTCTACAAAAGGCAGGCAGGTTGCAATTTCAGTTTCATTGGGTTGGCGGTTGCCGGGTGGCCGCCAGAAAATAGTATTGGAAATATATGTTTTAGTTCTGTCCAGACCAATACTTAAAAGCATTTTATCCAGCAATTGACCGCTTGCCCCGCAGAACGGGATTCCTTGCATATCCTCCTGTGCTCCCGGCGCTTCGCCGATAAGCATTACACCAGCTTGTGGGTTACCATCGGCAAATACGGTTTTTGTTGCCGTTTTCTTGATAGCACAGCCATCAAACTTGCGCAATGCATCTTCTAATTCAGCTATACTTGAGCAGTTATTGGCCAGTTCACGTGCGGCACTGCTGGCAGCTGTCGGTGAAAGATGAAGCGGGGTATTAACAGTTGTAATTTGCGGTGCGGGAGCAAAAACTTTAATTTGCGGGGAAAGAATACTGGTATTTTCATTGGAAATATGCGGTTTTATGGTAAAATAATTGGTCGGAGTGCTATCTATAGCTTCATCCGCCCCCGCTGCTAATTGCCATTCTAGTAATGCTTTATTATCCATATTCATATATAATATAATGACTATTAAGAGCTTTAATGTAAAGGGGCAGGTTTATAATGGCAGATAGCGACGTAATGGAATATGACGTAGTTATAGTGGGGGCAGGGGCTGCGGGGTTATCAGCTGCCATACGCCTTCGCCAGCTTTCACCGGATATAAGTGTCTGTGTACTTGAGAAGGGTTCTGAGGTAGGGGCACATATATTATCAGGCTGTGTGTTTGAGCCACGAGCATTAAATGAATTATTGCCGGATTGGAAAGAGCGGGGTGCTCCGCTTAATACACAGGCTGCCGATGATAAATTCATGTTCCTAACCCAAAAAAATGCCATCCGCCTTCCTACACCGCCGACTATGAATAACCATGGTAATTATATTATAAGCCTTAGTGATTTATGCAAATGGCTGGCAGTTCAGGCTGAAAATTTAGGTGTTCAGATTTTTGCCGGTTTTCCAGCTGCCGAATTGCTTATGGAAAATGGCCGAGTGGCTGGCGTGGTAACCGGTGAATTCGGTATAGGAAAAAATGGACAGAAAAAACCATCTTATCAGGCTGGGGTTATTATAAAAGGGAAGTACACATTATTTGCAGAAGGCTGCCGCGGTTCTCTTTCGCAGCAACTTATGGAGAAATTTAATTTGTGCACAGAGTCTGACCCGCAAACTTATGGCATAGGCATAAAAGAAATATGGGAAATAAAGCCAGAAAACCATAAAATCGGTACTGTATTACATAGCGTAGGCTGGCCTATGTCTGCTGATACTTATGGAGGTTCATTTCTCTATCATATTGAAAATAACAAAATAGCGGTTGGATTTGTGGTGGGGCTTGATTATCAGAATCCTTATCTTGATCCATTTGCTGAATTCCAGCGTTTCAAAACCCATCCTGCTATATCTCCATTATTTGAAGGGGGTAGGCGTATCAGCTATGGTGCGCGCGCGCTTAATGAAGGTGGTTTCCAGTCTATTCCAAAACTTACTTTTGCAGGTGGCGCAATTGTAGGTTGTGCCGCTGGTTTTATGAATGTACCTAAAATCAAAGGTACGCACACTGCTATGAAATCTGCCATGCTTGCTGCTGAGACAATTGCTGCCGCCCTTGGTGGTGGAGGTGATGCGGCTCTTGATAACTATAATAAAACTTTGAGAGAAAGCTGGGTTTATCAGGAGTTGTATAAAGTCCGTAATATCCGCCCTGCTTTCCGTTTTGGTCTTTTGGCGGGTTTGTTATACGCTGCCTTTGATACATATATATTGCAGGGAAAAGCTCCGTGGACTTTTCATCATCATCCAGACCATAAACAATTAAGAGAAGCAAAATATTGCAAAAAAATTACCTATCCTAAGCCTGACGGAAAAATTTCTTTTGATAAGCTTTCTTCAGTTTTTCTTTCCAGCACTAATCATGAGGAAGACCAACCATCACATTTAACCCTTAAAGATAATGCTGTACCAGTAGCTGTTAATCTACCTTGTTATGATGCGCCGGAACAGCGTTATTGTCCTGCCGCAGTGTATGAAATTGTAACAGATGCTGGAAAACCGAGATTGCAGATAAATGCACAAAATTGTGTGCATTGCAAAACATGTGATATTAAAGATCCGACACAAAATATCATATGGAAAACGCCAGAAGGTGGTGGCGGCCCCAATTATTCAGGAATGTGATTGTTATGATAAAACCAGTTCGGCATATAAAATTATTAATCGGTGCATGTGGAACAGGAAAGACTACATATATCCAAAAAAATCATAATGAATTTAGAGATTATACAATAATTTCTTTGGATTCCATTATAGCAAAACTTGCTAAAATAAAAGGCATGCCTACTAAAAATGTAGAAGATATGATATATAACAATCATAAAGAAGAAGTTGAACGTATATATTATGCTACGATAAAAGAAGCCGTGAAAAAGGGCGACAACATCATAATAGATAGAAATAATTCTACTAACTATATTCGTAAGCATACCCTTGATTTAGTAAAAAAATCTAAGGATTTTAGTTATATATCGACCGCAATTTTTCTACACCCTCCAAAAGAAATGGAGTATATAAAAAGGCTTTTCAAACGTGCTATATCTGATGGAAGGTTTGGTACTTTAACAACGTCAAATTTACAAAAAATTGAACCTATTAGAAAAGGGATGTTTAATAACGTAATAGAGATTGGTAAACCTCAAGTGGTGAAACCATCATCCCAGCATAAAGAAAAGGAAATATCTTGGCAGAAGCTTATAAAAGATGCCAAAAGTTTTACTGCTAATAGATAGATAGAAAAAACTATAGAAAAATTTTTATACAGTAGCTACTATATATAGTAGTTTATAAAAAATACTTACAGGGTTTTGCCATGACAGCACTTAGCCACCACACATTACGTTCTTATGATAAACAGTTACAGCATTTGCTTTCCCTTATTTTGGATATGGGTAAGGAAGTGCAGGATTTAGTTATTGCAGCCAAGCAGTCATTCCGTGAGCGCAATGAAACCCGTGTGGCAAACGCAAAAACTGCTGATAAACATATTAATGAGCTGGATAAACAAATAGAGGAAGAAGCAACCGTAGTTCTTGCATTGCAGAATCCTATGGCGATTGATTTGCGTTTTGTTATCTCTATTATCAAAATAACAGGGATGCTTGAACATGCCGGTGATCTTGCCAAAAATACTGTAAAACGCAGTTTGCGTATGGGTGATTTTGCACCGGAAGCAGCAATTGTAAAATTAGAATTAATGGCAGATATTATTGTAGAAATGCTTGGAGGAGCACTTTCTGCTTTTGCAGAAAAAGATACTCAGAAAGCAGCCTTGATCTGGCGGCGCGATAAGGAAATTGACACTCTTTACAAAGAGATTATAGAAATGATGCAGAAAGAAATGGCAGCAGCAGCGGATAATGTCCTGCCTTGCACACAGGTGGTTTTTGCTGCAAAAAATCTGGAACGTCTCGCTGATTACAGCACCAACCTTGCCAAAACTGTTTATTATGTTACCTCTGGAAAACGACCTGATAAGGCTATTCTTAAGGGCTTGGCAGAAGATGCTGGAACAGAGGAACAACAATAAAATATGGCTTTGGTACGATCTAAACCTGTAGTTCTTGCCATTCTTGATGGTTGGGGACATACCCACGCTGGTAAAGACAACGCAATTGCCTGCGCCCATACTCCCAATATTGACAGTGCAGCTAAAAATTATCCCTGTGGTTTCATTAATGCTTCGGAATTACATGTCGGCCTGCCTGCCGGACAAATGGGTAATTCAGAAGTCGGTCATATGAATATAGGCAGTGGGCGGGTTTTAATGCAGGATCTGCCGCGCATTGATACATCTATATCAGATGGAACATTAGTTAAAAAAACAGAATTGCTGGACTTTATCGCTAAAATAAAAGCAAAAACCGGAGTAGTTCATTTGCTTGGATTGCTTTCTGATGGCGGGGTGCATTCGCATCAGGCGCATATAGCAGCCATGGCAAAAATTTTTGCAGAAAATGGTTTGAACGTAAAATTACATTTATTCCTTGATGGTCGTGATACACCTCCACAAAGTGCATTGGGCTACATGAAGTGGTTGCAAGAACAAATAACTTCTTACAGTAATTGCAAAATCGCCACTATTTCCGGTCGTTATTATGCGATGGATAGGGATAACCGCTGGGATAGGGTGGAAAGAGCCTATAATGTACTAACTCAAGCTAGCATTTCCCAATCTTCAGGATTAGAGGCTATTGAGAAAAGCTACGCGAAAAATGTTTATGACGAATTTATCTTGCCTGCTTCTATTGGTGATTATAAAGGCATTAATGATGGCGATGGCTTGTTTATGTGTAATTTCCGCGCTGACCGTGTGCGTGAAATTTTAACAGCTTTGCTTGATCCTGAATTTTTTGGTTTTACACGCACAAAACAAATTGCTTTCTCTGCAACCTTAGGCATGACTGAATATTCCAGCAGGCTTACAAAATTTATACCAGCACTGTTTGCACCAGAACCACTAACTAATATTTTAGGTGAAGTAGTTGCAAATTCCGGTCTTAAACAACTCCGGATTGCTGAAACAGAAAAATACGCCCATGTTACGTTTTTCTTTAATGGCGGACGCGAACAAGAATTTACTGGTGAAGAAAGGATTTTAATTCCTTCGCCTAAAGTTGCTACTTATGATGAAAAACCGGAAATGTCGGCTTATGAAATTACCGAAAAACTGGTTGAAGCAATTAACGCGGATAAGTTTGATTTTATAGTCGTGAATTATGCCAACACCGATATGGTAGGTCATACCGGTGATACAAAGGCGGCAATAAAAGCGGTAGAAGTAGTTGATGAATGTTTGGGTAAGGTAATTTCTGCCACTCTCGGCAAAGGCGGGGCTATATTTATCACTGCTGACCATGGCAATGCCGAACAGATGTTTGATGAGCAGACGGGTCAACCACACACCGCCCATACGTTGAATATCGTACCGGCGATAATAATTTCTGAAGAATTACGCGGTAAGGATATCAGAATACCGGAAGGTAAACTTGGTGATGTTGCACCAACTATTTTACAATTGCTAAAATTAAAACAACCGGCAGAAATGACTGGGCGTTCCCTATTGGTGGATTATGCTTAGAATATTGTGTTTTTTTATATTTTTAGGATTAAACATAAATCCTTTATATGCGTCGCAGAAAGATGATCTGGCGCAAACTAAAAAAGAAATAGAAGCGGTAAGTGCCCGTACGGCAAAACTGGAAAAAGAAGCTAAAATAATTACTGAAAAATATGCAGAAATATCTGCGCAAATGGTAAAAACTGCTGCGGCACTGCAAGCCAGTGAAGCTAAGCTTTCCGCTATAGAGGAAAAATTACGCATCCTTACCGAGCAGATAACGGAGAAAACTACTATACTATCCGCCCGTAAAAAAGACCTTGCGGTGATGATTCAGGCGGCCATAAAACTCAGCCAGACTCCGGAAGAGGCGGTTATCCTTATGCCGGGTGACATGATGAATAATATGAAGGCTTCCCGTGCCCTGAAAATGACGGCCGATAGCATAAAACTACAGGCGCAGAGTATCCATGAACAAATGCTGGAACTGGAATTATTAAAAGAAAAAGTTATAAAAAATCAGGAAGAGGCAAAAATTGAACGTGACCAGCTTAGTGAAAAACGTAAATTGCTAAAAATACAAATTGCAGAACATAAAGCCCTACAGCAGAAATTAAATGCTGAAAAAAATGAAGCCAAAGCACGTGCCATTGCCCTTGCTAAAAAAGCAGAAGATTTACAGGAGCTGATTACTGCGCTGGAAAAAGAACAGGCTCAGGAACGGAAAAAACAGAAAGATACAGAAGAGTTGCAGGCAGATAATGAAAAGCCAGCCGGAGAAAAAGGTAAGTTACGTTCATTTGTTTCGGCGAAGGGCGATATTCGTATACCGGCAGCGGGGAAACTGACGCAAAGATATGGTGTGGGGGGGCGTAACGAAACCAGCAAAGGCATAACCATAACTACCCGTATGGGAGCGCAGGTAACCTCCCCATATGATGCAGAAGTATTATTTACTGGGCCGTTTATGGGCTATGGAAAGATGATAATTTTACGCCATAAGGATGGCTTCCATACCCTGCTTGCCGGAATGGCGCGAATTGATGTTGCAGTTGGTGATTTCCTGACAGAAGGTGAGCCAATCGGTTCAATGGGAGAGAGAGAACCTAATAACCGTCTTTACATGGAGCTTAGGCAAAATAACCAGCCGGTCAATCCTGCTGCTTGGGTGCGCGGTATGAATAAATAACATAATTGATAATTAATTAATTGCGTGCAAAGTTAAAGCGTGTAAATTGTTTTCAGTTAAAGACTAACTATACGAAAATTGGGAGTTAATATGGATAAAAATAAAGCACTGGAAACCGCTCTTAGCCAAATTGAAAAAACCTTCGGTAAAGGTTCTATCATGAAGCTGGGTGATAATAAAATGGAAGCGATTGAAGCCACCTCCACAGGTTCTTTAGGGCTTGATATTGCCCTTGGTGTTGGTGGTGTACCACGCGGGCGTGTTATTGAAATATTCGGGCCGGAAAGTTCAGGTAAAACTACCCTGACTCTGCATATAGTTGCTGAGGCTCAAAAAAAAGGTGGGACTTGCGCGTTTGTGGATGCTGAGCATGCGCTAGACCCAATCTATGCTAAAAAGCTTGGTGTAAATATTGATGAACTTTTAATCTCACAACCTGATACCGGTGAACAAGCGTTGGAAATTGCAGATACACTGGTTCGCAGTGGTGCGGTTGATGTAGTGGTGGTGGATTCAGTGGCGGCTCTTGTTCCAAAAGCCGAACTTGACGGTGATATGGGGGATTCTCATATGGGCTTGCAGGCTCGTCTTATGAGCCAAGCTCTGCGTAAACTTACCGGTTCAATTTCGCGCACTAACTGTACTGTTATTTTTATTAACCAGATCCGCCAGAAAATCGGCGTTATGTTCGGTAATCCTGAAACCACAACCGGTGGTAACGCCCTTAAGTTTTATGCTTCGGTGCGTTTGGATATTCGTCGTGTCGGTGCGATAAAAGATAAAGAAGAAGTTATCGGTAACCAGACCCGCGTGAAGGTTGTTAAAAATAAAGTTGCTCCTCCTTTCCGCGTGGTTGATTTTGAAATCATGTATGGTGAAGGCATCTCTAAAATGGGTGAATTAATTGACCTTGGCGTTAAAGCAGGTATTGTTGAAAAATCTGGCTCATGGTTCTCTTATAAAGACCAGAGAATCGGTCAGGGCAAAGAAAATGCTAAACAATTCATGCGTGATAATCCAAAAATCGCAGAGGAATTAGAAAAGAAAATCCGTGAAAACGCAGGTGCAATCTCCGCCGCCTTAAAAGGTGAACCAGCGGAAATGGCAACTGAAGACGCTGCTTAAAATAAGCAGTAAACAACAAAAAACCCCTCTTACCTTTAGCAAGAGGGGTTTTTTGTTATCATAAAATCATTCTAGCGTTGAGTTTGTTTGCCTTGATGGATTTTTGGTAAGTTGTTATTTAAGAATTCCACAGTAGCGCCTTCTTCCATGGCACCTTTCATGTCTTTTGCAATTAGTAGAGCAGTATCTTTGGTAATTACTGTTTCTGATCCTGTAATTTTTTGAATTTTAGCAAAATCCTCATCTGTTGTTTTTGGTAAACTGCTTATCATATCATCTGCAATTGCAGATCCGATTCTTGCCAAATCACGGGCATTTCCTGCACCAGATTTACTTACTACACCAGAAGCTTTTAAATAACCCTCAAGAAATTGTTCTTGCACCTTAGGTCTTTGGCTTTGGTATTCTTCTTTAGTAACCACGCCATCTTTATTAGCATCTAATTTTTTTATATCTAATTCTTGTGAACCTGATTGGTTTGGATTTTTTTGTAGTGATTGTCCTAAGGATGCCATTATTTTAAGCATCTTCTCTGCTCCCATTTCATCTACTAAGTTAGAAATATTACTTTTTGGAGCATCTTCCTTTCCAATGTTCCATTTTCCTTGCGGTTCAGTTACGTTGGTTTTATTGTCTTCGCTCATTCTAATTCTCCTAAAGTTTAATCACAGATAATATTAGTTACTGGATTTTATTCTAACATAAAATACATTAATAAATGTGAAGATTCTGTGAAGGCTGTGCGAAGGTTACAATTATTAATAAAAAATGTTATTTTAGAGATAGTTATTAAAAGGCTTGGTTATAGAACCTCTAATAAATCAGGGATGACGGTTTTTTACCCCGCCTTTTTCTTCTTCGCTTCTTTCTTTGTTTCTTCACGTTCTTTGCGGCGTTGGCTTACTACTAATTTACGATAGGCCTCAAGGTCATCATTATATGGCTTGCAAGTTCCGTCTGCCACCAGCCACAGCCTGTCCACAACTGAATCCACCAGATGCGGATCATGGCTTACCAGAATCACCGCGCCTTTATAGTTATTCAGGGCTTGGGTGAGGGCTTCACGCGCATCCATATCCAAATGGTTGGTTGGTTCGTCAAGCAGCATGATATGTGGTGCGTCAAAGCTCATCAAGCAGAAAAGCAGGCGAGCCTTTTCTCCGCCGGAAAGGTCTCCAACCACCGTGTCTGCTTTATGTTTATCAAAGCCGAATTTACTAAGGGCTGCGCGGATTTTGGATTCAGCCGTACCTTTGGGCATTGCATCCCTCATCACCTCATACGGCGTGAGCAAAACATCAAGCTCATCAGTCTGAAACTGGGCGAAATAACCCACCCGCAACTTGCTGGATTTATGGATCTGCCCAGCCAGTGGCGGCAAACGTCCAGACAGTAATTTTACCAGTGTCGATTTACCATTACCGTTCGCCCCGAGCAGGGCGATACGGTCATCGGCATCAATGCGTAAATCAAGTTTGCGCAATACGGGCTTCCCAGTTTCGTAACCCGCTTCCACATGCTCCAACACCAGCATTGGGGATTTTTGCTCTTCCGGTTCTGGGAATTCAAAGGCAGTAACGCGGTCTGCCATAACTGCATCCACAATATCCATTTTTTGGATAGCTTTCAGGCGACTTTGTGCTTGGCGAGCCTTGCTGGCAGTTGCTCCGAATCTATCTATAAATTTCTGCATATGGGCTTTTTGCGCCATCTGCTTTTCATGGAGTGCTTGCTGACCTAATAATTTTTCGGCACGTTTGCGCTCAAACTCATCATAATTACCTGTGTAAAGCGTGAGTTTTTTATTTTCCAGATGGGCAATATGGGTGACGGTTTTATTAAGAATATCCCTATCATGGCTGATGATGACAAGGGTTTCAGTGAATTTCATCAGGTAATTTTCCAGCCATACCATTGCCTCGAAATCCAGATGGTTGGTTGGTTCATCAAGCAGCAGTAAATTTGGTTGGCAAAACAATACCGCAGCAAGTGCAACCCGCATCCGCCAGCCCCCAGAAAAATCAGAAATAGCGCGGTTTTGTGCTTCCTCATTAAAGCCTAAACCAGCCAGAATAGTAGCGGCGCGGGCAGGGGCATCATATGCTCCGATTTCTTCAAGGCGGGTGTAGATATAGCCGATACGGTCAGGATCTTCACAGGTTTCAGCCTCGGCAAACAGCTTGGCGCGTTCCGTATCCGAAGCCAGCAGGACATCAATAACCGGCGTGTCATCCTCCGGTAAATCCTGACGCACCATGCCAAGACTTGCACCGCGGATCATAGAAATATCTCCGGCATCAGCCTGATATTCACCGGAAACCAGCTTGAAAAGTGTGGATTTGCCAGTGCCGTTTGGACCAACCAAACCAACGCGTTGCCCAGCGTTAATGCTGATAGAGGCGTTTTCAAGTAAAGTGCGTCCGGCGATTCTAAAAGTAAGGTTATTTATAAATAACATGTTATATAATATGAATAATCGTGGTTATAAGGCTCTATAAACTAAATTTTAAGACTTATCTATTATGCTTAGCACTATGTAAAGCAATAATTTTACAATAATTTCAAGGTGCATCATAAGGAGTAATTAATTTGAAACAGATTTATACAGAGTCAATTTTGCTAATTGAGCGGTTACACCGCCGTTTCCTTGATGTGGTAAAGGCTGAGTTGGACAGGTTGAAAATTGACGATATTAACAACGTACAAACGCTTATCCTTTATAATATCAGCGGTGAACAGCTAACTATCGGTGAGCTTACAGAGCGTGGCTATTATCTTGGTTCAAACGTATCATATAATGTTAAAAAATTGGTGGAAAATGGCTATCTGGTGCAGGAGCGTGCTCCGCATGATAAACGTTCTATCCGTATTAAGCTTTCTGATAAAGCCAGCGAACTTTGCAAGAAGATTGATGCTCTATACCAAAGGAATGTTGATGTATTATCTAAAGAAACAACCCCGATAGAGCTTTCTGCCCTTAATAAGAATCTTTCCCACCTAGAAACATTCTGGACTAACT
This sequence comes from Pseudomonadota bacterium, assembly GCA_963205245.1. GTDB lineage: Bacteria > Pseudomonadota > Alphaproteobacteria > Rickettsiales > SXRF01 > SXRF01. The sequence goes on from CAUJIB010000087.1 coordinate 24,590, forward strand.
ATATAAATAATATCCATAGGATTAAGTAGATTCCGGTAGATTACTCTACCCAGTTTGGCTATATTCCTGCCTGTTGCCAGTATTTTTATGGGTAGTTATGGAAGATAATAAGAACCATCCGGTTACATTAGGAAATCAGGAAATACCGCGACTAGCGGTAAATAATTTGTCTTTTGCTCTATCCGTTGCCCTTAATGTGTATAACGAAAGTAATTCGTATAGCTATAAGGTTGATAATCGCTATAAGGACTATAATGTTGATGGCAATAAAATATATGAATTCTCCCATTTATTGTATGAATTATCTAATACCGGAGTTGGCAAAGCTGCAATTGAGGATGTTAAATCTGGTGCTCGGGAGCTGAAGGAAAAGCTGGAAAAAACCTTGGAGCATGGAGAAGAAAAAATATTATCGGAAAAACGTATTACAGGATCTGGTGATTTGGCTGTAATCTGTATTGCCCATGCTCTAAAAGATATTGCTGAGATAAAAGATAAAATGATTATAAACCAAGAGCATTTTGATGCTATAATTTCTGCTCTGGGTGAAACCGAAAATGGTAGAAAAGCCATTGAAAAATCTCAAAAGGATTTTGGTGTTCCAAGCGATAATGTTTCCGGTGCTGCTACCGTTACGAAACACCGTACACGTTAATTGTTAATTCCCTTGCGTTACCTAGTAAATCTGCTAGAAAAATTGGGTATAAGAATAACCCATTAGCGGAAGTATCATCGTGACTGATAATAATTTGCAAAAAACCTCTGATTTACTGCCAATCTCCATTGAAGCGGAGATGAAAAAATCATATCTTGACTATGCCATGAGCGTGATTGTTTCGCGGGCTATTCCAGATGTGCGCGATGGTTTGAAACCTGTGCATCGCCGTATCTTGTTTGGTATGTTGGAATTAGGTTGCGAATATAACAAGCCTTATAAAAAATCCGCTCGTATCGTGGGTGATGTTATGGGTAAATTCCACCCGCATGGTGATAGCGCGATTTATGATGCGTTGGTGCGGATGGCTCAGCCTTTTTCCATGCGTCTTGAATTGGTGGACGGGCAGGGCAACTTCGGCTCTATGGATGGTGACGCGCCAGCGGCAATGCGTTACACCGAGTCCCGCTTGTCAAAAGCAGCCCATGCTTTGCTTGCCGATATTGATAAAGCCACCGTAGATTTTCAGGACAACTATGATGGTTCGGAAAAAGAACCGATTGTACTGCCTGCTGCTTATCCTAATATCCTAGTAAATGGTGCAGGTGGTATCGCGGTTGGCATGGCAACTAATATCCCTCCGCATAATCTGGGTGAGGTGGTGGATGCCTGTATGCTCTATCTTGACAATCAGGAAGTAAGTATGGATGAACTGCTTGAAGTTTGTCCTGCTCCGGATTTCCCTACCGGTGGAATAATCCTTGGTCGCACTGGCGCACGCAACGGCCTTTCTACGGGGCGTGGCTCGGTTATCATGCGCGCTAAAACAGAGATTGAAGAAATCCGTGCTGGCCGCTTCGCTATTATCGTTACCGAAGTACCGTATCAGGTTAATAAAGCCAATATGATTAAGCGCATTGCCGAACTAGTAAATGAAAAGAAAATAGAAGGAATTTCTGATCTGCGCGATGAATCTGATAAGTCAGGCGTACGAGTGGTGATTGAAGTGAAAAAAGATGCTGTGCCGGACGTGGTTCTTTCGCAGTTATTTGCCTATACCCCGCTGCAAACCAGCTTTGGTGTAAATATGCTGGCGTTGGATAATGGTCGTCCGGCGGTGATGAATCTAAAGCACATTATCACCTCCTTTGTGGCTTTCCGCGAGGAAGTTATTACCCGCCGTACTAATTTCCTGCTCAATAAAGCTCGTGACCGCGCCCATTTGTTGATTGGTCTGGCTATTGCCGTTGCCAATATTGACGAAGTAATCGCGGTTATTAAAGCTTCGGCTGATCCGAACATTGCCCGTGAAGAACTAATGCGCCGTGATTGGGAAGCTGGCGATATTATTTCTCTGTTGCAGCTGGTGGATGATTCCGGCAATAAAATCAATGGCGGGCGGATAAAATTCACTGAAGCACAGGCTCGTGCAATTTTGGAATTACGCCTGCAACGCTTGACAGGAATGGAGCGCGAAAAAATTGATGCGGAAATGCAGGAACTGGCAGCAGAAATTGCTGAATTTCTTTCTATTCTCGGTAACCGTGAAAAACTTTATGGTATTTTACGTACAGAACTTTTAGCTGCTAAAGAACAATTTGCAACACCGCGCCGTACCCAGATTGAGTTTTCAGAATTTGAAGCGGATATTGAAGACCTGATCCAAAAAGAAGATATGGTGGTGACCGTTACCTCTGGTGGTTACATTAAGCGTACTGCCCTTTCTTCCTATCGTGCGCAACGCCGTGGCGGTAAAGGCAAATCTGCTATGAATGTGCGTGATGAGGATATAACCACCGAGCTTCTGGTAGTAAATACCCACACTCCGGTGTTATTCTTCTCCAGTTTAGGCAAAGTTTATAAGCTTAAGGTTTACCGCCTGCCGGTTGGCGCAGCCAATACCCGTGGTAAGGCTCTGGTAAATATATTCCCGCTGGCCGAAGGTGAAGCCATCACTACCTTTATGCCGTTGCCTGAGGATGAGGCGCAATGGGATTCAATGAACATCTTCTTTGTGACTGCTAAAGGTAATGCGCGCCGCAATGATTTATCAGATTTCCACGATATTCGCTCTAACGGTAAAATCGCTATCCGCATGGATGATGATGACAGGCTGGTAGGTGTGCAGGTTTGCAATGAAAATGACCATGTGTTCCTAGCGTCAAAATCAGGCAAGGCTATCCGCTTCCCTGTGTCGGACGTGCGCGTATTCAAAAGCCGCACTTCGGATGGTGTACGCGGTATGAAACTGGCGGGTGGAGATGAAGTAGTTTCCATGAGCATACTTGGTGGAATTACCACCACTATAGAAGAGCGTTACGCTTATCTGAAAATGGCTGCGGCGAAACGTCGTGCCGCTGGCGATACTGAAGTGGAAACAATCCAAAATAGCGATGAAGAAGCAGTTGCAGAGGTAACGCTTTCTGATGAACGTTTTGCCGAGCTGGAAGCAGCCGAGCAATTCATTCTCACCGTTACCGAAAATGGTTATGGCAAACGTACCTCAGCTTATGAATACCGTACCATAGGGCGCGGCGGTTCAGGTATGGTAAATATCGTAACTTCTGACCGTAATGGCAAAGTGGTTGCCAGCCAGCCGGTTGGGCAAACAGGGCAGATTATGCTTATGACCGACCGTGCTACCGTTATTCGCTGCCCGCTGGATGGAATCCGTGTGGCAGGACGCAACACACAGGGCGTTACCATTCTTAAAACTGGCGATGGCGAGAAGGTTGTGTCAATCGTGACTGTGCCGGAAAGTGAATCTGAGAATGATGAAGATATTTCAAACACTGAGGAATAGTCATAACAAATAATTTTGTCATTGCGAGGAGCCGAAAGCGACGTGGCAATCTAGCAAATCCCCAGCACTGAAAGAACTGTATTTCTTTGTTTTGCTCGCAATGACGATTATAAATTACCAAACTATATAAAAATTTTCTCTAAATCCCATTCTTGCCGCGGCTGATAGCCGCTATTCCGGTTCGACAAATTTCAATCAGGCCTAATGGTTGCATAAGCTTGATAAATTCGTCTATTTGTCCTGATTCGCCGGTTACTTCAAATACAAAACTTTCGGTCGTAGAATCAACAACACGGGCGCGGAAAATATCAGCTACACGCAAGGCTTCAACCCGTTGTTTCTCATTGCTTAGAATTTTTACCAAGGCTAATTCGCGCTCAACATGTTCACCTTCTATGGTTAAATCATGTACCTTATGCACAGGTACCATTTTTTCCAGCAGTTTTTTAATCTGCTCCACCACCATCTCTGTCCCTGAAGTTACAATGGTTATGCGTGACAGATTTTTATTATGCTCAACTTCGGCAACGGTAAGACTTTCAATATTATAACCGCGACCGGAAAATAGCCCGATTACCCGTGCTAAAACACCGAATTCATTATCCACCAATACAGCAAGGGTGTGCCGTCTTGTAACATTGGTAACTGTGGGGATGTCGTAAACTATATCTTTCATTTTATACTTCTATATTAACGATTTGTTTTTACTGATAATAGCGGTAGAAGTAGATTTTTGGCAAGAAGATATTGAGAAATTGGCAACATGCTTGCCGTATATATTTACGATATTATCTGTTCAGGGAATGATTTTTGTGGAGATCAAATCGTCCTTGCTTTTGGAAAAGCCGCAATTCTTCACTAGGTGGAGTTTTTTCAATAGCCTGCCATAACCTGTTTCCCAGATTATGTTCGTTATCATCAATTTCATTTAATAGTTTACGGGCGGAATTATCTGGTGCAAAAAAAGAAATTTTCGCATTTTCAATATTATTGGAAATCAAAGGTTGTTTTGTGATTATGTTTCCCATGCTTTGCATTTCTTTTAACCCGTTATAAACCCCTACCAATGTAACTAAAATGGCATAATATGGGTTGCTGGAAGCAGATGGGGCGGTATTTTCTATATAATTATTATCTTTATCATTATGCACGGTTATTTTTTCAGGATATAGTGAATCCCTGAATTTATAACGTAAAATAGAGTTCTGATCAGTCCCCAATAAATATGCAAGTTCGCTATTATTTTTTGCGATACTATTCGATATATTTTTTAATTCCGATTTTGTTATATTCGGTTTTTCAGCCTTATTAAGACTGATATTTATATGCAGGCCATTATGAATCTCAAAATTGAATAAGAATGGTTCTTTGTTAGGATCAATATCAGTTTTTACAATATGAGGTTCAATGCTAACTGCTTCCACTTTATGGTGAAGTTTGGTTGCCTTGCGGTAATGGCGGTTTGTGGCGGTTTTTTGTGATGGAAAATTACCAAGTATATCCGCATAGGTTGCGTCGATTGCTCTGGCTGTAAGATTTGCCCTGCCTCCTATTTCTGCTTTTCTTGTTGCTTCATGGCTTATAACCACTTCATATTGGCTGCATAATAAATTCTGCTCTGTTTCTTTATAACAATAAGCTACATAAGGTGAATTAGGAAAAAAAATATCTTTTTGCCTATTTGGACGTTTAATCTGTGGAGAAAAGCCACTTGATTTCACAGCATTTACATCTGCATCATCATTCGGCAAATTGAATATATTGTGTTTATTAGTTATTAAATGGTTGTCTTTTACAGCAAACTCAAGCTCTGCACCCATTTCAATATAATACCCAAATTCACTATGAATTTTTTGCTCAAGTAGGCTTATAGCTTTCTTTGCCAGATACTGAGGTTCTTCTTTGATTGCAGATTGATGCTTTGTACTCATAAAGGTAAATATATCTTTACTGTTACTGCAAGGCAAGAAAATATAATAACTATATGAAATTACACCAGATTTTTATTTAATTCTGTCTTGCCA
>CAUJIB010000088.1 GCA_963205245.1 Pseudomonadota bacterium
CTAATTACTTTGTTTTTACAGATTGCAGCTGCGATAGTATGGACAACTCAGCTTAATGCAAGGGTTTATACCCTTGAGAAGCAAGCTGTAGATACATCGGATTTTGGTGAAAAGCTGGCGCGGATTGACGAGCGTTTGCAAGCTGTAAAACAATATGTGGAAGATATCAGGCAGGAAATAAGAACCGCAAACGTACGATTTGCGAAGTAATAGCATGAAAAGTTCTGCAAATGCTATAGATTTAATCAAGAAATTTGAAGGTTTCTGTGCTACACCTTATTTTTGCCCTGCTGCCAAACTTAGTATTGGTTATGGTCATGTAGTAATTAAAGGAGAGAAATTTCCACCACTGGGAATAACCAGAGAAGAAGGGGAAGCATTACTAAAGCAGGATGTTATTATAGCTGAACTGGCGATAGAGCGTTTGGTTGTTTATGAACTATCGCAAAACCAGTTTGATGCTTTAGTGAGTTTTATTTATAATGTTGGTGTAAAAGCATTTGAAAAATCAAAATTATTACGGATATTGAATAGTGGTGAAGAATTGCTGGCAGCAGCAGAATTCTCCAGATGGGTATATGCGGGAAAAATAGTGCAAAAGGGTTTGGTTAGGCGTAGGGATGCAGAAAAAACGCTGTTTCTTACTCGCAATTTATAATTTAACCTAAAGCAATTTAATCGCTACTAAATTAAATATATTTATATATTACAGTGTATTATATGAATTGTAATAAAGAATTTTTAATATTCATAAAATTGTAACACAAAAATAATCTAATTATGGTTATACTGCAGTTAATAGAGTAAAGTAACATAATATATGTAATGAATTTTTTAGGTGGAGAACCTCTTTATGGCTGAAGCTAATAATAACACAACTGCTGGATCAGAAGGCAAAGCTTCTGAAACCAATACAGCGCAAGGTAACACCAATTCTGAGCATAAAACCACCGACCAGAAAACGTCTGGTGCGGAGCAAAATACAGCTAGTGCAACTGCAACTGCAACTGCAACTGAACAACCTAAAGCCAGAACTAATTATGAGCTAGCTAAGGATGGTGAGTTGTTTGCTAATGAAGGCGTGCCTCACAGAGAAAATATTAAGAATATTAATGAACAGATTTCTGGTGCTGATAAGAAGCTTGGTGAAGCTAATATTACGCAAGAAGCTAAGGACGCATTGAATAAAAATAAAGATGAGTTAAGTAAGACTTTGGCAACAGAGAAAGATTCATTGAAAAAGATTCTTGACCCTAAATTTGATGAAATGAAACCTTTTGATAGAGTGAAAGCTAGTGTGGGTGGTAATTTCGGTAAAAATGCCAGTGGAACCAGTAAGGTTTTCCGTGGCACTGGTATAGTAGCTGGTGTTGGGGCTATGATTGATGGAACTAGAAGATTATTTTCTCCTGAAGTTAACGAAAAAACCGGTGAAAGAGAAGGTAGTGCTTGGGGGGCTGTGGCTGAAATGGGTGCTGGGGCAGGTGCTGTTTATTTGGCGGCTATCTCTGGTGGTCGTAATAAAGCTATGGGTATCTAACACAATTTATATAATAATTAATTAGAATAGGGCAAAGGCGAAAGCTGATGCCCTTTTTTTTTGGCGAAAAAGATACTAATCATGCTGATATTGCGGCATTTGGTCACTAGCAATATGTCATTTTGAACGAGTGTGAGGAATCTTTACATTATAAATTATTTCACAAAGACAATATCTCTTGGTTTCTCTCGGGATGACAAACCTATTCATATTTAGCCTTTGTGGAGGTTGTATTTCATAAAAAAAACGCGCTGACAATTGCCAGCGCGTTTTTTGTACAAAAAAGTACGAAAAGATTATTTCTTTTCAGCTTTAGCAGCTTCAGCTTTAGCAGCGTCTTCAGCTTTAACTTCACCGTCTTTTTTAGCTTCTTCTTTAGCAACAACTTTTTCTGCTTTAGCAGGAGCAGCAACTTCAGCTTTAGGAGCTTCATTAGCGAAAGCAGGAGCAGCAACTAGACCAAGAAGAGCAACAAGTGCAAGAGTTTTATTCATAGAATTAATCCTTATAATTGATTACGTTATTTTATCCTCTTGTGAGGACAAAGCCATATAAGCATTATCAATATTACTTTGCCATGTAAAAAATATTACATTTTTGTAATGTTGGTTATTGTTTATTAAAAAATAGTTTTTAATCATGCATAATAACATTTTGGGCAGTTTGGAATACTTCGCTTGCATCAAGTTTTGAACTGTCAATGATATAAGCATCGTCCGCAGGACGCATTGGGGCTATTGCACGCTGTTCATCGCGTTCGTCGCGCTCGCGTAAATCAGCCAGCACTGATTCAAAAACTACTTCTATTCCTTGCCCCTGTAATTCTTTATGGCGGCGTTTGGCTCTGGCAAATAAAGTTGCGGTTATATAAAACTTAAAATCTGCATCAGGACATACTACTGTTCCTATGTCACGACCATCTAGCACAGCACCTCGGCCTGACGTTGCAAACTTTCTCTGGAATTCTAAAAGTGCTGACCTTACTTCTGGAAATGCTGAAACTATGGAGGCAGCTTGCCCTATACGCTCCTGACGAAGGCGTGGATTTGCTAAATCCTCTATATCTATACTTTTTGCTGCTTCTATTGCTGCCGCGTGATCGTTGGGGTCTTTACCAGCATAGATTATCTTCATTCCCACAGCCCGATATAAGCTGCCTGTATCTAAATATTCTAGATTAAGATGTTCCGCTAACCTTCTGGCAAGAGTACCTTTTCCTGATGCGGCAGGGCCATCAATTGTGACAACTAAAGGGCGGGTATTGGAAGAAGAGGAGGCAAGGCGAGGGGATCTGATTTTAGCCCCTAAGCTATTGAAAAGCTCGGTAAAGTTAGGGAAGCTGGTGGCTATGGCAGTAACATCATCTACGGTTACTGGTTTCTTACATGCCATACCCATAACTAAAAATGCCATAGCAATACGGTGGTCAAAATTGGTGGTAACTATTGCGCCGCCCTGTGGAGGGGTTGTCCCGCCTTTGACGTATAAATCATCACCTTCGGCGCGGGCGGTAACCCCACAGGCAGTAAGTGCGGCAATGATGGCACTTAGGCGGTCACTTTCTTTTACCCTGAGTTCGGAAAGTCCGTGCATAACGCTTTCACCTTCGGCAAAAGCCGCTGCGACAGCTAAAATAGGGTATTCATCAATCATGGAGGGCGCGCGGTTAGCTGGAACTTTTATTGCCATTAATTTGCTGTGTTTTACGGCAATATCGGCAACCAATTCCCCTGCAATCTCGCGCTTATTTATAAATTCAATATTAGCACCCATTTCTATCAGGCTGGTAAATAGTCCGGTTCTTAGCGGGTTTATGCAGACATTTTTTATAAGTAGTTCTGAATCTGGACAGATAATAGTGGCAACAATTAAAAAAGCTGCAGAAGATGGGTCGGCTGGTACAAAAATCTTGTACTGCCCTAGTTTCTGCTCTGGTTGTCCGGTAACTGAAATGGATAAAGAGCTATCTTCAAGATGTTGTTTTTTAATGTTAAATCCAAAATATCCCAGCATATTTTCGGTATGGTCGCGGGTGGGTTCTTTCTCAATAACTGTGGTAATTCCTTGGGTATTAAGTCCAGCCAGCAATATTGCCGATTTTACCTGCGCTGAAGCTACGGGAAGGCGGTAAGTAATAGGAAGGGGGTTGTTAGTGCCGGTAAGGGCTACAGGAAGCCTGCCTTTGTCTCGGGAAGTGAATTTAGCGCCTATTTGTGAAAGAGGTTCTATTACCCGTGCCATCGGACGTTTCCTGAGGCTTTCATCACCTGTAAAAAAGCTGGTAAAATTATAAGGTGTTACCAGTCCCATCAGTAAGCGGGTACTAGTGCCGGAATTGCCCATATCCAGCACATTTTCGCTTTCGCTTAAGCCGCCAACGCCAACTCCGGTAACAAGCCAAGTTCCATCGGCTTCACGTTTAATCGGTACACCAAGGGAGGTAAGCGCATCTGCGGTACGTAGAACATCTTCGCCTTCAAGCAGTCCGTGGATTTTGGTAGTGCCAAGCACTTGCGAACCAAGCATGAGTGCGCGGTGTGAAATTGATTTATCACCAGCGACTGTACATTCGCCGCGCAGGCTTTTTATTGCCTCTGAAACCAAAGGTTTTAGCTGTTCTTTTTGCTCTTCTATCTTGTCGTTCATGCTAATCTCATTGTCGTATAATATATATTATGGAAAAAATAGGTTGGAATTTTCTAAATTTCAATCACCATACCATCATAACCGGCGAAAACGCCAGTGGGAAGTTCGGCAGATAATGTATCATAATCAAATTCATGTGCCATATGCGTTAGTATGGTTTGCTTTGCTTTTACGCGCTTTGCCCATTCTAATGTGCGCTCTAGATATGAATGGCTGTATGATGGCGTATAGCGCAGGCAATCAACAACCCAGCATTCAACTCCTGCAAGCGTTGCAAATGCTCTGTCGCTCAAGGTATCCACGTCAGTTGAGTATGCAAAATTGCCGATACGATAGCCTTGGGTTGTGCTTTTTCCATGCCCTTGTTCAAAAGCTATGATATTAATACCTTTTACGGTAAATTCATGCAATGTTGCTTCAGGAAGCATATTGGCATTAATTGCCGGACGGAACATTGCCCCGCTATTTGGTTTATCATTAAAAGCGTAAGCAAATCTTTTTTTGATTGCAGTCATTATTTCAATATTGCCGTAAGTTTGTATAACTTCGTCTTGTAAGGCATTGAATTGGCGCAAATCATCTATGCCGTGAATATGGTCGGCGTGATCATGGGTATAAAGTACCGCATCAATTTTATTGATGTTTGTCAGTAACATTTGCTGGCGAAAATCAGGCGATGTATCAATAATAATATTTATCCCATTGATTTCTAGCAAAACTGACACGCGTAAACGCTTGTTTTTAGGGTTATCAGAAGTGCAAACAGGGCATTTGCAACCAATAACCGGAACGCCAAGGGAATGGCCGCAGCCTAAGATAGTGATTTTCATGATTGTTTCGCCTTATCAAATAGACGGAAGAAGTTTTCCGTGGTTATTTTCGTACATTCTTCTTCACTAATATTTTTAAGGGTAGACAAGGCTTTATTGACCTCTGTCACATATGTCGGTTCATTGCGCTTGCCGCGATATGGTATGGGCGCAAGAAATGGCGAATCGGTTTCTATAAGTATTCTATCTAGTGGTACATCTGATAACGCATTCCTAATACTTTGGGCATTCTTAAAGGTAATAATACCGGATACGGAAATATATCCGCCAAGTTTTACAATAGTATCAGCAAGATGTTTGGTGGAAGTAAAGCAATGGATTAAGATCTTAAAATAAGATTTTGATATTTCATCACTTAATATCTTTATAGTATCTTCATCAGCATCTCTGGTATGGACAATAAGCGGAAGTCCGGTTGCCTGTGCGGTTTTGATATGTTCAAGAAAGCTATGTTTTTGCAGTTCCCTATCGCTATATTCATAATGATAATCCAGCCCTGTTTCACCAATCCCGATAACTTTTTTACGTGAAGTTTTGTCTATAAGTTCCTGTGCAGAAATAATTTCCTGTTTTCCGGAGTCATTCGGATGCACCCCGACTGAACAAAATACCCCCTCGTTTCTTTCTGCGATGGAATAAACCTCTTCAAATTCTGCCATTTCTGTGCAGATGGTTTGCATTACCCCTACTCCTGCCGCTTTCGCCCGTGCGATAACATTATCTATGTCATCTTTGAAATCGGGAAAATTGAGATGGCAATGACTATCAACTAGCATAATTTTGTCCGTATATTTTCATGATTATTGATTATTTTTGGTCTTTTTTGCTGGTTTGTCATCAAATATATCAAATAATCCGCGTAAAAATCCCGGTGTAAGGATAGATAATGGGTTTACGCTGACATCAGCCTTATCTTCTACCCCCCTAATGCTATAACGGGCAGCAAAAACACCCTGCCCCTCACCGCCTGTTAGCATTTCTCCCAGTAATGGAACTTTACCAAAAATGCTATTAAGTGAATAAGAAGGTACAACAGTTCCCTGTAAGTCCAAATATTTTTTAGGAAAAGTTATAGTTCCGTCAACCGTAAGTCCTATTGCCGAGCCGTAAGTTTTACCTTTTTCTATAGTTATTACGTCATTATTCAAGGTGAAAGGTATGTTAAGCTCCTTGAAACGGATGCCGTTACCTTGAAGAGTGTCTATTAATCCGGTAAGCGATGCCAGCGACAGAACTTTACCCAGTAATGGGGCATTTTTGATTGTGTGTTCACTAACAAGTAATTTACCAGTTAGGGTGCTGCCCTCCCTATCCTCTTTATAAGTTCCATTTATTCTTAACTCTCCACCATTCATGCCGTCAAGCACGCCAGTTGCGTATAGGAAAGAACCAGCGTCATCCGATTTTATAGCTATCTCACGCTGATTTTTAGCATCTTTTGATAGTTTTATAGAAAATGCTTTTTCTGCGCCGGTTGTTCCATTTAAGTTAATATTGCTACATGTATATTTTCCACACGATAACTCCCCATTAATACCATAAAGAATTTTATTTTTTGCCAAGGTAAGCTTTCCAATATTACCCTTAAAATATGTTGCCGGAAAGTTTTTGAAGGAAAACCCATCCGCGCTGCTTGCCAGCCATGATGTTGCATCTGCGCTTTTCGCAGCTATTTGGAATACTATTCCGTTAGCATTATTTTCATAATGTAAGTCAGAAATATCATTATCTCCAAAATCCAATTTGCTTAAATCTATATTAGAGAAACCGGAAAAATCACCTGAAAGGATGGCAGAACCTTTAGAAGAAATATTATTACCATTCAGATTAAAAGAGGAGATTTTTATGATTCCGTCTTTCTTCTCACTTATCAGATCTATTATTGCAGCTTCTTTTATTGGTTTTTTCCAACCAATAATATCCAGATATATATCGGCATCGGCAAGGTCAAGAGTTGCTTCGGTTTGCTCAATATTATCGCCCAGTTTTACCTTGGCATTAACACCGATACTACCGCCTTTCATAAAAGCAAATTCAGGATAACCGAAACGCTTCATAACCTGCGCGTTGGCCTTAGTTGAACCTTCTATAAAAGTGTCAAAGCCTTTTTCCGGTGAGAATAAGTATTTTACATTACCTTTGCTTACCTGCGCGCTATTTATTTCTCCTGTCCCTGTAAATTCAACGCCATTGTTATTAACACCTACTGTGCCGTTTACATTAACTACATCGAATTTTTTTAAGAAACCGTTTTGAGTAATTCCTATAACTTCTGCTTTTACATCATAAATAATAGCATCCTCGGCTTTTTTGCCTTTTGGCGCAAAAAAATTAAATCCGACTTTTGCTTCGCCTTTTACATCGCCTTTTACCTCGTCTTCACGTAGCCCCAGATGTTCTTTATGTCTAAGGCGAGGTAGACCTAAAAAATGTACCATATCTTTTGCTGAAGCTTCAGCTTGTAGATCAACTTTTATATAAGGGTTTTCAGCATTAAGGTTTTCAATCAGTACATGCCCGTTGCTTAGCTTGGTTTTTTCTAAAAAACTGGCTGAATCAATAGCTGCATCAAGACCTACCCCATCAATATGGATTTCACCTTTTACATTATTAACCGGTGGATGCTCCGGTAAATACAAGATATTTAAGTCTTCAACTTTGATATTGGCATTCACGGCTTCCTTAGGCAAAGAAGGTTTATTCAAATCTCCTTTATTTATATTAATCACAAGGTTTGCTTCTTGAATTTTCCCACCACTAATACTGGTTGTTACCCATTCCCTTGTAAGAGGTGACAGCGCAGGCGGCCATAGCATATTTACCTTATCGCTTGCCGCATTTTTTAATATAAGGGCAGCCTTGATTTCTGGGGTAGCATCTGGTTCTATGCTGGTATCGTGGAAATTGACCATAGCCTTTGTTGCAATAGTTACACCCTCTATATCAACGTCTAGTTTTGTAATTTCTAATTGGTACAAATTATCACTTATCCTGCCTGCTAACGACAAAGAGTTAATAGGAATAGGAGTGTTAAAACGTTCAGATTCTATATTTCCTTTGCCGCCTTGGATAGAAAAGCCCAGATTTTTTATATTACCGTTCATATCCAGCAAGATATTAGCTTTGCCGCTCACAGGAACGGCAAAAGATTTAAGGTCTGCATCATTATAAAATAATCCGGCTAATACATTCGGCATTAATTCTGAAAATTCTAATGTTCCCTCGGCAATTGTTTGATCTGGCTGTAAGGAAAATTGAGCACGGATATTGGAAGTATAGTCATTATAATAAATACTAGCACTACTATCTATTTTTATTTTACCTTGCTTATTACGGTTAAGCTTTATGTTCAAATTACGGGCGTCAAAAAAAACAATCTCTTTGCTATTAACAAAATTAAGACCGGCATTGTTAATAATTACACTGCGCAAGCGTCGGAAATTACCCTCGTCGTTTTGCAAAAACGGTGCAAGCAAAGCTGAAAATGGTACAGTTTGAGTGGTTTTTACCGTTTCAGTATTTTGTTGCTTAAAGCCAAAACCAAGGCTTCGGTCATCATTTTGAATAATATTTATAATCGGGGCTGTTATTGTGAGGGACGTTGGCATTATTTTTCCCAATGGCAGATATAAAATGTCTACCCCTAAGGCGATTTCGGGAAAAGTCGTAAAAACTTTTTCCTCATTGGTTAGAACGGTTATATCTTTTAGGCGAATATCAACTGGATGTTTCCATCCGTCCCAGATAAGTTGGGTTTTGCCAATTTTTACATGATAACTGCCATCGGAGCTGGAGAGTGCGTCTTCCATGTACGGGGTAATAGCTTCAAGGGAGCGAGGACCGGTTGCTACCCACAATAACAAAGCATTAAATGCCAGTAGGGCAGAAACTACTAGCATCAGCATTACACCTAAAAAAAATCTAAATATTTTGCTTCGCAATGTAGTTTCTTCTAAATATAAAGTTTATTGCTAATAATGAAAAGAGCGAAGTAGCTAAAAGAATTCATCGCAGACAAAATTCTTCGCTATGTTCAGAAATAACAAAAAGAATAATGTAAACATGCCATAGAGATAACATAACAATCAAATGAAAAACCATGACAATAATTTAATTTTTGCACAAGCTGCGGACAAGCTTAATAGTTATTCACCTTTTTTAACTCGCCTGTTAATTTTGTATCCTGATGTTGTGATTGATTTATCTAGCCATGGTATAGATATAGCATATTTGAATTTTGCTGATAAAATTTTGGAGCTACCAGACAAAGAATGGGATCAGCCATTGCTGATGCGTGAGTTGCGAATAGCCAAAGGAAAATTAGCTTTGCTTACGGCACTGGCCGATGTTGCGAAAATCTGGTCACTGGAGCAAGTAACTGCAGCCCTTTCGGATTTCGCAGAGCAATGTCTTGTTATAACAATCAATTATTTGATGCGTGCTGCTCATAAACGCGGGGAAATTAAACATGGAGATGTTAGGAAAAGTGGCATTATAATATTGGGTATGGGCAAGCTTGGTGGGCGTGAACTAAACTATTCCAGTGATATTGACCTTATCTTACTTTATGAACTAGGCAGGATTGGTTATAAAGGCAGGCATAACGAACAGCATTTTATGAACAAGCTGGCGCATGATTTGGTTTCTATCATGCAGGATCGTACCAGTGATGGTTATGTTTTTCGTACTGATTTACGCCTGCGCCCTGACCCTGCTTCTACCCCGCCGGTGGTAACGGTGGATAGCGCCTATTATTATTATGAAAGTGTAGGGCAGAATTGGGAGCGGGCAGCGATGATAAAAGCCCGACCAATAGCTGGCGATATTGATGCCGGCGAAAAATTCTTAAAAAGCCTTACGCCGTTTATGTGGCGTAGAAGTTTAGATTTTGCAGCTATTAATGATATTCATTCAATTAAACGCCAGATGGATACCCGCCAGAATAAGCAAATCAAATTAAGCGGTCATAATATTAAGCTAGGGCTTGGTGGTATTCGTGAAATTGAATTTTACGCGCAAATCCACCAATTAATATGGGGCGGGCGTGAAGTAAAATTACGTTTGCGTTCCACTTGCGAAACTTTAGCGGTTTTGTTGGAGATGGGGTTGATAGATGCTGAAAAAGAAAACACTATGCGCACTGCTTATGTATTTCTTAGGACGTTGGAACATCGCATTCAAATGGTGGCTGATGAACAAACTCACTCACTGCCAACCACTGATATTGCATTAAAAAATATTGCTGAATTTATGGGATATGCGGATTTAGAATTATTTTCTTGCGATTTGCTAAAGAATTTATACGCGGTGCATGAAATTTATGCTTCGTCATTTAGAAGTGCTGAAAGTCTAAGTGATACAGGAAATCTGGTGTTTACAGGCGTAAGTCATGACGCAGAAACGCTAAAAACCATCCGTGATATGGGCTACAGCCAGCCAGAGGTGATTTCTGAAATAATTATGGGCTGGCATCATGGCTCGTGTCGTTCTACCCGTACCAAGCGCGCCCGTGAATTGCTTACCGAAATGATGCCGGCTATTCTTAAGCGGTTATCTGAAACCGCAAGCCCTGATGTTGCTTTTCTCAAATTCAATGAATTTCTAAAAAACTTACCGGCAGCTATCCAACTATTTTCGCTCTTTCAAATGAATCCGCATTTATTGGGGTTAATTGCCGATATTATGGGTAGTGCGCCCATGCTGGCCAGTAATTTAAGCCATATGCCGGAATTATTGGATGCGGTGCTATATGAAGATTTTTATGATCACCTTCCCTCGCCTGAAAATTTAGAAGCGCAGATACAGGAGAAATTAAAAGGTGCGGAATATTTTGAGGATTGTATAGACAGGCTTTGCCAGTTTCGCAATGAAAAACAATTTCAAGCTGGAGTGCAGCTACTTAAACAAATGGTGGATAGCAGGCAAACAGGAAAATTCTTAAGCAATCTGGCGGAATGTATAGTGGGGCAAACCTTAAAAATAGTAACGGCGGAATTTGAAAGAACTTATGGTATAATTACTGGCAGCAGTTTTGCTATTATTGCTTTAGGAAAACTAGGCAGTCAGGAAATGACTTTCAGTTCGGATATTGATCTTGTGTTTGTTTACGATGCTCAGGATTTTGAAGAATTTTCAAACGGTGAGAAATCGTTTACTGCCAGTGTTTATTATAACCGACTCACCCAGCGTTTGCTTAATACCCTTTCTGCTATTGGGCGTGAAGGTAGGTTGTACGAGGTGGATACCCGTCTACGTCCTTCTGGTGGGCAAGGTGCGCTTGCTGCAAGCAAGCAGGCATTTGAAAATTATTTTGAGCAGGCGGCTTGGACATTTGAGTATATGGCGTTTACCAAGGCTAGAGCGGTAGCTGGTGATTTATCATTACTTGAAGAGATGGAAAGTTATATAGAAAAACAGATAAGTAAGTTTCGTGATGTAGAAAAACTACGCCTAGATGTGCTTGATATGCGAGATCGTATTGCCAAGGAGCATTTTACCGAAAATCCATGGGATATAAAATATATCCGCGGTGGGCTTATAGACATAGATTTCATTGCTCAATATTTGTTATTGCGTTATGCTCCTGATTTAATTGGCGAGAAATTCGGCAGTGCAAGTAAGATTATTAATCTTCTTAAGAAAAATAAAAAATTAGACAATATAATTGCCGATGATTTAATTTCTTCTGGTGAATTTTTAGAGCAATTATTCAATATGTTACGTCTTTGTTCTGATGGTAAATTTGACATAAAAACAGCTCCAGTTGGCCTTAAAAAATTGCTGGTAGAAACAGTAAAAGAAAAAAATTTTGAACAATTGAATAATCGTTTGCTACAAGTGGAAAAAACAGTATATGGCTATTACAAGCTAATAATAAATCAAACTACTCAAGGAGAATAATGTGACAAATCAAATATCTGTAGGTGATAAAGCCCCGGCTTTTGAGATGGCGATAAATGGCGGTGGTGTTATAAGTACCTCGGTTCTTTTGGGTAAAAACTTCGTGCTTTATTTCTATCCGAAAGACGACACACCGGGCTGTACCACTGAAGCTAAGGATTTTCGTGATAAATTAGAGGAATTTGGAAAAATTAATACAGTGATTATCGGTGTATCCAAGGATTCTGTAAAAAGTCATGATAAATTCGTAGAAAAATACTGTCTTCCATTCCCGCTTGCCTCTGCCGAAAACACCAGTGTTTGTGAAGATTATGGCGTATGGAAGGAAAAAATGAATTATGGCAAAACTTATATGGGTATAGAACGTACCACTTTTCTAATTGATAAAAACGGTATTGTTCGCAAAATATGGCGCAAAGTAAAGGTGGATGGCCATGCTAATGCAGTTCTGGATGTAGTGAAGGCTTTATAAAAGTTCAATTTCTTTGAATTTGGCAAGGAGTTTTTCCGGATTTATCGGCTTGGTAATAAAGCCATCTGCTCCCTGTGTATGAGCATGTCCAACAAAGCTAGGGTGATTATTAGCGGTGCAGATAATAATCTTTACGCTATTATGTTCGTTGTTTAACCTTATTTTTCTGAGAAGCTCTATTCCAGTAGTTTCCCCCATTTCCCAGTCAAGTAGTATGCAATCGGGCATAAATTCCTTGTATACAGACAGCATTTCTGTCCCGTTTGCGGCTATTGCTGTTGAAAAACCGAGCTTTTTGACGGACATTTCTATTATATCACGATCAAATTTAGTATCGTCAACAATAAGAATTTTCATAGATATTTTCGGTATTTTTTATGTTTTATAGTGTTCTTTTATAACATATTCATTTACAAATACTTAAAGTTTTGATTATTCAAAGTGATTATATAACTAAGGAAAGCACTATGCCTCAGACATTAAAACAAGAAAATGCCGCAAGCAGAATTACTCCGGAAATCGTAGCACAGCACGGTTTAACACCTGATGAATACGAGCGTGTACTTAAAGTATTGGGGCGTGAGCCGAATCTGGTGGAACTTGGTATTTTTTCAGTTATGTGGAGCGAGCATTGCTCATATAAAACCACGCGCAAATGGCTCAAGGAATTGCCTACGCAAGCGCCTTGGGTAATTTGCGGTCCGGGGGAAAATGCCGGCGTTATTGATATTGGCGATGGGCAGGTAGCGATTTTCAAAATGGAATCGCATAACCACCCCTCTTATATTGAGCCATTCCAAGGAGCGGCAACCGGTGTTGGTGGTATTTTGCGTGACGTGTTTACCATGGGCGCACGCCCAATTGCCAATATGAACGCACTGCGTTTTGGCGATCCTTCCCATCCTAAAACCAAGCATTTGATTTCAGGTGTAGTTGCAGGAATTGGTAGTTATGGTAATTGTGTTGGTGTGCCGACTGTTGGTGGTGAGTGTAATTTCCACTCCTCATATAATGGGAATATTTTAGTAAATGCTATGACTGTCGGTATCGCAAGCACTGACAAGATTTTCTATTCTGCTGCGGCTGGCATAGGAAACAGCGTGGTTTATGTTGGTTCAAAAACTGGGCGTGACGGTATTCATGGTGCGACTATGGCATCTGCGGAATTTGGTGAAGATTCCGAGGAAAAACGCCCTACAGTACAAGTTGGTGATCCTTTCACTGAAAAATTGCTTATAGAGGCTTGCCTTGAATTAATGCAAACCGATACTATCCTTGCTATTCAGGATATGGGAGCGGCAGGACTCACCTCCTCTTCCTTGGAAATGGCAGGTAAAGGCGGTACAGGTATTGAGCTGGAACTAGACAAAGTTCCAATGCGCGAAATTGGTATGACACCTTATGAAATAATGCTTTCCGAATCACAGGAACGGATGCTTATGGTGATCAAGCCGGAAAAAGAGCATATTGCCCGCGCGGTATTTGAAAAATGGGAACTGGCTTTTGCCACCATAGGTAAAATCACTGATACTGGTAACATCGTACTTAAAATGCATGGTGCAGTGGTTGCAGATATGCCGATAGCACCAGTTTCTACTGATGCGCCAGTGTATGATAGGCCGTATGAAATTGTAAGGCAGGAGGAAAAAGGCAATGGTGGAGAGTGGAAAGACCTAATGCCTGATGCCTTAAGCCTCAAGCCATCTTTACTAAAGCTATTAAGCACTCCAGATCTCGCCAGCAAACGCTGGATTTATGAACAATATGACAGCATGGTTGGTAATGATACTATTGCGCGTAGTGGCGGTGATGCGGCGGTGGTACGGATTCATGGCACTAATAAGGCGCTGGCGATTACTACTGACTGCACACCGCGTTATTGCTATGCGGATCCGGTAGAAGGCGGCAAACAGGCGGTGTCAGAAACATGGCGGAATATTACTGCAGTTGGGGCAACTCCGCTGGCTATTACTAACTGTCTGAATTTCGGTAATCCACAAAAGCCGGAAATCATGGGACAAATTGTTGGTTGTTTGCAAGGTATGGGTGAAGCATGCCGAGCTTTGGATTATCCGATTATCTCCGGTAACGTATCGCTTTATAATGAAACCAGTGGTGTGGCTATCCAACCTACCCCTGCGATTGGTGGTGTGGGGATATTGAAAGATTTAAGCAAGCGCGTGGGGAATAGCTTTGTGGCTGTTGGTGAAGATATTATTGTTATCGGCGAAACACGCGGGCATTTAGGTGCTTCACTTTACCTGAGGGAAATTTTAGGTAGTGAAGAAGGTGCGCCGCCGCCGGTAGATTTGAAAACTGAAAAAGAGAATGGTGATTTTGTGCGTTCATTAATTGAAAGTGGAAAAATCACTGCTTGTCATGATATTTCGGATGGAGGTCTTTTGGTTGCCATTGCCGAGATGACTTATCGCAACGGTATTGGTGCAAATCTTACTGTAAGCGGTGACGCTGGGTTCTGGTTCGGTGAAGACCAATCCCGCTATATTGTAACAGCAAAAAATAGTGCAGTAGTTATAGAAGCTGCTAAAGCTAAAAATATAGCTGTAAATATTATCGGAAAAACTAAAGTCAGTGAACTGACTGTTGATGAGAAAACTATAAAAATTGGTGAATTAAAATCAGCTAATGAGGAGTGGCTTCCTAAATACATGGGGTAAATTGTATGTATGAGATAGGCGGTGTCGTGAAGGTTGCAGATAAAATGCAGCGTGGTTACTCCTATATTCTGGAAGCCCCTGTGGGGGAAGATTTTGCTTACGGTTTTAATCCTTGTTTTTCTCCACAACAAATGTTGGAAATGGGGATTTTTGAGGGTAAATATTGCAATGACTGTATAGGTGAACTTCCGAAAGAATGGTTTGCCAGAGCAAAAATCAGCAATGTAGCCGATGAAAAACTCAATTATTTTGGCATAAAAAGCCGCCAGCTGCTTTCTGTATGGAAAGAAAAAGGCTGGATTTATGGGCAGGACCCACGCGGTTGGTTTCAGTGGTATTGCCGTTATTATTTAGGAAGGCGTATAGAAAAACTAGACGAAATCCAGATAAAACGCTGGCGTGCATTTTCTCGTCATGCAGGGCAGATAAAAGCTAATTGTAAAACAGGTGATTTAACCTGCCGTCCCAAACAGCGACAAGCCTTGCTGCAATGGTCTTATGACCCTTTTATTTAGATTGAAATCTTTAATTAGAAAAATTATTTCAAATCTGTCCAGAATTCTTTTACTTTATCAAAAAAGCTTTCTGATTGCGGGCTGACATTATCACCGGCCTTATCAAATTCTTTAAGTAAATCTTTCTGTTTTTTGCTAAGTTTTATAGGTGTTTCCACCATTGTGTGTATATACATATCTCCGCGGCTGCCTGCGCGGAGTATAGACATACCTTTGCCCCGCAAACGCATTTGATGGCCGTTTTGTGTGCCTTCAGGTATAGTGATTTTTACACGGCTACCATCAATAGTTGGAACTTCAATCGCCCCGCCTAAGGTAGCAGTAGTCATTTTTATAGGGATATTGCAATGAATATCGGCTCCGTCACGAATAAATAATGGATGTTGTTTAACGCTCACAAATATATATAAATCTCCAGCCACGCCACCGCGTACCCCCACCTCACCTTCACCGCTTAAGCGAATACGTGTGCCTTCCTCTACGCCGGCAGGAATACTGACGGAAAGGGTTTTTTCTTTACGCACTCGTCCGCTACCCGCGCAGGTTTTGCAAGGATCTTTTATGGTTTTACCCATTCCGCCGCAGCTAGTACATGTTCGTTCTACGGTAAAAAATCCTTGGGTAGCACGAACACGACCGCTACCATTACAAGTACTACAGTTTATTGGTTTGCTGCCATTTGCACCGCCGCTACCGCTGCAAGTATCACAAGATGCTGCTGTTGTTATTTTTATAGTTTCGGATTTACCATTGAAGGCCTCTTCTAAAGTTACGCTTAAATTATAACGTAAATCTGCGCCGCGTGTTGAAGCTGATGCCTCACCGCTGCCGCGCCTTCCGCCGGACATGCCGAATAAGTCTTCAAATATGTCGGCAAAGCCGGATGAAAAATCAAACCCACCTGCACCGCCACCCATTCCTCCACCCGCATTGCCCATGCCGCCTTGATTAAAAGCGTCATGTCCATAGCGATCGTAAGCCGCGCGCTTCTGTTCGTCAGAAAGTACATCATAAGCATGGCTGATTTCTTTGAATTTCTCTTCTGCAGCTTTATCACCAGGATTTTTATCAGGGTGATGTTTCATTGCTAATTTGCGATAGGCTTTTTTTAGTTCGTCTGCAGTTGCTGATTTAGAAACGCCAAGTATATCGTAGTAGTTTTTGCTCATAATATTTTGGTATTAAATATGGTGGTTGTCGTAGTTAGGAAGTTGTTTTATTTCATGTTAATTAATTTGCAATCAAATAAAAACCGTCATTGCGAGCCTAAGCGAAGCAACCTAAGCAGATCACCACAAAGTCTTACACCTTCTCGCAATGACGGAAACTAATATAATTCTAATTAACTGGCCTTTTTGCTATCATCAACTTCTTCATAGGTTGCATCAACAACTTTACCATCATCGGCGGTAGAGCCTGAGTCACCGCCAGTTGCAGCGCCTCCGGTAGCAGCGGCTTTTTCTTGCTCAGCTTTATAAATAATCTCGCCAATTTTCATTGAAGATTCAGTGAGGGCTTGAGTTTGTTTCTCGATCTTCTCTGCATCGTCACTGGAAATGGCTTCTTTTAATGTCGCAACATCTTTTTCAATAGTTTCTTTATCAGAGGACGGAATTTTATCGCCATGCTCTTTAAGATTTTTTTCTACTGAATGAACCATAGCATCAGCATGGTTTTTAGCATCCACAAGTGCACGGCGTTTTTTATCTTCTTCAGCATGGGATGCAGCATCTTTTACCATTTTCTCAATATCTGTATCAGAAAGACCACCAGAAGCCTGAATACGGATCTGCTGTTCTTTGCCGGTTGCCTTATCCTTAGCAGATACATTTACGATACCGTTTGCATCAATATCAAAGGTAACCTCAATTTGCGGCATTCCGCGCGGTGAAGGAGGTATGCCTACTAAGTCAAATTGTCCAAGCAATTTATTATCGGCCGCCATTTCACGTTCACCTTGGAATACGCGGATAGTAACGGCACTTTGATTGTCGTCAGCGGTTGAGAACACCTGAGATTTCTTGGTTGGAATAGTAGTGTTGCGGTCAATCAAACGGGTAAACACACCGCCTAATGTTTCAATACCAAGAGATAGCGGTGTTACGTCAAGAAGCAATACATCCTTAACATCACCTTTTAATACTGCACCTTGAATAGCAGCGCCCATAGCCACCACCTCATCAGGGTTTACGCCTTTGTGTGGTTCACGTCCAAAGAAATCTTTTACAACTTCTATAACTTTCGGCATACGGGTCATACCGCCCACCAGAATAACTTCATCAATATCTTTTGCAGTAAGACCGGCATCTTTCAAGGCAGCTTTACATGGTATTATTGTTTTTTGAATTAAATCATCAACCAAACCCTCAAGTTTTGCTTTGGTAAGTTTAATGTTAAGATGTTTCGGACCAGAGGCATCAGCGGTGATGAATGGTAAGTTCACATCAGTCTGCATGGAGTTGGAAAGCTCAATTTTAGCTTTCTCAGCTGCTTCTTTTAAGCGTTGCAACGCTAGTTTATCATTGCGTAAATCAATGCCTTGGTCACTCTTGAATTCATCAGCAAGGAAATCAATAATACGTTTATCAAAATCTTCTCCACCAAGGAAAGTATCGCCATTGGTAGCTTTTACTTCAAACACACCATCATCAATTTCCAGAATTGATACGTCAAAAGTACCACCACCCAAGTCATATACGGCTACGGTTTTACCTTCTTTTTTTTCTTTGTCCAAGCCGTAGGCTAAGGCCGCCGCAGTTGGTTCATTGATAATGCGCAGCACTTCCAAGCCGGCAATACGCCCAGCATCTTTAGTTGCCTGACGTTGGGCATCATTAAAATATGCAGGTACAGTAATAACTGCCTGAGTTACTTTTTCACCTAAATAACTTTCTGCCACGTCTTTCATCTTTGTAAGAATGAAAGCTGAAATCTGGCTTGGTGAATATTTTTCGCCGCGTGCTTCTACCCACGCATCATTATTATCGCCTTTTACTATTTTATATGGAACAAGCCCCATATCCTTAGCTACCAGCGGGTCATTGAAATTACGTCCAATCAAACGTTTGATAGCAAACAGTGTATTTTCAGGGTTTGTTACAGCCTGACGCTTTGCACCATCTCCTACTAAGCGTTCGCCATTTTCTGTCAAAGCAACGATAGATGGTACAACGTTACGCCCTTCCTGTGAATGTATCACCTTTACCTGACTGCCTTCCATAATGGAAACGCAGCTATTGGTTGTTCCTAAATCTATACCGATAATTTTACTCATGAATACTCTCCTAATTGTTTGTATTTATTGTTTTATAATGAAATTAAGCTAAATGATTAAGCTGAATTTTATTTACTCATGTGTGAGATATAGGAAAGAAAAATATAATGACAACACCTTCTCGTGATTTTTTTGAAAAAAGTTACTACAAATTTTAAGTAGAAAAAAATACAAAATATTCACAAAAATTACATTATTTTAACTTTAATTAAGTAATTATTAACTATTAATCTTTATTAATGAAGTCGCAATTTGTCTAATTATTTTTAACGCAAGGTTAGTATTATGGGAAATAAAAACATACAAATTATTGAAAGTGCAAGAGAATTATTGAAAGCTTATGGTTATTTTGTAGATAATTTATGGCACGTAGATGACGTTCATTTTTTATGTGAACAAAAAAAATTACCTAAAATTTCCAATGAAGAGGCGATGGAAGTTTTTATCATTGCTAATGAGCAATTTGATGGAGAAAATGGCTTGTGCTGGCCACAGCTAGAAAAAGCATTAAATAGTTATCTGCATCGTAAAGCACTTATTAAAGATATATTATAATTATCACAATGAGCAGGTAGCTCTAATTTTTATAAGATTTAATTTTAGAAAAAATTTAAGATATTTTTTTCGCAAAGCAGCATAAATTAAAATAAGGTTAAAAAATCCGTTAAATTTTATTGAATAATTAATGGTTTAATGATAATATAAGCATTATGAAAAGGGTATTGGCAATAGTGGCGGCGTTCCTACTATTTGATCCAATTGAAGCAAGTGTGGCAACGGCCGCCGAAAAACCAGAGC
>CAUJIB010000089.1 GCA_963205245.1 Pseudomonadota bacterium
AGACACTATCCACTACGGCTTCCAGTGAAGCTGTAGTTTTTTCCTTACTACAAATCATTTCAGGATTTTTTACTATAATATTATCTTCTGCAACCTGAGAACCTTTCACCGATATGTTTTTTTCTGTTTCAGAATGACCGGCTTCAGGTATCACATCAATATTTTTTTCTGTATCAACCTTATTACGGGCACGATTTACCGCAAAATTTGCCTCCAGCTTGTCTGCCAGATGATTACCCTTCTCTACCATAAAAGCTAAATCATCTATCAGATAATTAACTTTATCTATTTTTGCCTGAATATTTTCCCCAATTTTTTTACTGGCAGACTGCAAGGCCAAAATAGTTTCAGAAGCTTTGGTAGTTGACTCGTCAAAATGATTAAGTAAGCTAGCTAACTCATTCCTACCATCCTGTAAAATCTTGATTCTTTTATTTAATACCCAACAGTAACTAATGGTAGCCATCAATAATACAACAATTAAAAAATTAAGGAGCAAGCTCATTATGGCCATGGTCATAATTGAACGTCCCTAGCCTTTTGCTTCACTGAATCATGAAGCGATACAGCTATGTTATCTTTGACTCTACCTAAAGTACCTGTAGTTACGGGGATACCACCGCAACGCAGCGTAATATCATCATCGGGTGTACAGTCAAGAAGCATAGTACTTCCGACTTTAAGACTCATAATATCCTTGAGGGTTACAATTTTTTCATTAAAAATAGCTTCTATTTCAATATTTGTCCCACGTAATTCTTTGCCTAAATATTTCTCCCATACTGTATCTTTCCCGAAATTTTCCCCCATGAACATCTGCAAAAGCAGATCACGAACCGGTTCAAGGGTTGTATGTGGTAAAAGTATTTCCAGCATACCGCCCCTGTCATCAGCCATATCAACACGGAATTTAACTAGCAAAGCCGGATTTCCGGGGCGGGTAATAGTTGCAAAACGCGGGTTACTTTCTAAGCGTTCAAAATGGAAGGTAACAGGTGAGAGCGGTTCAAAGGCTGCACTCATATCAGCCAGCACTACATCCACCATCCTCTTTACTATATCCTGTTCAATCGTCGTATATGGACGACCTTCAATCCGAACAGGGCGATCTGATTTACGCCCTCCAAGCAAAATATCCACCATGGAATAAATATGCGAGCTATCAACGGTAACTATACCAAAATTTTCCCATTCAACCGCGCGAAAAACCACAAGAAGAGCAGGCAGCGGAATAGAATTAAGGTAATCATCAAAACGGATACTGCTCATTGATTCCAGATTGATATCAACATTTTCTGAAGTAAAATTACGGAGCGAAGTAGAAAGCTGTCGTACAAGCCGGTCAAATACGACCTCCATCATTGGCAGCTTTTCATAAGCCGTCATTGATTTATCTAATATAGCGAAAATACCATCCGTACGACCGGTATCACCATCTTTTTTTATATCAAAACCAAGTAATGAATCAATTTCATCCTGATTAAGAACCCGCATTGGCTCTTCAGCGCCGGCAGCGACATCACCTTCAGGTGGAGGGGCATCACCAGCCTGTTTTTCCTCCAGCTCCAACATTGATGCCCACTGCGCGGCGGCATCTTCATCATCTACTTTATTCTCGTCTGCATCTGCCATAAAATAATACTACAATAACTTCAACGACTTAAACGAATATTAAACATATCGCAAGTAATTCACAAGAGATTATTGAATTACCGATAGAACCACTAATACAGCTTATGGGCAAAATCCATGCCAATAGAAATTATTGGCATCTATTGGACAATAATTTCCTTAAACAAAACATCATTCACCTGTACAGGAGTAATGGCTTTATTGACCCTGAGCAAAATCTCTTCCCGCAAGCGTTGAATTCCAGCAGAACCAGCTAAATCACTTGAGCGTAATTCCCGCAAGTAAGTATTTATTCCATCAACCAAACGCGGTAGATTTGATTCTATATAAGGAACATCTGTCGCCTTAGACACCTCTAAAACAACTGTGGTTTTTAGAAAAACCTGTGATTTACCTGCAGAATTAAGATTCACAAGGAATTGCGGCATCGTATAATAAACTGCTTTATTTACCGGATTACCATGTTCATCCAGCTCCACTTCTTCTTTCTGTTTTTCATGCCCATTGCCTGAAGAAAACATTAGGAAACCACCCACACCGCCGCCAACAAGAACAACCGCGACAACAGCAGCTATAATTATCTTTTTCTTTTTGGATAATTTAGACCCATGACCAGCACCTTCAGGATTTTCTTCACCTTCCGCTCCACCACCTGCTTCAGCCCCAGAATTATCAGGTTTTTCTTCGTCCAGATCTTTTTCTTCTTTAGCTTTAGTTTTGGCCATACATTTTTCCTTTAACTATACCAATTTATTATACAGTGCTTATATCTGGCGCATCCACACGCTTCATCCCCACGACATGATAACCGGAATCAACATGCAGAACCTCACCTGTCGTCCCTTGCCCAAGAGTTGACAACAGGTAAAGGGCGGCTCCACCTACATCCTCAATAGTGGTGTTACGACCCAGAGGTGAATTATATTCATTCCATTTCAGGATATAGCGAAAATCACCAATCCCAGAAGCGGCCAAAGTCTTCACTGGCCCAGCGGAAATAGCATTAACACGGATATTATTAGATCCCAAATCCATAGCCAAATAGCGTACACTTGCTTCCAAAGCAGCCTTTGCTACACCCATAACATTATAATGTGGAACCACACGTTCTGCACCATAATAAGTAAGGGTTACCATACTGCCGCCATTTTTCATAAGCAGGCTGGCACGGCGGGCAAGAGCTGTAAATGAATAGCAGGAAATATTCATTGTCATCTGGAAATTCTCAAGGGTTGTATCAACATATTTCCCTTTAAGTTCGTTTTTATCAGAAAAAGCAATAGCATGAACCAGAAAATCCAGCCCACCCCATGTTTTTTCAACAGTATCAAACAAGTTGTCTATGCTTGCCATGTCCACAACGTCACACGGCACAACAAGTTTTGAACCAACACTCTCTGCCAATGGACGAACCCGCTTTTCCAATGCTTCACCTTGGTACGTAAAGCCTAGTTCTGCACCTTGCGCGCTCAGATACTGGGCTATTCCCCAAGCCAAAGATTTATCATTGGCAAGCCCCATAATAAGGCCACGTTTTCCAGCCATTAGCGTGCCTTGCGGCACGCTATGCTGTTGTTCTGATAATTCAGTCATTTTTAGATTAACCGTCATTATTCCCAAATATCAAATTATAATTAATAATGGATTATTCAACAATCCGCCAAGAACCATCCGGCTCACGGCAGGCAGTGCCATGACCAGATTGTTTTTTACCACCTACAACTATTGTCTGGTTATATTCACGGCAATATTGACCGCCAGAATTTCTATAATAGTTTGAAGGGGTTACACTACCATAATTCCCTGTTTGTGGATTTTTCCACGGTAAAGCCTGCCCAGCTGGAGCAGTTTCAAGCGCACGTTGGGAAGTTTCATTATATGCTGCCATATCAGCTCTATCTAAAGAAGAACCTATTGAGCTACCTATTGCCGCACCAAGCAAAGTTCCTGCAATAGTTGCTACAGTTTTTCCTGCGCCTCCGCCAATATTATGACCGATAACACCCCCACCGATAGCACCGGCCAAAGTTCCAACATCCTGTTTATTAACATTTCCACCCTGCATAATACCACTGCCCGGCTGGCCATTTGGCTGGCAGGCTGCAAGCATAGGCACTATTGCGGCAACTGCAATAATTTTTGATTTCAAGTTAGCCATAACGACTCCTTATCATTAAAAGGTTGATTAATCATCAGCAAAACAGCCGAATCTATATATTGGACTACAATATATTCCACAAACTTACTATATTGGCAACTACCAATAGATGTATAAGAAGTTACATTTGTGTAATTTATTGCTGGTGACTTTTATTTGTAACAAAATAGTCACATTTCTTAGATTGAAAGAAACGTTAATCTATATTACAAATATTAGTATATATCATATAAATAAAAACTATACGAATGAAAATGATACCAGCAAATAACATGATTGAACAGCATAATGATATTAAGATGGATGCTAACGGTCATGCTGACAGGCAGAAGATTTTGCACGAACAACGCTCTAATGCAAAATTATATAGCATTGCCGAAACTTTTCAGTTTCTTGCAGCAGCTCTTCTTCCGGTTGGGTTAGGAACAGTGATAGCATCCGCCAAAGTTGCATCAGGTGTTGAGGCTGGTGCAGGAGCTATGACAACAGCAGCAACTGCTTCAAC
>CAUJIB010000090.1 GCA_963205245.1 Pseudomonadota bacterium
AACCAGAGCATTTAACGACAAATGCCAGTGTGGCTTCTAAACAAAAAAAAGTAGAAAAATTTTTAATGATGTTGAAAGCTATAGGTCTTTCCGATCCTGCTTTGACAGAAGTTATATACACTGTAGAATCTCGGACTAAGAATGGCTATTTAATGTTACATCAGGAGGATATAGCAGATGGAGTATTATCACTTGGCTATAAATTACAACCTAAGATAGGAGCAAAACAACTTGAATTAAAATATACCCCTAAAGATTCAAATTTTGAATATAAAGCTCATACTAATTCTGTAATGCTTGAATATAAAATGAAATTTTAAGTAGATTATACAATATTTACCGTATAAATCTTAGCTTATGATTATACAAAATAAAATAAAAGAAAAATTAACTGCCGAATTCACGCCAGTATATCTTGAAGTGTTTGATGAAAGCTATAAACATGCAGGTCATGCAGGTGCACCAGAAGGTAGTAGTGAAACACATATAGGTATTATTATAGTTTCAGATTTTTTTCTAAATCTTTCCCGTATAGAACGGGCTCGGGCAGTACATAAATCTATAGCTGAAGAAATAAAAAAAATACATGCAATAACTATTCTGAAAACTTTAACACAAGCGGAATATTCTAAAATTAATTCTGAGATAAAAACTTTTTAATCGCTACAATCTCATAATCATTCATTAATGCTGGGGCATGACCAACATTATCAATTTCTAACAAAGTACAATTGGGATGGGTTTTTTGCATTTCTATAGCGGTGTCATGTCTTAATATATCTGATTCATTACCGCGAAGAATTAGTGTAGGAATTGGCTTTATAGCTTCCCATAAAGGCCAGAGGTTTGCATCTTCTATTTCTTTATCGGGATTACTTAAATTTTTTGAAATACCAGAATCGTAAGCCAAAGAAAAACTACCATCCGGATTCTCTATAATTCCATGCCTAAATAAATTTTGCCAATGTTCATAGTTTTTTATTCCGTATGCAGAGCAGCGGTTTTGTAATTCATTCTCTGCATCTATACGGGAAGTGAAATTAGAATTTATTCCAACATATGAAATTATGCGTTTCAATCCTTCTTTAGGTACTAAACAACCTATATCATTCAAAATAAGGGTTTTAAGCAATTTAGGAAAACTATTGGCTACCATCATACCGATAATCCCTCCCATGGAAGTACCTACCCAATTTATATTGTTAATGGAAAGGCTGTTTATGATATACTCAATATCTGAAACATATTCAGCATAATTATAATGTGCCGGATCGCTATGATATTCACTTCTGCCGCGTCCTGCCATATCTACGGAATAAACGTGATAATCCATGGAAATATCGCTTGCTAAAACATCAAAATCCCGCCCATTGCGGGTTAATCCATGGACACAAAAGACAGTTCCTTTTGGACTATGGATATTTCCCCATTCATAAATTGCCATCTTATGAGTGGTGTTTCTTCCAAAAACCGGAACATCAATAGAAATTACGCGAGGTTCAATTAGCATGGTTTCTCATCGTAAGAATAATCTATTTGTTATGCTATAAAGTACATAGCGTATTAGTAGCATCTGGATAAGTGCTATAGTAAAACCAGAAACTACGTCCATGGGGAAATGTACTCCTAGTGCTATTCGTGACCAAGCTACTGAGGATATCGCAAATATACCGCTCCAACGGAAATTTTCATTAAGAGCAGGCCATAGTGCTGCTATTAAAACGGTAATAATAATTACATGTCCACTTGGGAAGCTTTGATATGCTTCTTTCGTCACCTGCCCTTCCAGTTGTATAACCTCAGAAGAAGAAAGCATGACATAAGGGCGTGGATAGGAAAAATACTCCTTAAGATAAGAAGTTGTGTATTTTGTAGAAACAAGACCAGCCCCTAGCATGATAAAAATATTAATCCACATAAAGATATGATATTTTATTCCACCTTTTCTGGTAGAGAGTTTGAATAATAGGGAAAGTACAGCATAAACACCTATCGCCCCTAAATAATATGGTAATAAATCAACCTGTCCGAGCAGGGTGATTTTTTTCATTATACCAGCGTATATATGTTCATTACTTAAAGAATTTATTTTCTTAAAAAGCCAAGTATTTATACCAAGCCAATCATACCATAAATCCCTAAGATTGCTCATACCTTATACCTATCTAAAGTTAGGCCATGAAGTATAATAGCTGGCGGTTTACTTTCCATAATGTCAGCGAGTAAAGCTGCGCTGCCAGCTGCTTGTGTCCAACCCAGTGTCCCATGTCCGGTATTGAGGAATAAATTATTATATGGAGTACGTCCCATAATTGGTGGACCATCAGGGGTTGATGGGCGCAGACATGCCCATTTTTTGATTTCTTGTGACCAGTCAGCCTTTGGAACCAAGCTGCTTGCCGCACGGATTATTGGTTCAATACGTTTTTCATTAATAGAGGTATCATAACCGGCAAATTCAGCAGTTCCAGCCACGCGGACACGTTTTCCTAATTTGCTGTAAACAATTTTATGAGAACCGTCAGTGATGCTTATGTTCGGACATAATTCATTTGCTTCTAAAGTTATGCTGTAGCCTTTCATCGGGTAAATAGGTACGTTAATTCCAATCTGGCGTAAATAGACTGAACTATAAGAACCAAGTGCCATAACAAAACCATCGGCCTGCATATCACCTTTATCAGTGCTTACAGCAATGATTTTATTTTTTTCTTTTTTCAGTTCTTTTACCGTAACCCCATATTCAAATTTTACATTAAAACGCTGAGATGCACGTTCTGCTAATTTTACACAGAAAGTATTGGCGTCACCACTTTCGTCATTATACGCATGTATTCCACCAACAATATTACGCTCACTATGAGAAAGCATGGGTTCTAAGGCATAAACTTCATCCCTAGATAAAGTTTTTTCTTTACCACCAAATTTTTCCTGAAATTCAATCTGTTTTTTGCCATGCTCTAATTCTTCATGAGAGCCGTAGACATGCAATATGCCTTTGTCGTTATAATCAAAGTCAAATCCCTCATCATTTTTTATAACATGCATACGTTCACGGCTATAAAGCCCCAAGCGTAATAAATTTACTGTGGCAATATCAGCTCGGGTTTTTGTACAATTTCTTAAAAATGACAATCCCCATTTAATCATTTGCCAATCAGCGCGCGGATGAAACACTAAAGGAGAGTCGCTGCGAAGCATCCAGCTTGGAAGTTTTGGTAAAATTGAAGCATTTGCCCAAGGTTCAGCATGGCTATAGCTAAGTTGTCCTCCATTGGCAAAACTGGTTTCTGCTGCCGCAGTTTTTTGTCTGTCTATTACGGTGACATCAAAGCCTCTTTTGCCTAACTCATAAGCTGTTGCAACACCTAATAAACCAGAACCAAGAACAAGAATTTTCATGAATAAATACGCTAATTTTTATAGTTATAATAAATATATTATATAAATTATTTTTCTAATATAGAAGAAATCATTATTCAATTTTTTTTCCAATGATTTATACAGTTTTATCTTTATAAAAATTTATTTAACCAAAAATAATTGTGTGATATAGCCTAACCATGACGAATTTTAATCCTGCTTTCCCTAATATTAGATTAAGACGTACACGCATGAATGAGTGGTCACGTAAACTGCTCGCAGAGAACCATCTGCGTGCATCGGATCTGATTTTACCAATATTTATACAAGAAGGCACAAACATTAAAACGCCAATAGAATCCCTACCTGATGTTTATCGCGTAACACTGGATATTTTAGTTGAGCAGGTAAAAGAGGCGCGGGATTTTGGTATACGTGCCGTATCATTATTTCCCTATATAGAGCCATCATTGAAAAGCCCATATGGAGATGAAGGGCTATTTAATGAAAATCTGGTTTGTCGTGCTATTGCTGCTATAAAAGAAAATGTACCTGATATTGGTGTGATAGCTGATATAGCTCTTGATCCATATACTACCCACGGGCAGGATGGAATTATTGAAAATGGTAAGATAGATAACGACCTAACTATAAAACAGCTTTGTAAACAGGCTTTGGTAATGGCTCAGGCCGGTTGCGATATTGTTGCTCCTTCAGATATGATGGATGGGCGCGTTGGCGCAATTCGTAAAAATCTGGAACGCCACAGTTTTGCAGATACAATTATCCTTTCTTATAGTGCAAAATACTCATCTTCTATGTATGCACCATTCCGTGATGCAGTTGGTTCTAAAGCACAATTAGGAAAAGCTGATAAAAGCAGTTACCAGATGGATTGTGCTAACAGTATTGAAGCAATGCGCGAAATAGAGCTGGATATAGCAGAAGGTGCAGATATTGTTATGGTGAAACCAGCCATTAGTTATTTAGATATTATAAGCAAAGCTTCTTCCAATTTTACTGTTCCTATATTTGCTTATCAGGTAAGCGGTGAGTATTCTATGATAAAAGCAGCACATGAACGTGGTTTTATAGATGGCGATGCGGTCATGTTAGAGCAGTTATTAGCTATAAAACGTGCTGGTGCGCGGGCGATTTTTACTTATGCGGCATTGGAAGTGGCAAAGAAGATAATTTAATTATGCAATTTGGTTTAACTTAAATAACCTTGCTTATTGCTTGGTATACTAAGAGCTGTGCTAAGCGGTGATCTGAATGAACCTAAAGATCCATCATTATAGTCCATCATTTCACCTTTTATATCATGCTTAAAATTAATCTGATTCCTCAATCTTGAAAAGATATGTGCATTTTTAGGGTTTTGCAAATCAATATAGCGGTCATTACCAACTACTGTGATTTCAAATTTTTCATTACGGTGTGCAACGTTTATTTTATTGCCTTCGTGAAAATCACCATTTTTATCTGGGATAGATATAGTAAGGACTTTTCCATTATTTCCATCTATTCTGATTTTTAACGCACCAATCGCTTCCTTTGTTTCATAAGGCTTGGGGTCAATCCATTTGTTTTCATCATTAATTACAAACTCGTTACGTTTATTGATATTAATCTGAGAAGGACTATTGGATTGTGGTTCAGATTTATCATGAGTTATATCGTTGTTTGGCTGAGATGTAGGGGGTTGTATTGTTGAAGGTGGTACTGTTAATTTTATCCTTCTCAAATCATTATTTTCTTGAGCGTTTAATTGGTCATTGTTTTTTAGTGGAGTTTCTATTGATAAACTGTTAAGTGCAGTACCAACTTTCAAAACATTTGGATCTTCTTGTTCTTTATGAGTAGTTGTTGTCTTGCTTTTTTGTGCATTCCAATCATAGCTATTCCAATTTCTTCTTAGTAAATTCAATTTTTCTTTAACTTCTGGAGATTCTAAATCTATATAGCCAACCTTTTTCCCATCAATATCATTGTATGTTACTGGTAGAGAGGTATCTTTATGGGAAAGATAATATAATGTATCAGTATCCTTAAATGTACTTTTGGCATTTTCGTCAAATATCGTATAATTTCTAAGGCGACCATCCAAATAAACACTTAACCGTATAGAATTTGGTTTCACTACATCAAAATCTAGAGCTTTTGCATTTTCAAACTTAGTATTTTCGCCTTTAACGGAAATTTTGGCAGATTTTCCCATATCATTGGTTCCTAAGCTACCATCTTCATTTATAGTAAAGATCACATATCTTTCTTTATTATTTTTCTTTTCATCTTCATATTTTTTTAGCTGATCATCACTATTAGTTAAAATAATACGTTTTTCTTTATCAGTTTGTTTTTCAATTTGTTGGGAGACATCATTTGGCGGGATAATTGTTTGTGTTGGTTCTTTTTCATCAGTAAATTTTTTATAGATATTACCAAAAGCACCGTTTTCTTTATCGTAGCTAACGCCCGCTATTATGGACAATAGGGCAATGATAACGCCAAACCCTCCGCCCATTCCTAACGCACCAATTAGCGCAATAGCTCCACCTGCGATTAAACCGGTATTATTAGAGAAAAAATTATCTTTTTTATCTGTGGTATCGGTTTTAGGTTCTGGAGAAGCCGTGCTTACAGTTTTATTCTCTGCTTCTTTATCATGCTCCTGTTTTTTATCTTCTGCTGCGGTCATACAAATTTACTATTTATCTTTTAGAAGATGCAGAATTCTGGGTATGTTCACTTTTACCTAGGCTTGCCATTGCTATTGGCGGAGGTGTAATGCTCTCAGCTTCTTGGCTTTGCAGAGGTGTGTATTTTCTATCTAATTGAACGGTGCTAACATTTTTTTGTTCAGTTTGCGCTTTAGCAACATCCTCTACCCCTTGCTCAATAACTTTTCCTTGGGTTTGTTCAGGCTGTTTTGCCGCAGTATTAGAATTGCCTTTTAATGATTCATAAGTGTTTTTTGATTTAATATTATCAACAATTGCATTTCCGGCATATGCTCCGATGCCAACAAAAGCAAGTTTTAGCAGATTTCCTAGCCAGCCTGCATCAGTAACGAAAGTAGAAGCCATCACAAAACCAAGCAAAGCACCACCGATACCGCCTACTTGAACTCCGCCTTTGTCTTCATCATGGAAGGCACTGGTTATTTTTTTTAATATCCCGCCTTTGCTCGGAGAGTATTTAGAAACTGCATCAAAAGTTAGGTCAACTTCTTTATCCAAAATATCTTTAGATATATTAGGGTTATTACTATGATGTTGCGCTCTGACCCTGTTTGCTACTTCCTTGTCAAGATCCCTATAAATTCTATCTGCTTCACGGGTTACAAATTCTCTATCTACCGGAACTGGGTCGCCATTTTTATTGGCGTATTGAAAAGCATCAACAGTTTGCTTAATGCGCTCATCCAGCAACTCTCTTCTGGTGCTTATGATAAGGTCAAAAGTATCGTGTGGTGGGTAGTTGCCATCACGCTTCATGGTGTCGGCATTTTGTGCTGTCCAAGCTCTAGCTCTTATGATTGAAGCTTCATAGTCCATTTCCCTGCGGATGACTTTATCACGTATGAATGTATCAATATTTTTATTGAGTTCATCCATGTATTTAGAAGGAGGCACTTTAGGTTCGGTTTTTTCATCTTTGGTTGGT
This sequence comes from Pseudomonadota bacterium, assembly GCA_963205245.1. Lineage (GTDB taxonomy): Bacteria > Pseudomonadota > Alphaproteobacteria > Rickettsiales > SXRF01 > SXRF01. The sequence continues at coordinate 7,033 of CAUJIB010000090.1, forward strand.
TGATGATGATCAGGAGTATTAGCTTGGGCTAAGTTGACGGTAGATGTCTTCAATTCTTCAGGAGGTCTTTCATGAAGAGGACGCTCTACAAGTGGGGCATTGGGATTGACCGTACTGCCAGTGCCAAACCATCTAGCTGCAAGCAGCCTTGAAGATAGTCTTATATCAAATGGGTCAGACCAGAAAGACACGGCACACTACCTATTGTTAAAAATAAATTTTTCCTACCCTAACTCTATATAAATACATGATATTTCTCAAGTGAAGGTTTTGTTACAGGTTTTTTACAATGATGCACTTTGTATATCATATTGAAATATAATGTATTTATATAAAAATTAATTAATGTGTAAAGGCTACAATCCCTCCGGTGCTGCCAGTGAGAATCTGGTCAAAAGCTTGGGTTGGGGTGGCTTGCGGTATGCCGGTACTATCAAAAGCTAAACTTTCAGTGAAGCTATAGATAGAGCCTAATTTCATGTAAATTCTTGGTACGGCACTGTTTGATAGAGAATAAACTACATAATTGTTAGAATTCTTGGAAAATGAAAAGGAAGCAGTTGGGCTACCGGTTACTGCTGGAGTTGAAGTAAGGTAGTTTTGATCTACTGCAACAGTGTCGGCTCCCGAAATAAATGTCCCATTGCAAAATATATCATTGGGATCAATTTTGCAGATAAATGGAGCAGAAGATACTATATTTGATACAAAATATTTATTATCTTGGGAAAATAACAGGCTGTTATTGGTGCTGGCAATAGAATCTGTAAAGTCCGTGCTTAGTTTTACAAAGCTTGGGGTACTGCCGCCTAATACCCGCCAAATTTTGAAATAATATGAAGATGTTGCAAAACGCTCGGTTTCTATCAAATATTTTCCGTCAGGGGAAAATACTAATGATTCTGGGGAGTTAACAGTCCCTATGGTCGGGGTGGGTTGGGTTATATCAGTAGCGGATGCGCTAAAACTATCACCTTTACGTTTATATATTCTAGAGGTCGTTCCGGTACTGCGTACCGCCAGTAATGTAGCGTCTATGGAGAATGAAAGCTCTTGTACTGTTCCCCCGTGAGGGGTAGGAGAAATTGGTGTACTGGAAAGTTTTACAAATTTGTCACCCGCCTGTTTCCATAAATTTATAGTTGCGGAATTGCTTATAGCTAGATATCCGTTATTGGAAAGATCCATTACTCCATTGGCATCATATACACATTCTTCACCTGTGGCAAAAGCAGTGGATAAATTAGTAAGCGTGCCGTTAGCATTTATTTTGTATAAATTGCAGCCTGCGAAAGAATAAACCAATAAATGCTGGTTCTTTGCAGTAAATGCAACCCCGCGTACCTTATCAGTTGGGAGCGGGCTTAAATCTGCCTGTTTTATAAATGCCCCGCATTGATTTTTATAGGTGTAAACGGTACCCCCTGCAGCTTTAATATATCCTATAGCTAGGTCTGGACCTCTATAACCATCGTCATTAAGGGCATCTTGAGGGGACGTCATTTGCCAGCGTTCTTTATAACGCACAATATCATCAAAATAATTGGTTGCTGATGAAGAATTTGGGTTAGGGTTTCTTTGTATATAATTGCCTAGTACGGTCGTATTAACTGCTGAGCTCGTACAGTGGCAATTAGCAAGTTCATCAACATTAGTACTGCCTGCATTGTAAAGCGTTCCGGTATTAGTGTGGGCTCCATGGCCATTTTTCCCAAAACTAATTAACGCATAAATAGCACTGTTAGAGCGATCATTGCCGCTTGCATCCATGATCCTGATGGCGGTGTCGTTAACTGTACAAGCACTGCTTTTTGCTGGGATACGTGAGCTTGCATAAGGCAAAGCAAAATTTGGCTTTACAGCATATCTTATTTTTTTTCCCCAAGCGTCATATATAAAATCTTTCGGTAAGTCCAATGTTGTTATCGGTACAGCCCCTTCTGCTGCCTTATAAAGAAAATTCAAACTGGTATTGGCATTTGCTGATGGAGTTCCTCCTGAACATGTAAGATTTACATTGCTTGCTTCTACTCCATAATTAGTACTTGTTGAGGCTAAGGTTGCATCTGCCGGACAAGGAAGCCGCCCGTTTTTTTGCCAGAAAGTAAGTAAAGCCTTTTCTATTGTGTCTAGGCGGTTATTAGTGGCTACTATATTGGCTGACTCGATCATCTCTAGAGATGATGAAATGCTGAAAGAGCCTATTAAAGCTATAATAACTATAACAATAGTTAGTTCTATTAAAGTAAAGGCCTGTTTTGTAAGTAAATTCATAGGGGCATTTATCTATTGATAATAAAAAATATATGAAATGATAATTATTACAAAGTGGCGTTAATATTATGTTAATATATCATATTCTTTAAGTGGCAATTTAGAATTTTTCATAACGTTTATAGCGGCTTCCAGATCGTTTGGGAATCTTTCTAAATTATATATTTTTAAGCTGGCATCACCATATATTTGCGAATTTGGTTCACACTGATTTTTTATACCATAATAGATAGCAGAAAGAATAGCGAGTATTACTTGCCGGACATCGGCATCAGCACCAGCTACCCTGTGTTCTATACGTTTGTTGTCATGTGCGGAATCTGGCAGGCGTAAAGCTACCGTTCGGTTATTCGCTCCCCAACTTACAGTAAGTGGAGCGTTACCCCCTTCTGTAAATCGTGAATATGATTCCTCATTGGGTGCGAATACTGGCATAGTTTCAGGCAACCATAGAAGAAGTCCTCCCAGTGAGTATTTTAGAGTATCACTTATTATTTTATCATGCTTAAAAAACTGGTTTTTTCCTTGTTCATTTTCCAGATGGATATTGATGTGTAATCCGCTGCCAAAATCATTTTCTACAGGTTTTGCGGTAAAATTTGCCTGCATGGAATATTTGCCAGCTAAATCTGTAACGATAGTTTTTAATTCATTGCTATCAGATGCGGTTTTTTCCGGATCATTGCAAGTTGATAGAGATATTTCATACTGTTCATTGCCACGCTCTTTTTCTATTTTGAAAATATCTATATTTTTATCTTTACAAATTTTCCTTATTCCATCCCAGAAAAAGGATAAATCCTGTCCATGTGAACCAAATAGGTAGAATTCTATTTCACTGGCAGTTATTGCCCTCAGCCCAAAATCACGTAACAATCTATTAGATATCTCCAATTATTCACTCACCAAGATACAAGCTTGTCCTTTAGATGATAAGGTTTTGCATAGTGACTTAGCTGAATCTTTGCCAGAAAAGCCACCTACTCTCAAACGATAAAAAGTACCCTTTCCTACTATATCGGCTCTTACAATAATTGGTGATTTTACAGATAATTCAGGAAATTTTTTCTGAATTTTTACCCAAACATCACGTGCTTCTTTATCAGAGCCATATGCTCCCAGCTGTATTTTTTGTCCGCTGGATTTTGCTTGTATTTTATCTTTTGCGGGTTCTATTTTTTTCTCTGTTTTAGTTTCTTTTAATTCTTTTTGTTCTACAGGTTTTTCTGCGGTTTTTATTTCAGCAGTTTTTTTATCATCAATCCCTGATGCTTCTATCTTTTGTACGTCAATAGTCTCTTCAGAGATTGCTTTATTTTCTATTTGGCTAGTTTTGTTTTTTTCAATGGTTTTTTCTGTTTCGGTATTGGTAACAATAGGTTCTTCAGGAGCAGGAAGTACGCGCTCAACTTTAGCTGGTTGCTGGTTGTTTGAGAATGTTTCAAAAATAGTTTTATCCTGATTTGGGAATTTCATTCCACCCGGATCTAGCGGTTTTTCTTTTACCGGAGTATCTTCAGCTTCAACTACTAGCAAATCTTCTTCTTTGACTGATTCTTTTCCTACTTGATATGAATACCAAGCTAGAGATACGAAGCCAGCTACTGCCACTAATAATAATATAGTTGGAAACCATTTTGACATTCCGCGTGAATCATCATCATTTTCACTAGTCATTACCGCATCTCCTCTGCTGGTTCTACTCCAAGTACCATAAGTCCGGAAGCTAACACAAATGATAGTGCATTTGCAAGTGCAACCCGTGCTGCGGTTAATTCAATATCATCTTTAATTATAAAACGCAAATCTGTATCCCCATTCCCTTGATTCCAGAAGCTATGAAAAGCGGCGGCAAGATCTTGTAAATAAAAAGCGATGCGGTGCGGCTCAAGGGCAATTGCCGCTGATTCCACCATGCGCGGCCAGTTGCACATCAGGCGGATAAGTGCCAGTTCCTGCGGATGGGAAAGCTTTGCCAAAAGCTCTTTGCTGGGGTTGCCTGCGAGCCTTATCGCTTCCGGCATTTCTGCATTTACATTACGGCGGATAGAGCGGGTGCGGGCATGGGCGTATTGTACATAAAAAACAGGGTTATCTTTAGACTGTTCGGTAACTTTAGTAAAATCAAAATCCAATGGCGCATCATTCTTGCGGGTAAGCATGATGAAACGGAATACGTCTTTCCCAACCTCGTCCACTACTTCACGAACAGTTACGAATGTCCCTGCCCGTTTTGACATTTTTGCCGGTTCGCCATTCCTTAGGAATTTTACCAGTTGGCACAGTTTTATATCAATCGCTACCTTATTATCAGAAAGTGCTCCTACGGCTGCTTTTAAGCGTTTCACATAACCACCGTGATCTGCGCCGAATACGTTAATCAACCAATCAAATCCACGTTTGCACTTATCAAAGTGATAGGCAATGTCTGGTGCAAAATATGTCCAGCTGCCATCGGATTTTTTTACTGGCCTGTCGCAGTCATCACCAAATTGTGAAGACTTAAATAAAGTTTGCGGACGTGGCTCCCAATCATCGGGGGTTTTACCTTTCGGCGGTTCAAGAATGCCTTCATATAACATTCCTTTTTGGGCAAGAGCTGCTATTGCTTCATCTACTTTTCCTGCTTCGGTTAGTGCGCGCTCAGAAGTGAATACATCATGGGTAATGCCAATTACCGCGAGATCTTCTTTCACCATTTCCATCACGGCTTCAATAGTGTAGCTACGAACTACTGGCAGCCATTCTTCACGGTCATAGCCAAGCAAAGCCCGATCATGGATGCTATGTAATGCTTCAGCGATAGGTATTAAATATTCTCCGGGATATAGACCTTCCGGAATAGCGGTTATTTCCTCGCCGCAAATTTGCCTATAACGGAGGAACACTGAGTCAGCGAGTTTATCTACCTGCGCGCCAGCATCATTGATGTAATATTCACGGGTAACATCATACCCGCTTTTAATGAGTAAAGTCGCCAGAGCGTCACCGAACACTGCCCCTCTCCCATGACCAACATGCATAGGACCCGTAGGGTTGGCGGATACATATTCCACATCTACTTTTTTGCCATGCCCGATATTGGAATTTCCATAACCGCGTTCTTCTCTGATTATGTCATGTATGGCAGATTGCCAGACTCTGGGTGCAAGCGTCATATTGATAAAGCCCGCACCTGCGATTTCCACTTTGGAAATATCTTCCATCTTTTGTAATTTTTCTACGAATAAAGCAGCAATCTCTTTTGGGTTTTTACCGGTTTGTGCTGCAAGTACCATGCCCACGTTGGTTGCAACATCGCCATGCGCTGTATCACGTGGTGGTGTTGCATCAATTTTATCTGTATTTAACGATTCAGGTAGTAATTTTTCATTTTGTAACTGCGTAAGAATAGTTCTTACGTCATTTTCAATGTTTCTAAATATATTCATTTTATTTCCAGAATTAATTATTAAAATACGCCAAGTATACTACAGATATTCTTTACGAATAAAACCGATTTTTTGTAGGAACCATTCCAGTATTTTTACCATTACCACATAAAAATAGCCAACAGGTATAGAAAGTAGGGATAAAACCAGTGCCATGGCTATTAAATCTACACTAGGCAATAAAAAATTAGCCATCATATGTGCTAATATAAAGCCAATTCCATAGAAAGGAGCAAAAGATATAGGGGTGGTAAAGCTTATTTTTCCAAGCATCAGTGTGTTTACTCCCCTGTATTTATAGAGAGTCCAAAGGGCAAAAACTATATATTGTAAAACACCAAATAATACCAAATATAAAAATACAGGAAACTTAGTATTTCCCATGAATTTCCTGTCAACTGGATATATACCTAAACCCCAAAGAAACAGCGGTATAATTACGGGAAGCCATAGTGCAACATAGTAGAATTGCATCAGGCTGATGGTGTAGTTTTTGGGAAAAATATTTTTTTTCTTATTTTTCATAATTTTTATTGTCCGGAGTTTTCTTTGTTTTTTCTTTGGAACTGTTGGGTGGCAATTTCGTCCAGCATCAAGGTTTCCTTACGGTTGGCGGCATCTCTTGCTCTTATTTTAGCGTTCTCTTTAGCTATTTCATATTTTTTTAATTCCGTGAAAGCTTCAAAAATTTCTTTGTTTAGTTCTGCAATTTTATGGTCTATAGTCCCAATTTCATGCTGTATATTTTCCTGACGGATTTTAATGCGTTTGGCGAATTCTCCAAAAAAATTAGCCATTTCCGGCTGTTTTGCAGCCAGTTTTACTTCGTTATCCAACTCAATTTGTAAATTTTTTATTGCCTGTTGTAATTGAGCTTTCTGATTTTCCAGCTCACCCATCCGGCGGCGCAGCCCATCAAGGGTACGTTTATGCAGGCGAATGAGTGTGTCTAAGGTTTTCATTGGTTATTTATTTTTTAGTTTCACGCCAGTTATTGATGCCAAGGAGTTTTGCCAGTTGATCATATCCTTCATCTAGGGTGGTTTTTTCATCTTTGCGCTGGCGCAAAAACTCTTCTAATGCCGGATAATATTTTATAGCTTGGTCAACTTCAGGGTCTGATCCTTTGCGGTAAGCACCCAGCCTTATCATTTCTGCCATATCATCATAAGTAGAAAGCAGACGGCGGGCGACCTGCACCAGTGCATTTTCCTGTTCGCTATTACAATCCGGCATGGTACGAGATACGCTTTTTAAGATACTTATAGCGGGAAAACGCCCGCGTTGGGCAATGGTACGATCCAAAATAATATGGCCGTCCAAAATCCCGCGTACTGTGTCAGAGACAGGCTCGTTAGTGTCATCGCCTTCTACTAACACTGTGAATAGCCCTGTAATGCTGCCCTGCCCAGCCTTTCCCGGCCCTGCCCGCTCTAGAAGTTTTGGCAGTTCGGCAAATACTGTTGGTGTATAGCCCTTGCTGGTTGGTGGTTCTCCTGCGGATAGCCCGATTTCGCGCTGTGCCATAGCAAAGCGGGTAACGCTATCCATCAGGCATAAAACATCCCTTCCGGTATCGCGGAAATATTCGGAAACTGACATGGTAAGATAGGCAGATTGCCTGCGTAAAAGCGCATATTCGCTGGAAGTGGCGCAGATTATAACCGAACGTTTTAGTCCCTCTTCCCCTAAATCATCTTCAATAAATTCCTGTAATTCTCTGGAACGTTCGCCGATTAAGCCGATTACGTTAATATCTGCCTGCGAGTTACGTGCCAGCATGGACATTAGAATAGATTTTCCTACGCCTGAACCTGCGAAAATCCCCATTCTTTGCCCGCGACAACAGGAAAGAAAAGTATTCATGGCGCGTACACCCATATTTAATTTGCCTTTTACCCGAACCCTTTCATGTGCAGAAGGGGCTTCGGCGCGCAACTGGTAAGGTTTTAACCCTCTTGCCAGAGGGCCTTTACCATCCATCGGTTCACCCATGGCGTTTATAACCCGTCCTAACCAAGCATCGCTGGGGTAACAGACGTTAGCATTTTCCTCTATTACAACTTTTGCGCCTGGACCAATGCCTTCAATGCTGCCGAAAGGCATTAATAATACTCTGTTGTCTCGGAATCCGACTGCTTCTGCAGCAATCATGGGTTGTGCTCCTGCCAGTCCTTTTACACCTATTATACTACAGCGTGCGCCAACGCTAAGTAGGCGTTCAATGCCGGAGCATTCTATCAGCATACCAAGTACCGCGACGACTGTACCTGTAACAGTAACTTCCTGTATATTTTCTATTTCTTCAAGTTGCATATTGTTTTATTAATCTTTCCTAATTGACATGGTGATTTTATTATCATACAAAAAGATTCGTTATATTTTGATTATATAGCTTATACAGAATTTTTGTTAAAAAGTTACAGAATAAATATTGTGTAAATGTTTTTTTTGTGCTTAACTAAAAGTTAATTAATTAACAATTATTAATTCATATCTTTATTAAGGGGATCCATAAAATGCGTGTATTATTGGTAGAAGATGACTCCTCAACAGCTAAAGCGATAGAGCTATCTTTAGCTTCTGAAGGCATTATTTGCGACACTACCCAGCTTGGCGAAGAAGGGTTGGAAATTGGCAAACTGTATGATTATGACATCATAATCTTAGATCTTATGTTGCCGGATATTGATGGTTATGAAGTGCTTCGTCGTTTCCGTGCCGCCCGCGTTACCACCCCTATTCTAATTCTTTCAGGTCTTTCTGGTCCTGACCAAAAGATTAAAGGTCTTGGTTATGGTGCTGATGACTATCTTACCAAACCTTTTAACAAAGGTGAGCTTATTGCGCGTATTCAAGCAATTGTCCGCCGTTCTAAAGGTCATTCCGAATCAATTATCCGCACTGGTAAACTATCAGTTAACCTTGATACACGTTCAATTGAGGTTGATGGTAAGCCACTTCATTTAACCAGCAAAGAATACAGCATCCTTGAGCTCCTTTCCCTGCGTAAAGGCACTACCCTTACCAAAGAAATGTTCTTAAACCATCTTTACGGTGGAATTGATGAGCCGGAGCTTAAAATTATAGATGTATTTGTGTGCAAACTCCGTAAAAAGTTAGCAACTGCTGCTGGCGGTGAAAACTATATTGAAACCGTTTGGGGACGTGGCTATGTTCTAAAAGACCCAGAGCAAATGAGTGATTCTCAGCTCCATGCTAATGAAATGGCTTAATAACCATTAAATCGGTGATTAAAAAAGCCAGCCTATTAATAGGCTGGCTTTTTGTTTTTTATCAAATGGATATATGTGTGAGTAGTATCCCAATTTACTAATATATGTTTTGTAATAAAAGTATAATATTTAATATATTGTTAAAATTACAGCAAAATAAAGAGATTTTATGGCTGAACTAGCGGAAAACAATCTACAACATAGTATAGAGCGGCTAAATACCAATATTGAGCAATTAACAAAAGTGGTTGCTGAAGGTAAAGGCCTATCTGAAAAAAATAACGAGCATAAAGATGATGCTGGGAAAAATACCTTCCGTGTTGCAGTAACTGGTGCTCTTGCCCTTATGGGCTTTAAGCTTGGTGGTCTTATTGGGGCGAAGTTAGGTTTTCTCTATAATATAATGAAAGATTCTCCTTTTAGTAAAGTTGAAGATGTGAGTGCCAAGTCTTTAGAGTCATCATTATCAGGGCAGATGAAGCATATCGGTATTGGTGGATTAATAGGCGGTGCAATGGGAGCTGTTGTACTAGGTATAATCGGTTGGACAAGAGGGAACAGGATTAAAGACCCAGGTGATTTACTAAAGCATCCATTTGAATCTTTAGGAAAAATTTTTGGTGAAGAACCAAAGAAAGATAATAATATAAAATCAGGCAGACTCTTCACAAAATGCGAAAGAAAATACCCCTGTAAAAAGTCAAGGCAATAGAGAAAATAGCTATGTCAGAAAATTAGACGCAGAAAAGAATCAGCAAAAAGCAATGCAGCCGTAGTGTATCCATAACATATGCGATGTCCCTGCCATCTGCCATCCGCGTCCAGAGTTAGCCATGTATTTTATGGTGTAGTTTTGTACCTTTTCTGTATTTAATAAAATTGCGTAACCCAACATAAAATACAGGTGTCAGGAATAAACCAAAAAATGTAACTCCTAGCATCCCTGAAAATACGGCAACCCCCATAGCATAACGCATTTCTGCACCTGCTCCATGGGATGTAACAAGCGGCATTACCCCCATTATGAAAGCGAATGATGTCATAAGGATTGGGCGTAGCCGCAGGTGAGTTGCCTCAACTGCTGCTTCAAATGGGGTTTTGCCACTATGTTCTAATTCTTTGGCAAATTCTACGATCAGGATAGCGTTTTTACAGGCGAGTCCGACCAACACTATCAGCCCGATTTGTGTAAATATATTATTGTCACTACCGGTTAACCATACACCAGCAATAGCGCATAATAAGCACATTGGAACAATAAGTATAATAGCTAATGGTAGAACTAAGCTTTCATATTGCGCTGCTAAAACTAAGAACACTAAAAGTACGCATAATGGGAATATTAATATAGAAGTATTTCCCGCCAGAATTTGCTGATAACTTAGATCTGTCCATTCATAACCCATACCTTTAGGTAGAGTGTTTTCAATAATTTTCTTAATTTCTTCTTGTGCTTGCCCATTAGAAAACCCTTTGGCTGGTGCGCTATTTATATCTGCCGAGCGGTAGGAATTATAGCGCATTGACCTCTCGGGTCCGTAGCTCTGTTTTACAGTAAGTACACTACCTAATGGAACCATTTCTCCGGCAAGGTTACGTACCTTAAGTTTTGCTATATCTTCTGCATGTGAACGAAACGGAGCATCTGCTTGCGCTATCACCTGATAGGTGCGTCCAAATTTGTTGAAATCATTGATATAAAGTGATCCGAGGTAAATCTGCATAGTACTGAAAATATCAGTGATAGGTATGCCGAGCTGTTTAGCTTTCGTACGGTCTAGTTCTACGGCGAGCTGAGGAACATTTATCTGGTAACCGCTATAAGTTTGATGAGGGTCAAGAACGTGGTTCTGGTAGGCTTGACCTAAAATAGCATCTTTTATGTTAGCCAAGGCTTCTTCGCCCAAATCAACGCGATCCTCAAGTTGTAATTTGAACCCTCCTGAAGTACCTAGCCCACGCACTGGAGGCGGTGGTAAAACCAGCACGAACGCGTCTTTAATCGCACCAAATTGCATATTAACAGATTGTGATATATTCGCTGCAGATAATTCTTTACTGCGCCTTTCTTCAAAAGGTTTTAACGGTAAAAATACAATTCCTGCGCTAGAGCTGTTGGTAAAACCATTGATTGATAACCCTGGAAAAGAAACCGCATGAGCAATACCTTCATTTTTTAATGCGATTTCTGTCATTTGTTTTAGCACTTCTTCGGTACGGTTTAATGATGATCCATCAGGAAGCTGAGCAAAACCAATCAGATATTGTTTATCTTGTGCCGGAATATAACCGGTAGGAACTTTATAAAAACCAAATAAGGTAAGTGCTACAAGTAGTAAATATATAGAAAATGCTAGTTTTTTATGTCCTAATATTTTACGAACTTGTCCTGAATAACTTTCAGAGCTTTTTTTGAAAAAGCGGTTAAACCCATCAAAAAACCATCCTAATTTCGTTTCCATGGTTCTGGTTAGCCAATCTTGCGGTTCATCATGGCCTTTTAGCAAGATGGCCGCCATGGCAGGCGAAAGTGTAAGGGAATTGAAAGCGGAAATGATTGTAGAAATAGCTATAGTAAGAGCAAATTGTCGGTAAAATTCTCCTGTCAGGCCGCTAATAAAAGCAATTGGTACAAACACAGCTGTAAGAGTAAGGGCGATTGCTATAATCGGCTCACTAACTTCTTGCATGGCTTGGTAGGTAGCTTCTTTAGGAGAAAGACCTGACTCTATGTTGCGTTCTACATTTTCTACTACAACAATAGCATCATCTACTACAATACCAATAGCAAGTACTAACCCAAATAAAGTAAGTGCATTTATGGAAAACCCGATAAACATTAAAAAAGCAAATGTTCCTACTATAGAAACTGGAACTGCTAATAGTGGAATAATAGAAGCCCGCCAAGTTTGTAGAAATAATATTACTACTAATACTACCAGTGCTACGGCTTCCAGTAATGTATAAATTACGGCTTTGATAGAGCTGCGTACGAATATGGTTGGGTCATAAACAATTGTATAATCAAGACCTTCTGGAAAATCTTTTTTTAGCTCTTCCATGGTTTTACGTACATTATCTGATATTTCAAGGGCATTAGAATTAGGAGCTTGAAAAACTGCAAGTGCAACAGCAGATTTATTATTCAAAAAAGATTTCATGGAGTATTGAGCACTGCCTAGTTCAATTCTTGCGACATCTTTAAGGCGGGTTATAGCCCCGTTTGGATCAGTTTTGATAATTATATCGGAAAACTCTTCTTCGCTCTGCAAACGACCTTGGGTGTTGATATTTAATTGCAGGTCAATTCCTTCAGGTGTGGGAGAAGAGCCGATTACCCCTGCCGCCACCTGTACGTTTTGTTCGCGTATCGCATTAACAACCGTTTGTGCGCTCAAGCCGCGGGCAGCTATTTTATCGGGATCAAGCCAAACTCGCATAGCATAATCACTACTACCGAAAACTCTAACCGTACCAATGCCAGATAGGCGTTGAAGATGGTCTTTGATATTGATGGTGGCATAGTTACTCAGATATAAATCGTCATATTTATTTTCAGGGGATATGACATGCACAACCATTGTTAAGTCGGCAGAGCTTTTAACGGTGGTAACACCAAATTGTTTAACAATATCAGGAAGTCGTGGCAGTGCTTGGTTTACGCGGTTTTGTACCAATTGTTGAGCTTTATCCGGATCAGAGCCTATTTTGAATGTTATAGTAAGTGCAAGGCGTCCATCTGCCGTACTTTGCGAAGCCATATAAATCATGTCTTCAACACCGTTGATCTGCTCTTCAAGCGGGGCAGCTACAGTTTCTGCTATAACTTTTGGGTTAGCTCCGGGATATTGGGCACTTACTATTATGGATGGCGGTGTTACTTCTGGATATTCAGAAATAGGCAAATTCCAAAGTGATATAAAACCGGCAATGAATATAAGTATAGAAAGTACTGCAGCAAAAATCGGTCTATCAATGAAAAAACGTGAAATATTCATATCTATTCCTTAGTAGTTTCTGGTGCAGACTCTTGTGCTGATTCGTGTGATTCCATAGGAACTATTTCAGGAGTCACTATTTGATTCGGCATCATAACTCTCTGTAAGCCGCTTACTATAATTTTTTCTCCGGCTTTTAACCCGTCTTCTACTATTCTAAGCCCATCTGCTATTCCGCCTAATTTTATATAACGACGTTCTACTTTATTTTCTGCTCCTACTACGAGTACAAATTTCTTATTCTGGTCTGTGCCGATGGCACGGTCAGTAACTAATATTGACTTTGTATTTTCTGGACTACCCATTTTTATTCTGGCAAATAAACCTGATACTAAGGCACCGTCTTCATTATCAAAAATTGCCCTCACCCTTACAGTTCCTGAAGCAGGGTTTAGGCGGTTGTCAAATGATTCAACATGCCCTTGTTTGGATAACCCGTCTAAAACTAATGTTACTGGGATATTTTTAGCAGATTCATTGCTTGTAACGTTGGCGCGTACATACTTAAGGAAATTTGCTTCATCTATTTCAAAATCTGTATATATCGGTGTGCTGGAAACTACAGATGTAAGAATAGGCGCAGAAGAACCTGCGTCAACTAAATTACCAACCGTGATTTCCGCTCGGCTGGCACGACCAGAAATCGGGGATTTTATTTTAGTATATTCAAGATCCAGTTTAGCTTTTGTAAGATTAGCCTTCGCAACTTCTGCAGCATTGCGTCTTTGCTCATATTCACGTTGCGGGATCGCTTTTGATGAAATTAATGATTGGGCGCGTTTTAAGTCAGCATCAGCGAGTATCCATAAAGCGTTAGCAGATTGTAGCGATGCTTCATAAGGGCGTGGGTCAATAATAAACAGTAAATCGCCTTTTTTTACCATTGCCCCATCAGAAAAATGTATTGATTCTATAGTGCCAGAAATACGAGGACGCACATCAACCTGTTCAACAGCCACTATTTTACCAGAAAATTCATTCCATCCTCTAGCTTCACGCTCAATTACTTCAGCAGTATCGACTGGAGATGCGCCACCATTTTGACCTATAGCACTATGGGATGAAGAAAAATATCCGTAAGAATAATAGGTAACAGCGAGAACAAATATTATTATAATGATATTTTTTATATTGTATTTCAATGACATGGCTAGCCTATAGATTTATAATAGATAACAATGAGCTAATTTATAAGGCTTTTTAGTAGATCAGTCACTTGGAAATTAAATTTTAAAGCAAAAAATCTATAAGAAAAATTATAAAGCAGCACATTTTTTATCCGGCGTGTTTCTAGTTATATCATAGGAAATTGATATTTCTGGGGAAGGAATGTTAATATGAGCTTTATTATACTGTTTTGCTATTTGCGGATTCTCATTTAATACTTTTTCACGCGCCGAGTTTACATCCACCAAGAAAGGTTTATCATCCTTCTGTTCAAGTTTTTTTGCAGCCATTGCCATTGCAAATTTACCGGCATCATCATGGCTTAATCCGCGTAATTCAGCATCAAGAAAGGCTGCCATGGCAACATCGCCAACACCGTTGATGTTGGTAATTTTTTCCTTAGCAGTAACAGGATAAGCCGGTATCACTTTATTCTTGGTAACTATAACCGCGCCTTTATCGCCGCGGGTAATAAAGGCAACAGGGTCAGAAGTATGACAAGTATCAATATTGTTTTTAAGCACACCTATATTAAAGGCCTTCTGAATTTTCTTTGTTAAAATATCTATAGTTTCATCGTTAACTGGGCGATCCCCATTTATTCCGAAAACCCGACAAAATTCGCTATCATTGCCAACTACCATATTTGAGCTGCGTATCAATTTTTTGAATTTTTGCGGATCACTAGGCCCAAAAGTTGCGTGGTTAGGGAGTGCAAGAATCATTTCCTTGCCATATCGCCAACGCAAATGGAGAATATCATTTGTAAGGCTATCGCCTAATTTTTCGGTAATGGATCCGGGTAAATATATTACATCTGACGTTGCAATGCTTTTTTCCAGAAGGTTTTTATCTTTACTTAGTAGTTCTCCCAGTGCTGATGCCTCATTCCCAGCATAAGTTACTATTATATCTTGTGAGCCATTTTTTATAAAATGGGAAACAGCAGTTTTTACTGGTATTTCTAATGATAAATGGGAAGTAAGTAAATCTATACCGGAATCTTTTAAGTGGTTTTTTATAACCTTTCCATACTCATCATCGCCAACCGCACCTAAATAAGAAACATGGAGATGATCAGCAGGCTGCAGCTTTTTAAGAGCACTCAATGTATCTAAAGTCGCTCCGCTGACATCAATATTATTTTTATCACTGCCCTCAAGTAATTTATTATGGGTTTCCTCTCCAATGCTTATTTTTGAGCCTTCTCTTGCAAGCTGATTTTGGTCAATATAGGAAATTTTATCGTGGGGATGGTGAGTGGCGGCAATTAGCAGGTCAGCGGTAAGTATTTTTGTTCCCCTATGTCCATTCTGGAGATCTTTTTCTGTAAGCCGTACTTCTTCATCAACTCCTTTAAGCCCTCTTCTGGTATATTCAAAAGGCCCCATAATAATTTCTTTTTCCGCGCCTATTTTTTTGCGGGTTTCCTGATCCATGGTTTTTGTAAGGTCTAATATAATATTATTATTGCCCATGTTATAAGCGCATAATACAGTTTGTTCATCGGTATGACGCAGAAAGGCAAAAACATCATTTGGTGTATTCTCCAAAACAGTAATCTTCCCAGTGCGTAATGCGGGATTATCCTGCCTTTGTTTGATGAGGCTACGGGTAAAATTCAACATAGAGGTATCTTGGGATTCCTGAAGGTTTACCGCCAAAGGCCCGTAGCTTTGTGGTAGAGGCAGGTAATGTTTTTTGGATTCAGAAAAATCTTCATGATCCCATGGTATTCCAGCTCTGGCGATGTCGCGCCCGCCAAGTGTATCACGTATTTTATGATGGGGAATGTCTTCAGGTATACGTGCATCCGGAAGTCCCAATTCTTCCCCCTGATACATGCAAACCGATCCGGGCAGGGAAAAATTAAGGGTCATTATCTGCTTTAATACAGTAGTCCGTAACTCTTCTGGCAGGTTTGCCGGAAGCATCCTGCTTGCGGCTCTGGAAAAATCATGGTTACTTAGGGAGTTGCACATTGCCCCGCCCGGAAAATGATTTTCTATGTCTTTTACATGGTCTTTTAATTCCTGTGCTGATGGGTAACCGGTGGTTTTTTCGCTGCTATAATTCGGCCAGAATTTCATTTCTGTATAGCAGGTATGGATACCGGTTTCGGGATGCACATAATCCCGCGCCACCTCCATAGATTGGAATCCACCATTTCTACCGGCAACTGCTTCGCCTATGGCAATTTTTTTATCTGGGTAATTATCAAGCATTTTACGAATTTTAGCGACATATTCTATAGTTTGCGGCTGGCACATACTATGGTCAAATCTTTGCGAATCCCATGTGTTTCCACCGGGATTATCCCTAAGCTGCGGGTCATAATTTGCAAAAGGCAGGGCATCGAGACGTAGGCCATCCACCCCTTTATCCAGCCAGAATTTCATTTCATTTATAATTGCATCCTGTACATGCGGTTCGTTTGCATTTAATGATGGCTGGCTGGAGGCAAAATGATGCATGTAAAACTGGTTGCGTTTCTTATCAAAAGTCCATGCGGGTTCATCTTTTCCCTTAAAAACTGACTTCCAGTTATTTGGCGGTATCGGGTAGCCTTTTTCATCCTTTTTCCCATCATTCCATACATAACGGTCTGTAAAACCATTTTTTCTCTCGCGGCTATTTTGAAACCATTCATGATCATCAGCAGTATGGCACATCACAAAATCGGTATATACCCGTAACCCTTTTTTGTGCGCAGTTTCAAGCAGCTTGTCAAAATCTTCCATAGTACCGAATTTTTCACCGATTTTGCGGTAATCGGTTACAGCGTAGCCACCATCACCTTTTTCACCCTCCGGTGATAAGAAAAATGGGGATATCCAGATAGCATCAACATTAAGGCTTTTGATATAATCCAGCTTTTCGGTTATGCCTTTCAGATCACCATGACCACTTCCTTGAGAATCCTTGAAGGATGCTGGATAAATCTGGTAAATAACCTCCGATTGCCGATTAGGTGCTATCTTTTCTTTTGTTATTTCCAATGATTGGTTCATAATTTGCTTCTGGAGTTATATCCTTGCTAGGATTGTAACACAGTAAGCATGCGGATAAAGTTAAGGTTTTGTTACAAATAAGCTTGTAAAGCTAAGCATTTATATTTAGCTAAACAAATGAATAAAGTTCTCTTGGAGATGAGGTTGTCATACTTGTTTTAAGTGGTGGCTCGGGGGTGATTTGAACACCCGACCAAGGGATTATGATTTACTTGTTACCATACAATATAATGTAAAATATCACTTAGCCTTGATAAAATACCCCTTGATTATTATATATAATAGTATAACTAATAGTAAGCTAGATAACATAATGAAATATGCAGAGAGGCTATTTTTTGTTATCTAGCAGTTATCTAGGAGGGGTATTATGCCAAAAGCAAAATTGACAGATTTTTTTGTTAAAAATTCAAAATGCTCGCCTGATAAAATCAGAGAAGAAATTTTTGATACCGAGCTTCCAGCGTTTGCTTTACGGGTGACTTCTAAGGGGTTGCGTAGCTTTGTTTTGTATTACAGGGCAGGAAAGAAACAACGCTGTATTACTATAGGTAATTATCCAACCAAAACACTCAAAGATGCTAAAGACGAAGCAAAAGAAATACTAGTTAATCTAAAAAAGGGGAAAGACCCTCTGGTTGATCGCGCTGATACCAAATACAAACTACATATTGCCGCTACTAGCGTTCCAAATACCTATGAAACCATGATTGATTCATTTGTGGAAAAATATCTGAAAGCAAAAGGCAGGCGCACTTGGCACGAAATAGAAGTAAAACTAAAGGGCGCACCACTTAAAAAATGGAAGGGCTGGGAGGTTGAAAAAATCACAAGGCAGCACGTTCGCGAGTTAATAGAAGAAGTATTTGATAACGGTAATAAGCCCATTGCTGCTAACCGCTTGTTGGCACATTTAAAAAGATTTTTCGGATGGTTATGTGAAAAAGATATTATAGAATCATCACCAGCCCAGCACATTAAAATGATGGGCGAAGAAACAAAACGCGAGCGTTTCTTAAAACGCGAAGAAATAAAAAAGTTCTGGGAAGTTTGCGAATCGTTAGAATATCCTTGGAAACAACGCTTTCAGCTTGCATTAGCAACTGGTATGCGCGGGCAAGAAATTATGCGTATGCGTTGGAGCGATATAAATACCAAGGAAAATATATGGACTATACCAGCCGAAGATTCAAAGAATGGTATGGCTCATGACGTGCCTCTATCAGACCTTGTGCTGGATATTATAGAATCAATTCCCCCTATGTCAGACACGTATGTTTTTACCACTATGCTAGATAAGCATATTACCCATAATAATAAACAAACAAAAAAATTATATAACCTATGTAAGTTTGATACCCTTTGGACATTACACGATCTACGCCGTACTGTTGCAACCTTTCTAGGTGAACTTGGATATGAAAAAGACATAATAGGTCGTGTGCTGAACCACAAAGGAGCATTTTCACAAACTGACACATACCTACGACATAAATACTTAAAAGAAAAAGCAGTTGCACTAAAAGCATGGGCGAAAGAATTAGAGAATATTGTATCAGGCGAACCACACAAAATATTAACCCTGCATCGTCATCCAACTACGCAAAAGAAATAACAGTCAAAAACTAATGACAAGTGATATATAGTCACTTGTTCCAGCAATAAAATCATATTGAATTACCTGTATATTATCTGTATATTCTGTGTCATTATTATACCCAGATAACCACTAGATAACAGCAAGGTAACATGCCAGAACAAAAGCGGATACGCAAACATCGCAAGCGGATAGGTGTTTATAGTAGTGATACCACCCTCAAGAACATAGACGAGCGTACTGTTGAAGGTAAACTGATAAGCACTATTACTCAGGAACTCTATACACACGTTGGTGGCAATCCTACCGTTGCCGAGCAGCTTCTTATTCAAATCATCAGCCTCAAGGCAATGAGAGTGTCTTTATATGCAAAACTACTGATAGAGGGTAGCGCACAAGACACAGAAGATAGGTTTTTAACACTAAGTAATTCACTACGTAATGATCTCAACCTTCTTGGTATAAAGGCAACCAAACAGGAAGCCCCTGCCCTTCACCAATATATCGAGGGCAAGGCATGAACATCATTCAAGCTATAGATGATCCAAAGCTGTTAAAACCCTGCCTAAAGGGTGAATCATGGCATGAATGGCGGATGGTGCTTAAAGCCCTGTTTGCTCTTCCTATGGATGATAATGAACTAGAAATGTTTAAGGCTATTACTGGAAGAAATACACCACCTCAGAAGCCTGTAAAAGAGGGCTGGTTTATTGCTGGTAGAAGAAGTGGTAAAAGTAATGTATCGGCACTCATTGCCGTATATCTTGCTGCTTTCGTAGATTATCGCCAACACCTTGCCAGCGGCGAATATGCAACCGTCATGCTGCTTGCTGCTGACCGTGACCAAGCCAGAACACTAATTCGCTATGTTAAAGGCATATTGCATGACGTTCCTATGCTAAGTTCACTTATAGAGGCAGAATCGAAAGAAAGTATAACATTGAAGGGACGTGTAGTTATAGAAATACACACAGCTGGATTTCGTGCTGTGCGTGGCTACACCGTTGTTGCTGCAATATGTGATGAGGCTGCATTCTGGCGCAGTGATGATACCGCAAACCCTGATTTAGAAGTGCTTGCTGCGCTTCGCCCTGCCATGCTAACAATACCAAACTCTATGCTGCTAGGGATTAGCTCTCCTTATCGCCGAGCAGGAGCACTCTGGGAAGCATATCGTGATCATTACGGCAAAGATGATAGTGACGTGCTAGTGCTAAAAGCTAGCAGTAGAATAATGAATCCATCGCTACCGCAAGCAGATATAGATGCTGCTTATGCGCGCGACCCTGCCTCTGCCTCTGCTGAATATGGCGCAGAATTCCGTAGTGACATATCAGGATTTCTTGATAGCAACTGGATAGACAGAGCCGCCAATCTTCCCGATGGTGAGTTACCACCAATAAATGGAATACGTTATTTTGGCTTTATTGATCCTTCTGGTGGTCGTAAGGATAGCATGACAATAGGTATTGCACATGTTGAAGAATCAGGGCAAGTGGTACTGGATGTTATACGTGGACGCAAACCACCATTTGAACCATCAAGTGTCGTATATGAATTTACTGATATTCTGAAACGATATGGACTTACTCGAGCAACTGCTGATAGATATGGTGCGGAATGGGTGAGTGCAGAATTTAGAAAAGTAGGAATAACGCTGGAAGCGTCATCAAAAAGCAAAAGCGACATATACCTTGAAATAGAACCACTGTTTGCCCAAGGCGGTTTACAGATGCCAGATAATCATAAATTACTATCTGAATTCCGCCAATTGGAACGTCGCACTACTCGCAGCGGAAAGGATAGTGTAGACCATCCGCCACATGCACATGATGATTTTGCCAACTCTGCTGCTGGTGCCTTGTGGCTTGCCTCTCAACCCAAAATACAGTGTTTGCCAAGCGTGCGCCAGCTATAACATATTGATTTATATATAAGTGAACATAGATGAACATTAAGTGAACATTAAGTGCATATATAACATATTGATTTATATATAAGTGAACATAGTGACAGGTGCTTAAAAGATAATAGGTTCATCTTGTGGTATTAAATTATAATATCCATTTTGTTCTCTGATAAGTTTCTTCATGCTAGAAAGTGCACGTTGAGTACCGCGCAAACTTTTCTTTAATTCTTTGGCAATTTCTTTTGAGCGCATAGGCTTTTCTTTCAACAAGCTTATAATCTCTCTTTGCTTGTCAGAAACATTTTCATACTCATCAGCTTCGCCTTCATATTTCCAGCAAAGTGTTTCATTATTGAATCTAACCTTAAATTTTCGATCACCGTCAAATTTATCGGTGATAAAAACCAAACCCTCAGCGTTTCTTTTTTCTCTTTTTAAAGAGATGATGCAATCTGCAGCCGCCACAATTGCCTGACTGCCTAAAGCATCCTCAAGATGATTATCATCAACTGATGCACCTTTGCGGTCATGGTGAATTAGCAAAATTACAATCTTTTGTTCATGTGCAAGGTTTTTTAATGCGCCGAGGAATTGGTAATTTTCACTAAAATCATCACGCTTTCTACCTTTAATGGCTTTTCCATAAGTATCTATGATAACAAGTTTGATTCCCTTTTGCTCAAACAGACAAGCTCTTAAATCTTCTGCGCCACCGTCATCTATTGCCTTCCAACTCATATGCCAATCTAACAAAGGCGGAAAATGCTCACCGTTGCATTGTTTATTCATCCTATATTTTACTAATCGTTCTTTATCTTCGTAGGATAGATATAGCACCCGCATTTTTTCAGCTTGCGCATCGAATATTTCAGACTCAGAAGCAACAGCGATGGCAAACTGCATTGCTAAAATACTTTTTCCTTCCTTCGGCTTCCCTTTAAGCAACACCAAACCTTCATCTGGCAACAATCCATGTATTAGATATTTTGGGTCAGGTATCTGCATTATTTCAAGTTGTGAGCTTGAAAGATAACCATCACGCCATGTTCTTTTTATATCTGCCTGTTTGCTAATTGCTTGCACATTTCCTCACTTACTTTTGATGTTAATTTATCTATAAATTCTGGCTTACATAAAGATATAAGTGCCATCTCTAGAATTGAGTTTTTTAGTTCCAAGGAGTAAAACCGCTTCTGGTAATCAGCAGCGCATAACTCTGCTTCGTGAAATTTACCCTCCAACAATTTTAGATCTCGCTGGAGGGTAAGAACATCAAGACGCGTGGTTTGATAGCGAAACATCTTTGATTCTGGACATATCTGGTCGCGAACCATTTCAATTTCGCTATCAAGCGCATGTATTTCTTGGTTGAGTTGCTCAATGCTCATGTCAGTTCTTAGTAGCTCCCTCAACACTGATCATAAGAGCTTTCTCTAACCTAGCCTTTGCACCACGAAAAAACTCCAATTCCTGAGCAGTACTTTCCAAAGCTAAATCCATGCTTTGAATCATAAGCTCAAACCCAATAGGATTTTGCTTCATTGTTTCGATAAGATTATTATCGCTGGTAGCTAGAAGTTTCTGCGCTTCATAATAAAACCTAATCCTACCGCTTATGATTGTTTCTAGGGTTTCTGGTTTTATCATGCAGCCTCCCTTTTGATAGTTTCGTATCTATTTTTATCCAAGCATATCGATTTTAATTTACCTGTTGCTTTATCGTAAAAGCAGGCGTGAACTTGTTTAAAAAAAGGGTAATCGTCAAAAACCACATACTGGTCCTTGTAAGATTTAAGGTTTGGAGTGGCAGTATCGATACAAAAAGGATATTCATTATCGGCGTAGTCTAATCTAGTGCTAGTGTTCATAAAAAACTCCTTTGCTTTGATTGTTGAATGTTGGTAGGAAAGGCACGGGCAATTTTATATGCCTGTGATACGTGGGTTTCTGCATTGTTACATTTGCATTAACCATGGTATTTGCTTGCTTTGTGGTGATGCTGACCGTCTCCCCAGACTCTGCCTGCATCACCGCGTTGCCCCGCTCTAGAATTGCTTGAAGCGGTGAAGATATATGTTGCCAGCTCATGCGCCCCTCGCCGCCTTCCGACCTTCAAGAAAAGCATCAACCTCACCTTCGTCCCATGACACAAATCTCTTTCCTTGACGGATGCGTTTTGGAAATTCCCCTTTATTTTCCAGTTCCATCAAATATGGATTACTGAAAGTAATGCCCTTCTCTTTTAGCTGTTTTCTATTAATTAACCGTAGCTTAGTCATAAAAAAACCCCTTGTAATTATTGAATTAAAATGGTACTGTATATAAATAATGCAGTATTTTATATAATACTGCTAAACTAAATATAAATGCAATGACATTGCAAGTCAATACAATTTTACTGCGATAAAGGGAATATATGATTAACAGAGATAATTTAAGGGGTTATTGGTTTACTGGTGCGGACATTGAAGCCGCTTGCAACTCTCTAGTGCCTGAAGTTGTAATTAGGGACTGGGTACAAAAGGGAAAATTCAATGAAACCTTACCTGAAGGAGCGCGCGGCAAGCCTCGTAAATACCCATTAAATGCTGTTTATGAAGCAGTTATTATGTCGCACCTTTCTAAGCTAGGAGTGTCTTTGGATGATGCAAAGGAAGTTAATTTACAAGTTCTTGATAAAATTACCCTCACTCAAAGAGAGGGGCATATTGGATGGATTGTCTTTGGTTCTGATAATTTAAAACCCATCTATACCCGTGATAATTTAGAAAGCAGAACTTTTGGTGAATTTGCTAAAATATTGTGGGTTGATAAAAAACTTTATTACGGAGCATCACAGACAGTTATAAATGTGCAAGCCATTATAGACTATACAGACGAAATACTTTTAGAGCGCATCAAAGAACGCATGAGAAAATTGCTTAATGACCCATCAGTCACTGGCGAATAAAAGAAAAGGCAGGATTATAAATATATGGAACAAGCCACTATACAACAAGCAGTTGAGCATTTAACTGCTGAAGCAATGAATTTTAAAGATAGATACGAGCAGCGCATAGATTTGCTGGAAAAAGCAGCAGCTCGCCCTCCGTCAGGCGCAGATTTCAATAATATACACGTACTTGAAAATCCACAAATGAAAGCCTTTGGTAAGTATCTACGAAGCGGCGATGACGGCGAGTTAAAATCATTACAATCCAAAGCAATGTCTGTAGGTTCTGATCCTGATGGTGGTTATTTAGTTTTACCTACACAATCCAGCAGGATGATTGAGCGACTGTTTGATACATCACCAATGCGTGCCGTTGCCACCGTGGAAACTATCAGTACAGATTCACTGGAAATGTTTAACGATGTAACAGAGCTTGAAGCATCATGGACTAGCGAACAGGGTACTCGCTCTAACACTAGCACTTCTACGCTCGGCAAATATAATATTCCAGTGCATGAGGTATATGCTAGCCCGAAAGCCACACAAAAACTTATCGATGATTCAAGTATAAACATTGAAAGCTGGCTATTAGGCAAAGTTAATAAGGTTTTTACCCGTAAGGAAAATGATGCCTTCATCAATGGTAATGGCGTAGGTAAACCAAGAGGATTTTTAACTTACACAAACAGCACTGGCGGAGATTCCACTCGCACATGGGGAGAAATTCAATACGTACCCAGTGGCACATCAGCTGTTGTTGAGCCAGATTCATTATTTGATTTGATGTATGCATTAAAAAGCGAATACCGCCCTGGTGCATCTTGGTTAGCACCGCGTGCGCTTATAAACTCTATACGCAAGAAAAAAACAGGAACAGGTGATTATATATGGCAACCTGCATTAACCGCAGGTGAACCAGATAGA
Organism: Pseudomonadota bacterium; assembly: GCA_963205245.1. Lineage (GTDB taxonomy): Bacteria > Pseudomonadota > Alphaproteobacteria > Rickettsiales > SXRF01 > SXRF01. The sequence continues at coordinate 31,512 of CAUJIB010000090.1, forward strand.
TTGCTTGGCTTTCCGCTGATGTATGCCGAAGATATGCCTGCGGCGGGCGCAAGTAGCCTTTCAGTAGCTTTCGGGAATTTTCGTGAAGCCTATACTATCGTTGATCGTCAAGGCATTCGAGTTCTTCGTGATCCATTCACTGACAAGCCAAATGTAATTTTCTATTCGACAAAACGAGTTGGCGGCGCAGTAGTTAATTTTGATGCAATTAAATTGCTAAAGCTGAGTGTATCGTAGAATTAATTTAGGTGTTGATTGTTTTATCCCCGCCTTTCCTTTCAAGGGGCGGGGATTTTTTTAGGGGGATAAATGGCTGATATTGCAGAGCTGACCGTACGCATTAAAGCAGATGCGGCGCAGCTTTCTGCTGAGATGAAAAAAGTTAACGCCATTGTTCAGCAAAGCAGCGGGAGTATGTCATCATCTCTAGGTGGACTTAAAAGCCAGATGCTATCGCTTGCGCCTGCGCTTTCCGCCGTAGCTTTTGTGAATTTTGCTAAGGGTGCATTTGAAGCTGCTGACAGGCTTAATGATTTATCACAGCGCACCGGAGTTGCAGCGACTACATTATCGGCTCTGAATATCCCCCTATTGCAGGGCGGCTCTAATGTTGAGGAGTTTTCCGCCTCTATCAATAAAATGAATAATATGATTGGCGAGGCTGCAAAGGGCGGAAGTCAGGATTTATACGACACCTTTAACAAGCTGGGCTTGTCAGTAAAAACACTGATGCAGCTTTCTCCGGAAGAGCAATTTTATGCTATTTCTAAATCACTGAACGAGATAAAAAACCAAGCCGAATTCACCAACACCGGCATGGCTATATTTGGACGCAGTTTTTCGTCGCTTGCGCCGCTGATTCGTGGAGCAAACGGCAATTTAGCAGATTTTGTGGATACGGCAAAAAAGGCTGGGAATGCAATTACCGACGAAAACCTACAAAAAATCGATGATTTTGGCGATAAATGGACAGAAGTTATAGAGAAAATAAAGAAGGAAATAGTAGAATTTACACCGCTTTTAGATAAAATAATAAAAGCAGTAGACCTTTTTAATACTAGTAAAAGGGCTTTAGGAGTTACCGGTATCGCTGTTGGTGCTGATTTGGGGCTGATAGACCCAGAGACGGCTGCTTTCGCTTATGAAGAAGCGGCCGCAAAGGCTACTGGCGTAGGAGCTATAAATTTGGATTCGCATACTGATAAGCCTAAAACCAAGGCTAAATCAGCTTCCGGCTCTAACCCCAACGTCAAGGCGATGAATGATCAGAAAAAAGCCATTGACGATGCAAAAAAATCACTTGATGACTATACCAAATCTCTAGAACGCCAACAAATGATGGCGGGTAAAACTCCACAACAGCAAGCTGGTATGGAGGCTTATTTCAAGACCATAGACCTTGCGGAAAAAGCCGGAATAAAGAATGCGGAACAATTAGCTCGTGGCAGATATGAAGTTGCCGCCGCCACCTTTGAAATGAAAGAAAAGCAGGATGAGGCAATAAGATCAGCCACTCTGATGCGCGATACGCTGTCAACCTCAATCACCAGCGCAATAATGGATTTTAACAATGCCAGTGATGCAGTTAATAACTTTGCGAAAGCGATAGCTAATACAATTATCCAGAAGAAAATAGCCGACCCGCTGGCTATGGCAATTGTAGGCAATGGAAGCAAGGGCAGCGGCATGATTGATGGTTTGCTTCACTCTATTGGTATTCCTGGATATGCAGTAGGCACAGATTACGTTCCTAATGACATGATAGCAAAAATCCACAAAGGGGAAATGATTATTCCGGCAGCCGAAGCGCAGGCAATTCGTAGCGGTGGTAGTAGTGGCGGAAGCGGTGTTACCGTGGTGCAGAATATTAGTTTCGCATCCGGCGTTACAAGGGCAGAAGTGGCAAATATGTTACCATCCGTAGCGCAAGCTGCTCATGATGCGGTATTTGCCAGCATTCAGCGCGGAGGCAGCGCGGCTAAGATAGTTGGCATAAGGTAAAAGATGTTCACTATGTTCACTTGCTAGGGTTTCTGCGGTGTTGACATGTTCACTTACATGTTCACTACTAATTCACCTACTGCCGTAGGTTCATCTTAAACATAATATAATAACAACTGACAAAAGCTAATTTTTTGTTATCTCAGCGTTATCTAATACACTGTTATCCAGCTTCATAAAAAGATAACCTACTGTAAAATATGGTGGCTCGAGAGGGATTTGAACCCCCGACCAAGGGATTATGATTCCCCTGCTCTACCACTGAGCTACCGAGCCAATTCAGAAGCTGAGGAGATAGGAATTAAGGACTGTCAGAGAAAAAAGCAAGCAAAAGTTGCATATAATGCTAAAATATTGTAACTAGCGCGGGTTTAATCAAGTAATTAATGGAGTTTTTATGGCTAATCAACCGTTTAAAGTTGCCCTTATTCAAATGCAATGCTCCCAGAAACCTGAGGAAAGCTTGGCAAAAGCAGAAAAAATGCTACTGCAAGCGGCAAAGGATGGTGCAAAAGTGGCCTGCCTACCGGAATTATTTCTGACTGATTATTTTTGTCAAAAACTAGACATCAATAAATTTAATATAGCTGAGCAGATTCCAGGAAAAACTTCAGATGCTTTAGGAAAAATCGCCAAAGAAACCGGCATGGTTATTGTTGGCTCTATTTTTGAGAAAGCTGCGGCTGGCCTGCACTATAATAGTGCCACAATTACTGACAGTGATGGGAAATTGGTTGGAAAATACCGCAAAATGCATATTCCGCATGATCCGATGTTTGAGGAAAAATATTACTTCGCGCAAGGTGATATTGGTTTTAAGGCTCATGATACCAGTGTGGGGAAAATCGGCACGCTTATTTGCTGGGATCAGTGGTATCCAGAGGGTGCGCGCCTGACTTCCATACAAGGAGCGCAGATATTATTTTACCCAACGGCAATTGGCTGGCATCCGGCAGAAAAAGCTGAATATGGTCAGTCGCAAGTGGAAGCATGGGAAACAATCCAGCGCAGCCATGCTATTGCTAACGGCGTATTTGTTGCGGCAGTAAACCGTATAGGACATGAAATAACGGTTGGTGACGGTTTGGAATTTTTCGGACATTCTTTTATTGCTGATCCGTTCGGGCGTATTCTAGCTATGGGCAGTCATGATAAAGAGGAAATCGTAAGTGCGGTTATAGATCCTGCCCTTATTGAAGAAACCCGCCGCAATTGGCCTTTCCTACGTGACCGCAGGATAGATGCTTATGGTGCTATAACGCAGAGATGGAACGGATAATGACAAACTACATAATGCCCGCCGAATGGGAACGCCACTCAGCCACATTGCTTGCATGGCCGCATAACAAAGAAGATTGGCCAGATAAATTTGCCCCAATTCCGTGGGTTTATGGAGAAATTATCCGCTATCTTACGCAAGTGGAGCGCGTAGCATTGCTGGTGCGCAATGAAAAGGAAAAAGCGCAAGCGATAGATGTATGTGAGAGAGCTGGCGCGGATACTGCAAGAATTGATTTTCATATTATTCCAACCAATAGAATATGGATGCGCGATAGTGGGCCTATTATAGTTAAGGATGCTTATGGTAAGAAATCAATGCTGGATTGGAAATTTACCGCTTGGGCAAAATATTCCAACCATAAACTTGATGATAAAGTTCCTTCATCACTGAATGAATCTTGGAATTTGCCGCGTGTACAACCTATGCACAATGGCAAACGTGTGGTGTTGGAAGGTGGTTCAATTGATGTAAACGGCAAAGGTACATTGCTTACTACTGAAGAGTGCCTGCTTGCGGATGTTCAGGTTCGTAATCCAAGTTTTACGCGCGAGGATTACGAGGAAGTTTTTGCTAAATATCTGGGAATTTCTCAAGTTATCTGGTTGGAAAATGGCATATTGGGTGATGACACGCATGGGCATGTTGATGATATAACCCGCTTTGTAAAGGTTGATACTATTGTAACGGTAGTTGAAAAAGATAAAGGTGACGCTAATTACGATTTGTTGAAAGATAATGTGAAACGCTTGAAAACTGCACGCGATCAAAACAGTAGACAATTAAATATTATAGAGCTGCCGATGCCACGCCCAGTGGTTTTTGAAGGACAACGCCTTCCGGCTTCTTATGCTAATTTCCTTATCGCAAATGATCTGGTATTGGTGCCGACCTTCAACGATCCAGCGGATAGGATAGCATTGAATATTCTTGCTGAACTGTTCCCTAAGAGTCAAATTGTAGGTATTCACGCTGTGGATCTAGTGTGGGGATTGGGTACAATCCATTGCATGAGTCAGCAGATTCCCTATTAATACAGGCTATTAAGAGATGGCTGCACAATTTGAGGCTGTTTTTGCCACTCTGATTACATCTCCTGCAAAATTGCTAGGAGTAGGTGATTCAATTTTGGTTTTTCCATCATGCAAATCTAGTATTGTTCGTGCAAATTTTTCTGTCTCAATGGTTGCGAGTGCTTTTGCCAGCTCATGATAGCTGATATTATTATCGCTACAGATTTTATCAAATTTATCACTATGACGGTTAATATCAGCAATTTTGGTTTTTAATACACCGTTAGCACCGGATAAAATTGTTGCTAAGTCATTTGTACGGAATTGTGTATTATTCAGGATATTATCAGTTAGTTTGACGAAGTCTTTGCTTAAAATAAAATCTATATTTTTCTCAAGCGCGCCTCTTGAACGATGCAGTATAGTAGAAATGTTATTGGCACTGAATTTGCTATTTTTTGCGAATTCTATCAAATCATCTTTTTTGCTTAATAATGTATCAATTTCTTTGGTTAAATTATTCCCACCCTGTGACAGTATGCTGGAGATATTATCAGAAGTGAATACGCCGATATTAGTAAAATTATTAAACTTATCTATGGTTTCTGTTAATTTGGTTATATTATTTGTTAATGTTTCTGGTTTGTTGGATTTTCCCAATATAGAAGATATATTCACAGGTAAAAAATTTGTTTCAGCTAAAATATTATAAATTTTATCTTTGTTTTGCAGTAAAATATGCAGGCAATCTTCTATATTATCTCCTCCGGAGTCACCAGAGCGGTTTAATATGTGAGAGATGTTGGATGGTTTCATCTCTGTGTCGGACATAAATCCTATAATGTCTTTTTTATGTTTTTCTAATATATGAAGCGTTTCAATTTTTTTTGCTTCATTATCACATACATCACCGGCTATGCTGCTAATATTATGATCGCTAAACCATTCTTGTGAGTTGTTTTTATTATTTGTCATGACTTTTATATGTTAAAAAATTTTTCTAGTTATTTATAGGATGTTTACACATAATTATCAATTAATATTTACCATTGGTTTTTCTAGTAACAACAATAACATATTGCTGTGTTAGTTAAATTAAGGCATAAAAACTATATGCTTAATGGAATAAAAAAAATCTGGTTATGTATATATAATGCCGCTTATGACATGGTTATGAAGCATGACGGTATTGAGCATGCAGGTTATTTAGCTTTTTTGGGTTTGCTAGCTTTATTCCCTTTTTTAGTGTTTTTGGTGTCGGTGATTGGATTTTTAGGACAAGGAGATAGTGGAGCAGAGTTTATTAGTTCACTATTGCAAACTTTGCCTGCTGATATTACCGCTGCTATAAGGCCTCGGATTATAGAGATTATTTCTGGACCACCCCAAGGTTTGCTTACAGTTTCTATTCTGGGCGCGATATGGACAGCATCTTCTGCCGTAGAAGGTATAAGGACGGTATTAAACCGTGCTTATCATGTTGCTACACCTCCTGCCTACTGGTTCAGGCGTTCTCTTTCTATAGTCCAGCTGATGGTTTTTACCTCGATTATGATAGTTGGTATGTTATTAGTGGTAACTTTGCCTTTAATTTTACGTCATATAGAACAATGGATTGGCATGGTTTTTATTTCTGAATCAGAACAAAAACTAAGTAAAACTATATTTCTATCTACTATCTTTGCATTATTTTTTGCTGTTTCTTATATTTATTATCTTCTTCCAAATATTAAGCAACGCCTTATCTCCGTTGTTCCGGGGGCAGCCATAGTTGTTTTTTTATGGATAGGAGCAGCAGATTTATTTACCGCATATCTTTCCAACTTTAATCAAGTAAATCTTATTTATGGCAGTCTTGGCGGGATTATAGCTGCCTTAGTATTTTTCTACATATGTAATATAATTTTTATTTTTGGTGCGGAATTAAATCACCAGATTGTAGAAATGTTGGGTATTGGTATTGTAGAGCGGGAAAAAACTAGTGAACAAACAAAAGCTGTGGATTAAGCATTGCAATTTCACCAGCAAAAATCATAAGTAAAAAAGCTCCTGCGATAGCAAGCCCATATGGTACTGGTTCTTTTTTCCTGAAAATTCTTGGTAATTTAGTGTTTTTATTTACTACCAGAGAAATAATTTTACGGATTAACAGCAGTGCAATTGATAAAGCTCCACCTAGAACTACAAAATAGAAGCCAAAATCAGTCATTTTATGTAAGCCGACCCATAGGCTCAGAACAATGATAAGCTTTACATCCCCTCCACCCATCAGACGTAGTGCGAATATCACGTAGCCAATAGCAAAAGCTATAAGCATTCCCAGCAAATCGTTCTGCCAATCTATTGTAACTGGCGATAGCAGGATGGCCAGAGGATATAGCAAAAGCAAACTGCCGACCAGCCAATTAGGAATTATAAAACGTGTTGAATCATAAAAAATTACAGCAAACATGCTGAACAACACATAAAATAGTACTAAAGACATATTTATTCCTTATTTTTATCCGTAATATCGTGATATTCAACATCAATAATCGTTGCTCTATTGATGGGTTGAGTAGTATTTTCTTGGTTTGTTTTTATGTCCAGATTTTTATGAAACAAGCGTAGCCAATAAACACGTAGAGTAATAAATATCCATAACAATACAGAACAGGCAAAGGCAATGGCGATGAATATCAGACCAAAATATATAAAAAATACGATAAAACCAATCGTAAGTAAAAATGCCAGAATTGAAGTAAATAAATTCATCAAACCGTCCCAAAACTTTTAATAAGGCTTCCACATACCATATACCATCCGTCTACCAGCACAAAAAATATTAGCTTAAAAGGCAGTGAAATCATAACGGGTGGTAACATCATCATACCCATGGCCATGAGGATGGAGGCAACCAGCATATCAATTACTACAAATGGTATAAAAATAAGGAAGCCAATTTCAAATGAGCGTTTGAGTTCGCTTATCATAAAGGCAGGAACAAGCACGCGGTATGGTGTGTCTTCCGGACTTTCTATTTTGAGGTCAGGTGACATGCTCACAAACAGTTCTAAATCCTTTTGTCTTACATGTTTTAACATAAAATCATGGAACGGTTCACCGATACGTTCTAATGCCTGTTCTTCACTAATGCTTTCTTCTAGCAGAGGTTTTACACCATCATTGTACGATTTTTCAAAGGCCGGTGCCATAATAAAAGCGGTAAGAAAAAGAGCGAGCGAGATAAGAACCTGATTGGGCGGGGTTTGTTGTAAGCCAAGCGCGCTGCGTAAAAAGGACAGCACAATCACAATACGCATAAATGAGGTGGTCATAACCAAAATAGATGGTGCTAGGGAAATAACCGTAAGAAGAACCACAAGTTGAATAAGCTTTGCGGTGGCTGTGCCGCCTGTGCTTTTGCCAAGGTCAATATTCATTGATTGGGCAAATGCAGGGTTTTTTATTAGGAATAAAACCGATATTGTAATCAGTAATAGCAAAAATATTTTACGCATCATTTTTTAGACCTAATTTAATTCCCGATTCTATCACCGTAACATTGCCGTCAGCAACTAGCAATAGATGCTCTATATCATCACGTTTTATTAAAAGAATTTTGGATTTATGGTCAATATAACTAGTTTCAATAATTGCTAACCTGCCTGTTTCCTGATTAGCAGGAAATATTTTTGTAAAGAAGAATTTTTGTCCAAAAGATTTTTTGGTATAATAACGTAAACTAGCAGCTAGTAAGCCAATAAGCCCTAATACAAAGAAAGAAGCAAATATAAAACGTGCTGGGTCAACTGTATCCATAATTATTTTTCCTAGTCGCTATTTTCGGTAGGAAGTATGGCTTTTGCATCTGCTGTTTTATAAGCTACGCTGGCTTTTTTATGGCTGGAAAGATATCTAATTTCGTTTGCCAGTGCTTCTCTTTGGGTGGTTAGGTCTTGCCCTAGAATATTTAATTCATTAAGTAATATCTGTAATGAATCAGCGTATTTTATACGATCTTCACTTGATAATTCCAATATCTGATTGCAAAGGTTATGAACTTGTTTATCTAGGCCGGCAAGCTCAACTGCTCCGCCCTTTTCTAATAGGTTCTTACTATCAGCAATAAATTTTGCAACGTTATTAAATAACTCCTGTTGCTTATTCATTTTTACTTCCTTGCTTTATCATTAGCCTTGTAAATATAAGCTAGAATTTCTGCCACTGCTGCATAAGCTTCTAGTGGAATTGGAGTGTTTATATCTAATTTTTCTAGTAATGTCACTAGATCTGTATCACGTCTTATTTCAATATTATTGGCTCTAGCAAGCTCTATAATCTGCTGGGCGATATAGCCTTTGCCTTTAGCGGCGACAACAGGGGCTTCATCTTTTCCACGTTCATATTTCAGTGCAACGGCAAGTTTAGTTTTATCAAAAACAATTTTTTTTTCGTTATCGTTATTTTCCATCATCCTGACCTATGTTGATGGTAAATTCAATGTTATCCAAATCCGTACCATCGCCAGCGGCAGCAATATTCTGTTCTAAAATTTTCTGATGTAATTCTTTGCGTAAAATACTGGCTTCCTTGGGGAATAAGAAGCCAAGTTTAACAGTCTTGCCGCGTATATCAACAACGGTAAGTTCAATATTATTATTAATGATGATTGACTCACCAATTCTTCTGGTTAAATAAAGCATGTTTTAATCATTCTACATAAATGTCATGGACGGGCTTTGCCCAAAGAAGTGCTGATTCTTAAAATGAGCAGGGATAATGGCGTAAAACAACGAAAATTGCAAATAATATAGATAAATATAATAAAAATAGATTATAAGTCTTTCCATGATAACAAACCCTACCATTTTAGCAATTGACAGTAGTTCTGGTGTATGTAGCGTCAGTATATTGAAAAATAACAATATATTGTCTTATGTTGAAGAGAAAACGGTTTCTTTGCAGGCAAAATATCTGGTGCTTATGATAGAAGAGGCCCTGAGCCGAAGCGGCATTAAATATAGCGATCTTTCTGCCATTGCCTGCACAGTAGGGCCAGGAAGTTTTACCGGTATCCGTATTGGGCTTGCCACTGCGCGGGCAATTGGCTTTGCAACAAATATCCCTGTTTGCGGTTTTAGTGCGCTAGAAATATTGGCATTTAATTCATTGGAAAATAATGAAAAAACTCCTGTTATTGCAGTTTTGAATGCAGGAAAAGGAGAGGTAATATATCAATCTTTCGATCAAGGTTTGAAAGCATCCTGTGCCCCTACCATTGTAGAAAAAAAACTTGCGCCTGCTGTTCCGGATGCTCTACCTAGGGCTGATTGGCTGGCACTTCTTGCTGTTAAATATCAGAATAAATCAGTTGAACCGCTGCCTTTTTATGTTCGCCCACCTGATGCAAAATTGCCAAATAATAAACATGTCACCACGTCCTAACTTAAATAAAAGCTACCAGCAACTTGTTATAGAGGGGCGCATCCAGAATGATGCGGCTCAACAAAAATTACTTTCCCTGTTGCAGGAGGTGCTGGATAATTTGCTTGCACCACAGAAAAAATCTTTTTTTAAGAAGGTAAAACCGGTAGGAAAAGCTAAAAGCCTGTATATTTATGGTAATGTCGGACGAGGGAAATCCATGCTGATGGACTTGTTTTTTGCTGGCGTACCGGAGCATCACAAACATATCAAGAAGAGGCGTGTGCATTTCCATGCTTTCATGCAGGAAGTTCATAGCCGGATTCATAAACTGCGGCAGGAAAAGGCTGATGATCCGGTAGCGGTTCTTGCCAGCGAAATTGCCAAAGAAACGCAGCTACTTTGTTTTGATGAATTGCAGGCAACTGATGTAGCTGATGCAACGCTTCTATACCGTTTATTTGAAGGATTGTTTGTATGTGGTGTGTGTGTTGTAAGTACTTCCAACCGCCCTCCCGCTGCCCTTTATACTGGTGGTGTGCAGGCTGAACGTTTTATTGAATTTATTCGTCTCATTGAAGAAAAAATGACTGTAGCAGCCCTTTCTAGCCCAGATGATTACCGTTATCAGCAAGGGCGCAACCAGATGGAATATTATTGTTATCCCCTTGGTTATGATGCTGACGATTTTGTAGCTAAAACCTTAAAAAAATTAGGGGTAAAAGAAAATTACCATACTGAAACTTTAATTGTACATGGCAGGCAAATAGCATTTAAGGCTTATAACAAAAAAATAGGATATTTTACGTTTAACGAACTTTGTGCGGAAATGCTAGGAGCCGCGGACTACCTCGCTCTTGCGCGCAGGTTAGACGTTGTTATTATTACTAATATACCTAAACTGAAATTAGAGCAGCGTAATGAAGCCAAACGTTTTGTAACCCTTATTGACACTCTCTATGAGCATAAGGTAAGGCTAATCTGTACAGCGGAAGTGACAGTTGAAGAAGTTTATGAAGAAGGTGACGGTGCATTTGAATTCAAACGTACTGTTTCGCGTCTGGTGGAAATGCAATCGGAGAATTATGGTAAAACTATAAATTGTCATCCCGAACACAGTGAGGGATCTTTACAAAAGATAACATAAAAACAAAATCCCACATGGATTTTGTAATATAAAGACAAGATTCCTCAATCGCTACGCTCTTCGGAATGACAAAAAAGGTAAAAAAATATGACCAATAAATTAAAAATAATCTTAGCTGAACCGCGTGGCTTTTGCGCTGGTGTAGATAGAGCGATTGAGATAGTGGAGCGTGCAATTAAACTTTATGGTGCGCCAGTCTATGTACGTCATGAAATTGTACATAATCGTTGGGTGGTTGAGGATTTGAAGGCAAAAGGAGTGGTTTTTGTACAGGAAGTTGGCGAAATACCGGATGGTGCAATAACGGTTTTCTCAGCGCATGGTATTTCGGAAAAAGTAGAAAATTCTGCGCGCCTGCGTGAATTGCCGGTGATAGATGCTACCTGTCCGCTGGTTACTAAAGTTCATAAAGAAGCGCAACGCTATGAGGCGGAGGACAGGCAGATTATCCTGATTGGCCATGCCGGACATCCTGAAGTTGAAGGAACTAGCGGGCGAGTGCAAGGTGGTGTGTTACTGGTGCAGGATGTAGAAGACGTAAAAAAACTTGAGGTTAAAAACTCTGATAAGCTTGCTTATGTTACCCAAACCACCTTAAGCGTTGATGATACAAAAGATATAATAACGGTGCTTAAAGCCCGTTTCCCAGCTATTATAGGTCCAGAGCTACGTGATATTTGTTATGCTACTCAGAACCGTCAAAATGCGGTGCGTGATTTGGCAAAGCAAGCGGATTTGGTGCTAGTGGTTGGCTCAGCTAATAGCTCTAATTCTAACCGTTTGCGTGATCTGGCAATAGAAATAGGGGTTGCGGCACAGTTGATAGATGATGCCAGAAACTTAATCCCTGAATGGTTTGATAATATAAATTCGGTTGGAATTACAGCAGGAGCATCAGCCCCTGAACATCTGGTGCAGGGGGTGGTAAAGGCTATTTCCGCGCTGCGCCCTACCAATATAGAGAACTTGGCGGGAATTAGCGAAAACACCCGCTTTAAGCTGCCGCCGGAGGTAACCGGTGAAAAGATGGTTAGATAAGTAACTGGTTAATAAAACTTGCAAATAAACTGTTTTTACGCCATATTATCCCTATGGAAAACACTGCACAATCTTTGGAAACTTTTACACTGACACCGAGTGCTGCTGGTCGTATCAACTACCTAAAAAGCAAAGAAAATAACCCTAACTTACGTTTTCGGGTTAATATTAAAGGTGGCGGCTGCTCTGGTTTTCAATATGAATTTACTTTGGATGATACTTCTCCTTCTGAATCTGACATGGTGGTTTCTGCCTCAGGTGCTGAGGCGGTGATTGATGATGTTTCACTTGGTCTGCTTGCCGGTTCAGTTTTGGATTATACGGAAGATTTATCCCATGCCGGTTTTGAGATAAAAAACCCGAACGCTACAGCTAAATGCGGTTGCGGCAATAGTTTCTCTGTAAATCTATGAGTATTTCCATTGCCACATGGAACGTAAATTCCATACGTTCTCGCTTAACCCATTTGCTTGATTGGTTACGGGCTGACAAGCCGGATATAGTTTTATTGCAAGAGTTGAAATGTACGGATGATATTTTTCCTTATATGGAAATTGAAGAGCTAGGTTATAATATTGCCGTTTATGGTGAAAAAACCTATAACGGCGTGGCAATCCTTTCTAAATTTCCGCTTAGTGATATTGAAAAAGGCTTAGGCGGTGATGATGAGGATAAGCACGCTAGATATATAGAAGCAGTTGCCTCCTTGCCTAAAATTGCTATCCGTGTTGCTTCTGTTTATGTGCCAAATGGGCAGGAGGTATCTTCTGATAAATTTTCCTATAAACAGCGTTTTTTGGACAGGTTATATTCCCATATTAAAAAACTGCTGACTTATGAAGAAATTCTTGTAATTGGTGGGGATTATAATATTGCACCGGAAGATAGCGATGTACATGAACCGAAAGTCTGGGAAGGAAGCGTACTGACTCATGATAATGTCCGGAATGGATTTTATAAAATAATGAATTTAGGTGTGTATGATGCCTGCCGTATAAAATACCCTACAGGGAAAAGTGAATATAGCTGGTGGGATTATAGGGCTAATTCTTTTGCTGCCGATAATGGATTGCGTATTGACCATCTACTCCTGTCACCGCAGGCGGCGGATAAGCTTCAGGAATATTATGTAAAGAAAGAATTGCGTGGATTGGAAAAAGCATCCGACCATGCGCCGGTAGTAGCAAAATTTGCATAATTGCTGTAATATGTTCGTGTATTGTAATTGCTATAGAGAAAATAAATGAAAAAAATTATTGTTCTTATATTATTATTTTTTCCTGTGCTGGCTGTAGCAGAAGAGAAATCTATCAATCCAGCCAAGGAGCTTACTGGAAATCAGCGTGAATATTATGTAAAGATCTTTAATTATGTTATGGAGCATGTAAAACCTCCTGAAGCATTTAACTGGAATTCTAGCGTAGCAAAAGGCAATATTAAGGCTGGAGAAGAATATCTCAGTAAATCAAAAGCACAGTGTAGAGATTTTACAGAAACATTTGAAATAAGTGGACAGCTTGGTAGAAGTGAAGGGACAGCTTGCAAGCGTGATGGTAATAATGGTTGGTGTCGGATAAGTGGTGAAAATCCACGCACTTGTGCTTTAGAAAATCCTGAAGGGATCACTGATAAAATTATGAATGATGTTGATTCTGTCTTGGGGAAAAGTTCGGAAATGATGCGTAATGCCAAGGATTGGTGGGGTAGGTAAGAATGCTTGTTATGCGGTAGTCAGCAAAAACTCTTCTGAATTTGCCAAAGAATGAAAAAAAGTTAAGGCTACTTGTTTATAATCAAGATGCAGGCGTTTAGCGATAGTAAATTGTTCTGCCGTTTCCTGCCATTTTCTTGCCCATATTTCCGTACCATGTAATTTTGAAAGTGTATTCAGTGCAGTCTCCTCTTCTGCGCTAATTGGCACTATATCTAAGCCAGAAGAGTGTTTAGCAATACGTTCTAAGATGCATAGTGTGGTATGCGTAAAGAGTTGCCAGCTGCCATGCGCTTTTTTCCCGCTGCCAATCTGTTCACAAAATCGTAAAACACCGTGATTATCAAGATTTGCTGCAGATGCCATCAGTGATATTATCTCATTATACAATGTCACAGCACCTTGCGCTCGCAGTTCAAGTGCAATACCTACGCTATTGCTTGATATAATGGCAAGTGCCGCAAGTTCATCGCCGTATATTTCCGGTGCGACATGGCGCATTGCCTTTGAAAAACTTTCTTTGTTTAGGGGTTTGAGCGCAACCATACGGCAGCGTGAACGGATAGTAGGGAGAAGTTGTCCGGCATTATGGGCTATTAACATTAACACCGTTTGTGGTGGCGGTTCTTCCAGAATTTTTAGGATTGAATTAGCGGATTTTGTATTCAAATTATCGGCACTATCAATGATGACGACCCGCCACTCTCCTTCCGCCGGAGTAAGTGATAAATTCTGTGATATGGTGCGTGACTGTTCTATACTGATCTCGGAGGCATATTCATCTTTTTTAGGGTCATACAATGGCTCAATAACTAGTAAATCAGAATGTGAACCTGCTGTAATACGGCGGAATACAGAATGGCCATCGCTCATTTCCATATCATCATTACCAGCAAGCAAGGCGCGGGCAAAGCGGTAAGCAAGGGTTGCTTTGCCGATTCCGCGGCCACCGGAAAATATTAGGCCATGTGCCAGTTTACCTGCGGTAAGATCGCGAAGGAGCATCGCCTCAATTTCTTCATGCCCAAAAAGCTTGGTATTAATTCGTGGAGTTATTTGTTCGCTCACAATTTAATTCCGCAACGGATAGCAATAGTTTCAATTATCTGTTTATGTAAAATATCAAGATTTTGTGTTGCGTCCAATACTACACAACGTTCACTTTCACGTTTGGCAATATTCAAAAAACCATCTCGGATTTTTCTATGGAATTCAATATCCAGTTTTTCAAAACGATTCTCATTGTCACCCCGTCCGCCTGCACGCATTAGCCCTTTTTCTGGTGATATATCCAGAATAATGGTTAGGTCAGGCATAAAATTGCCAAAAATTATATGGTGTAGGCTCTTAATATAAGCCTCGTTTAAGCCCTTCCCTATTCCCTGATAAACAATGGTTGAGTCCAGAAATCGGTCGCAAATTACAGTTTTATTCTCTTTCAGTGCGGGCAGAACTAGTTTGTTTAGATGGTCAGCTCGTGCTGCATTAAAAAGTAATGTTTCGGTAAGGCTGTCCCAAGAGTCGGTATCACCGGAAACCAGCAATGATCTGATTTTTTCTGCTCCTTTAGAGCCCCCCGGTTCACGGGTAGAAATAAAAGGTAAAGCTGATTTTTCAAAAGCAGAGGCCAGTAATTTTAGTTGGGTGGATTTACCGCTTCCTTCCCCGCCTTCGAAACTGATGAATTTTCCATCCATAAATTTATTTTGATTTTAGAATAGCGTCTTTTACACCAGCATTTTGTACAATATCTAGAATTTTTTCTGCTTTTGCTTTATCTGCGAACGTGCCGATATGCACACGCCACCAATCTTTGCCGCCGCTATTTACTTTATCTACAGAAATAAGTTTTTTGTGATCAGGAATAGAGCTAAGTGATTTGACTAGTTTATCAGCATTTTCTTTTGCCGCAAAAGAACCCGCCAGTATAATATATTTGCCTTTAGATTTATTATCTTTAGGTAAAGTTTTTTCTGCTGTGGTTTTTGCATTTGTCGCTTCTGTTTTAACTTGTTTTAATGGAGCTGCTTTGCTGTTATTAGCAGTAACTTTTTGTTCTGATATCTCTACTGTTTCCGGCGAATCATCGCTTGTAAGATGTACTTCTTCCCCTATACGAGCTTGTCTGATTATAGCATTTTTTGACGATGAAATGATCTTTTCCGGTTTTGTAGGTTGTTCCAAGTCATTAATGGCTACGGATTGCAATGGAGCTGAATCTTCTATTTCTTCGCTTCTTGCGCTGGTTGTATTGTAATTAGTTGCAGACATCGTATAACCGCCGGCAATCTGTTCGGCAACAGCATCATTTTTTTCCTTAATTTTTTTATTATATTCTTCATTATAAGCCACCATATCTATTTTAGGAGATTTGCCCATAACCGAATTAATATATTCGTCTGTTTCTTCTTTTAGAAATTGTACCCTAACTGGCTTGGTGCTTTTCATATCTATTGCCTGCGCACTTCCTTTTGACAAATCAATGATACGGTTTTTATGGAATGGACCTCTGTCATTTACACGCACTACAACACTTTTATTGTTACTTAAATTAGTCACACGTACTAAAGAAGGTAATGGTAATGTAGGATGTGCAGCGGTCAGGTCATCTTCATTAAAAATTTCTCCGCTGGCAGTTTTTCTTCCATGAAAGCCGGGACCATACCATGATCCGTCACCTATTTTATCATATGAAGATTCAGGGGTAGGAACATAAGTCTTACCGTTTATTTCATAAGGTTTGCCGATTTTTACGCCGGTAAAAGGTTTTTCAGATGGAGCACAAGCCGCAACAACAAATAATAAAATATACGCAGCGAGCTTCTTGAAATTTGATGTTTGCATATTATTTCCCTATTGCATTTGCTAATTTACCAACGGCTGTGGCAAAGTAACGTGAACGATTCCATTTTAGCAAGACATTAAAATTATTATTACCTTCGCTAATTCCTTCGTCATTGTTCCAGCCTTCAGAATGTAAATAATTAGCTATAGAAGCGAATATATCGCCCTGCGTGTACCATATGTCGCGCTTACCATCCCCATCAAAATCTATGGCATATTTAAGGTAGCTGCTGGGCATGAATTGGCATTGACCGAATGCGCCTGCCCATGAGCCGTCAAAATTATCATTTGATAATTTTTCTACTTCCATAATTTTTAGAGCGTTAATAAGTTCTTTGCGGAAGAATTCACTTCTGCGGCCGTCATAAGCAAGGGTGGCAAGAGATTCTATGATACCAAAATAACCGGTATTCTCGCCATAGCTGGTTTCCATACCCCACAGGGCAACTATAACATTCTCAGGTACAGAATATCTCTCTGATACTTTTGACAGTAAATCTTTATTGGTTTCTAATTCATTCCTACCATTTTGGATTCTGCTTTGAGTGATAGTTTTTGCCAGATATTCTTCTAAGGTTATAGTTCCTTCCGGTTGCTTCCTATCTAATTCAATAATATCTTCACGGGGATAAATCCCTTCAAAAGCGTTATCTATTACCTTCACAGAAATTCCCTGCGCCATAGCTTCACTGCGGAATTTTTTCAGCCATTGTTCAAAACTTTGTGGGTTATGTTGTTGTGATTTAACAGGAAACGGCATTATAACAGCCGTAATAATGAAAAAAACAAAGATTGCTTTGATAATATAAAATTTCATGCCATCATGCCTATCTCAAGAAATAAAAAAAATAAAGCGGCAACTGTAAAATTATTTGTATTTTTATAAAAATTAAATAAAAACAGCATATTAAGATGGGTGTCATATTACTTTGAAATTGCAAATTTATTGTAATAAAAACTTAATGTTAATAAATGAGGTTATATGTTATATTTCATAGCTATATAGCAGAAAATATAGCAGGAATAAAAATGTCTTCTCTAAATGAAATGGAAAAAAGGGAATACCAGCAGTTAATTGCTGCAGCAAAGAATCGTTCTTCTGAAGATCGCGAGTTAGCTTATAAAGTTGCAGGTTCTATAGGTTCTGTTGGTTTTATTGCTGGTCTTGAAGGTGTGGTTACAACAGGTGCAGCCTTAGCTGCTGCTGGCGATTTTATGGATAATGATTATGCTCCTTCTAAAATTCATGAAAGAGGAAAATTATCGGAAAGAGAACATTATAATATTCTAAAAAAATCAAAAGATAATAGAGAAAATGAAGATATAGAGTTGGGTGGCAGGGTTGGTGAAAAACTTGGAAGCGTTGTTGGTCAGGATAAGGATGTGTCAACACAGGTCGCCAAATCTGCTGGTAGTATGGCTGGAAAGAAGGTGGTTTCTCTTATGTATAAACATGAAGAAACACCAGTAAGAGCTTTGATTCAGGCTGAATCATTTTCTGATAGGGTTAAAAAGATGTTTGAAGAATTTATAGAGGAGCAAGGTAGAAAAGCTTGCGCAACAGGACGTCTTTCCGCGGATTATTGTGCTATAAATTTTCCTGCTTCTGCACATACTCCCCCTGTTCTACGTGATGAAAAATATAGAGATCGTTAAAAATTAGGAACTCTAATAAAGATTATCATTGCGAGTGCAACGAAGCGATCCAGTATTTTGGTATACTTTATGTGTTGCTGGGTTTCCATTTCGCTGTTCCCATTATTAATGATAGGAATTATCTTTGAATGTTATTAGCTCTGTTACCTGATCCGTTACCAACAGGATTGCCATCTGGCATGTCTTTCCCGCCGGTTATTCCTTGTTCTGTAGCTAGTTGGCGTATCCTATCTAGGATATTTTTCTCGTTATGGGCATCAGAATGGCTGCCTATTCCTATTTTTTCTATTAAGCTCGGATCAATTGTTACTTTTCCATTTTCGTTAATTATAATTTGTCTGTTAACGCTATATCGGTGCGGCGGTGGCGTAACGAAAGATAAATCATTTTTATTGGTTATCTCTACACATTCTATTTGATGTTTTTCACACATTTCCTTGTATTTTTTCCTGAATTCATCATTACCTGGCGGTAATGATGCAAATGTAAGAATGGTTTTTATATTTTTAGAAAATGGATATTCATCTGGGCGAGCTTTTATCTCTGCCAGCATCACAGATGAAATTGCGCCTCCCATAGAATGCGATGCAAAGTTTATATTGGCCTTTCCTTCATATTGATTATCAAGTTCCTGAATAGCAGATGAAATTTTTGCCAGAAGTTGCTTGTTGTTTTTATTTAAGGCATCTAAGTAACCAAATCCTACCCTTCCGCCAATAGCAGAGTCAGTTTTTGTATCTACAATATATCCCCGTATACCTACAGTATAATCATCTTTTTGGCTATCTTTGCCGCGTACTGATACTACAATATCTTTTCCGTTTCCGGCTACAATTACAACAGAATCAGTTTCAGCATCAGTGATATATTTAATATCCTTATAGCCTTTATTTTTTAGAAATTCTATTGCTTCCGGTTCTGTTCTTTGCACGGCATGCAGAGCCACGTTTCCAAATTCTTCTACACGGAGAAAATTTATATTGTCTGTTTTGTTTGGATCAGTAGATTTTATAATTATATGGTTATTTTCCATTATATTTTTTACCAATAAATTTATATAAATTTTTATCTGTAAATCCTAATTAATTATATAAAATAATAACATAAAAAGATATTTGGAGCTATAAAAAAAGGGCAGCCGAAGCCACCCTTTTCTTTGAAATAAGTAGAAAAACTAGTAGTCCATGTCACCCATGCCCATACCGCCCATTCCACCCATGCCGCCCATACCAGCACCGCCAGCAGGTTTTTTATCCTCTGGAAGGTCAGCTATGATAGCTTCAGTGGTGATAAGCAATCCGGCAACAGAAGCTGCACCTTGGATAGCAGCGCGAACAACCTTAGTTGGGTCAATAATACCAGATTTGATAAGATCAACATACTCAAGTTTTTGCGCATCAAAACCAAAATTGCTTTCGGTGCTTTCAAGTAATTTACCAGCAACAACCGCACCATCAAGACCGGCATTTTCAACAATCTGGCGTAGCGGAGCTTGCAGCGCGCGACGGATGATGTTGATACCGGCTTTTTGATCGTCATTTTCAGCTTTTACTTTATCAAGAGCGCGTGAAGCATAAAGAAGGGTAGAGCCACCACCTGGTACGATGCCTTCTTCAACGGCAGCACGAGTTGCGTGTAGAGCATCATCAACACGGTCTTTGCGCTCTTTAACTTCAACTTCGCTTGAACCACCAACTTTAAGGATGGCAACACCACCAGCAAGTTTTGCAAGGCGTTCTTGCAATTTTTCGCGATCATAATCAGAAGTGGTTTCTTCAATTTGAGCGCGTAGTTGGTTGCAACGGGTTTCGATAGAAGCTTTATCGCCTGCGCCATCAACGATGGTTGTGTCGTCTTTAGTGATAACAACTTTTTTTGCACGTCCTAGGCTTGCTACAGTAACGGTTTCAAGCTTGATACCCAAATCTTCGCTGATAACTTCACCAGCGGTTAAGGTTGCGATGTCATCAAGCATTGATTTACGACGGTCACCAAAACCAGGAGCTTTAACAGCAGCTACTTTCAAGCCACCACGAAGTTTATTTACTACAAGGGTGGCAAGTGCTTCACCTTCAACATCTTCCGCAATGATTAGAAGCGGACGTTGTGATTGAACAACTGCTTCAAGAAGCGGTAGCATTGGTTGTAGGCCAGATAGTTTTTTCTCAAAAATCAAGATAAACGGATTATCAAGTTCAACTACCATTTTCTCAGCATTTGTCACGAAATATGGAGAAAGGTAACCACGGTCAAACTGCATACCTTCTACGATGTCCAGTTCAAATTCAAGACCTTTAGCTTCTTCAACTGTGATAACGCCTTCTTTGCCCACTTTTTCCATAGCTTCAGCGATTTTTTCACCAACTTCTTTGTCGCCGTTAGCAGAAATAGTTGCAACTTGTGCCCATTCAGCTTTAGAGCTTACTTTTTTGCTTTTCGCTTTAATGTCTTTAACAATGGCTTCAACAGCTATATCAATACCACGTTTTAGATCCATTGGGTTTAGACCAGCAGCAACAGCTTTGCTACCTTCAGTGAAAATTGCCTGTGCAAGAACTGTCGCGGTAGTTGTGCCGTCACCAGCGAGATCCGCTGATTTGCTTGCAACTTCACGCAACATTTGCGCGCCCATATTCTGGAATTTGTTGGAAAGCGTTATTTCTTTAGCAACCGAAACACCGTCTTTGGTAACGCGTGGTGCGCCATAGGCTTTTTCAATAACAACGTTACGACCACGAGGCCCAAGTGTTACTTTAACCGCATTCGCCAGTTTACCAGCACCTATTAGCACTTGTTCACGAGCGTCTGAACCATATTTAAGTTCTTTTGCTGACATTTTTATTCTCCGTTTTTAAGTTTAATAAATCGTAGTTTGTAGTTTGTAAATTATAGCGTAATTTCTTACGAGGTACTATTTACTAAGTACGAATTACGCAGCTTTCTTACCAGCTTTTTCATCTTCTATGATGCCGATAACATCAGATTCTTTAAGAACCAGATATTCTTTGCCATCTAATTTGATTTCACTGCCTGCCCATTGTGTGAACAGAACAATATCATTCACAGCAACATCTATAGGAATGCGCTTGCCGCTTTCATCTTTAGCGCCTGCGCCAACGGCAAGGACTTTACCTTGCTTTGGTTTTTCCTTAGCGTTATCAGGGATAATAATTCCGCCAGCAGTTTTTGATTCCTGCTCAATACGCTCAACAACTAGACGGTCGCCTAATGGTTTAATCTTCATGAGATTACTCCTCAAATTGGTTAAAAGTTAAATGTAATGTGAACATTAAGCAGTAAATACACTGCCAATTGTTGTGACTGTGATATAGGTTTTAGCTATAGTCTTTCAAGAGGGAAAATCAGTTTTTTTATGCTTATTTTATTTGTTATTATTTTATAAGTATAATCAACAAGTTAATGATTTACTGCTAAACATTAACAGATGTGACCCTAGTATTCCTGTCAGATTTTATGCGTTCTGACCAGTCAACATTATTTTTGTTAAGATAATAATCTTTATCATCATGTTTGATTTTAAGTACATCCTGAATTGTATCTTCTATAGGAAGTATGATATTTTTACTTGTCCATTTGTCAAATCTTTCTGCCTTGCGGGGAAACATTGACCGCCCGCCTAATGTAAGGATTGCCGATAATACAGAGCCGCCTATTTTTCCGGCGGCGATATGATGAATAGGGGCTTTGTTGCCCATACCCCTTTGGGCGGCAACATTTAATCCGACTGCTGATACAGTCCAGACAAAAGCCTGCGGCAAATGGCTCATCTCATATTCATAAATTCTATGGACTTTTTGTTTATATTCTTCTGAGTCAGCCTTATATCCGTGTTCTTTAGCCCAACCCTGAGCGTTGCGCTCAGCACTGCTTAAAAACACCCCTTTTAGCATTGGTTCCGCCGCTTTTCTTATAAACGTCATCGCTGTTGGGAAAAAACGCTGAGCGGCGATTGTAACAGGTATTGAGCCAAAATCACCAATAAATTCAGCAGCATAAGCATTGGGTAGTTGGCTTTTGTTGCCCAGTTTTTTTTGTATAAAATTGCCAAGGTAAGGATCAATCCAGTCAGTCGCTGTGCAAATTAATGTATGGTTTAACGTATAGGCAACATCCTCTGCCTTTTGTTTGGGTGTTTTATTCCTTTCAATTTCTGCCGGATTAATGTGGTTTATATCGTTCATGATTTACTAAAAATAATTAATATAGAATAATTTACTTGACTTTTTTAACAAAATATGCAATTGAGAATCATTATCAATGATATATTGTTTGTAGTTGTTAATCAAGCTATAATAGAGTAAAAATACAGCAAAATATACAAAAATGCAAACTGGATTGGCTTAGATAATTTATGAATCAAGACCGTATAGAAGAAAATAACGCTGCAGCTGCCCTTATATCCCATCTTTCTGGTAAGCCTATTATAACTACCAGCGGTGATGAAAATCACGTAATCAAGCCGGTTTCCGTGGATTTTAAGGTTGGAATTACCAAGCAAGGCGAAGAGCTAGCTGTTTCAATAACTCAGTCTGACAGGCATCACCCTCATTTGGTTTATGATACTATTAAAAATGGTTTAAACGAACTGGAAGAGTTTCGTCCACACAAAATTAAAGAACTTAAACCGGATTGTGATTATAACCAGCAAACTGGGACAATGACCTTCCGTTATGAAATACCAAGTGGTGCGGCTGATTCCATCATCCATTCGCTTTCAGAAAAAGGTCAGCAAATAAAATCCTCCCAGCAAAGTGATAGCATAGGAAAAGTTATAGAGTATTTTTCCGCCGGAAGGAATGTCGGGGTTCAATTCTAAAACTTATTGCTTCTTCTTTATCTCATAGTACAAATATCACTTAGATCGCTATGAAATTAAAGGAGAAATATGCCGGAATTACCAGAGGTGGAAACCGTAAAACGCGGGCTGGAAAGTGCTATTGTTGGGGCGGTAATTTCTAAAGTTACTTTGCGCCGGAGAAATTTACGTGCGCCATTTCCTGAAAACTTTGAAAAATTACTGGCTGGGCAAAAAATTACTAAAATTGCCCGCCGCGCTAAATATCTGCTGTTTCATTTTGATAGTGATGTGGTGTTAATTGCTCATCTGGGGATGACTGGGCGGTTTTCGGTAGTTGTCAAAGGCAAAAAGGAAGAATTGGAAACGCACGACCATGTGGTTTTTGATTTTAGTGATGGTCGTAAGCTTGTTTATAACGACACGCGACGTTTCGGGGTTATGGATATATGTGATAAGTCGGAAGTCGCAACTCATAAACTGCTGGAAAATCTTGCGCCAGAGCCGTTGGGAGAAGAATTTACCGTAAACTATCTGGAGAAAGCTTTAAGTAAGCGGGAAACACCAATTAAGCCAACCATTATGGAGCAAAAAATTGTGGTTGGTGTGGGTAATATCTATGCAAGTGAAGCTTTGTTTATGGCAGGAATATCGCCACTAAAACCGGCAAATACAATTGGCAAAAAAATCCCCCTGCTTATTTCCTGCATCCATGATGTGCTGAATGCTGCTATAAAAGCAGGTGGCTCAACTATCAGCGATTTTGCCGATGTTTCCGGCGATTCTGGCTATTTCCAGCATAGTTTCCATGTGTATGGGCGGGCGGGAAAGTTGTGCAGTAAATGCGGCAACCCAATAATTTCTATCCGCCAAGCTGGACGCGCCACTTTTTATTGTGAAAAATGCCAAAAATAATCGTCTAATTAATTATTGTTTCTGCTAACTGCAAATGGCGAGAAAGCCTGTTGGGTTGGCATGATTTCTACACGGTTTATATTTACATGTGGTGGGCGGCATATAGTCCAGAAAATGGTTTCGGCTATATCTTCTGAAGTTAAAGGCTGCATTCCTGCATATACATTATCTGCTTTTTGCTTGTCGCCTTTGAAACGGACAGTGGAAAATTCCGTATCGCACATTCCGGGTTCTATATTTGTGATGCGAATATTTTTGCCTAGGACATCTGCCCGTAAATTCAGGGAAAACTGGGTAACAAAAGCTTTGGTTGCACCATAAACATTACCGCCCGGATAAGGGTAAGTTCCGGCAATGGAACTGACATTTACGATATGCCCGTTATTTCTTTCAATCATGGTTGGTAATAAAGCGTGGGTGCAGTGTATAACACCCATGATATTGGTTTGTACCATTTGTTCCAAGTCATCCTCTGATTGCTGGTCAAAGTTAGACAAACCAAGGGCAAGTCCGGCATTGTTTAGCAATATATCAACTTGTGAAAGGTTTTTTGGCAGGGTTGCTATAGCAGACTTAACCGCATTCTTATCACGCACATCCAAAGCCGCTATATGAACTTTTTCACCCAATTCTTTTTGCAGTTCTTCCAGCTTTTCTTTCCTGCGTCCTGTGGCGATTACTTTTGCGCCATTTTTTACAAACAACCTAGCGCAAGCAAGTCCAAAGCCAGAAGTTGCACCTGTAATGAAAATAGTTTTGTTGGTAAGCATTTTATGGTCTTTTATTATGTTGATGAGCGGTAGAAAAATTTGTACAACATCAACTATTAACTGACAACATCTAACTAAATAGCCGACCATGCACCGCTTTGCCAATCCAGCTAAATTTATGAGTCTTGCAGATAAAATCCTGCCTTGGCTAGCTGCGGTTAGCATTGTTTTCCTTATATTTGGTTTGGCTGAAGCGTTGTTTATCTCACCGCCGGATTATCAGCAAGGTGACAGTGTACGGATTATGTATGTACATGTGCCGTCAGCTTGGATGTCCATGATGATTTACATGATAATTGCAGCCTCTTCTGCCAGTTTTCTAATATGGCGGCATCCGCTGGCGGATATTGCCGCCCGTGCCAGCGCGCCACTGGGAGCTGGTTTTACTCTTATTACCCTTATAACCGGCTCACTATGGGGTAAGCCCATGTGGGGAACATGGTGGGAATGGGATGCGCGCCTGACCTCGGTGCTGATATTATTTTTTATGTATATCGGCTATATTGCCCTTTCCGATAGTTATGCTGGACAGGAACGTGGTAAAAAAATCTGTGCTATTATGGCGTTGGTTGGGGTTGTTAATATTCCTGTAATCCGTTTTTCAGTGGAATGGTGGAACACCCTGCACCAGCCAGCAAGTGTTATCCGCAGCGGTGGGATAGCAATTGCTAGTGAAATGCTTATACCGCTGTTCTCTATGGGGTTTGCTTTTACCATGATTTATTTGATTTTATTGCTTTTGCGTATAAAAACTATGCTTTTACAACAAAAAATCCGCAGGTTCAGGCAGCTATAATACTAGACAAAAGCTGTTTTTTGCTTTAATCATTTACATCATCTTATTATTCTTTATCTATTGAGGCAAAAAATGACTTTTGTTGTTACAGACGCTTGTATTAAATGCAAATATACCGATTGTGTTGAGGTATGTCCGGTTGATTGCTTTTATGAAGGCGAGAATATGCTGGTTATCAATCCGGATGAATGTATTGATTGCGGTGTTTGTGAGCCTGAATGCCCTGCCGAGGCTATACATCCTGAATCTGACGAGCTGCTTAAATGGGTGGAAGTAAACCGTGAGTATGCTAGCCAATGGGCAAATCTTACCGTTAAAAAATCCCCTCCTGATGATGCTGATGAATTCAAGGGGGTGGAAGGTAAATTTGAAAAATTCTTTAGCCCTAATTCCGGCAGCGGCAATAAATAACTCTAATGTCACAAAGCACCGACAGAAATTTTCTGGATTTTGCTAATAAACTGGCAAATGCAAGCGGTGATGTGTTGCTGTATTATTTTCAAAGCAATATAACTACCACGAAAAAAACTGACCTGAGTCCGGTAACCGAGGCTGATATTGCGGTGGAAACAAAAATTCGTGCGATGATTGCGGAATTTTTTCCTGACCATGGCATAGTTGGCGAAGAATTTGGCAATATCAACCCTTCATCACCATACCAATGGGTAATTGATCCTATTGATGGTACTCGTTCTTTCATTGCCGGTTATCCGATTTTCACTACTTTAATTGCCCTGTTGCATAATGGAAAACCTCTAGTCGGGGTGATAGACCAGCCTGTTTTGAATAACCGCTGGGCGGCAATAGCTGGTGAGAAGACTTTTTATAATGACTCCCTACTTGCATCATATAATAATAAAATTAATATAGAAAATTCTAATATCGCAACTACGTCACTTTCTTATTTTTCTGAAAATGAATTATTCAGGTTCAATATTCTGAAAGAAAAATCTGCGTCGGTAGTTTATGGTGGTGACGGGTATGCTTATGCTATGCTTGCAAGCGGCAGGTTGGATATTGTGTTGGATGCCAGTATGAAGCCTTATGATTTTTGCGCGCTGATACCCATTATAGAGGGCGCAGGCGGGGCTATAACGGATTGGCAGGGAAAGGAATTGAACCTTGATTCTGACGGTAGTGTGGTTGCGGCTGCCAATAAGGAATTGCACAGTAAGGTTATAAAATTTTTATAAGTACTGGTCTTCTTTAAGCAGGTAATTCTGGACATAATCTTTTACGCCGTCCTGCAATGACATAAACGGGGTTGTATAACCGGCAGCGTGAAGTTTATCTATTTTTGCTTCCGTGAAATACTGGTATTTTTTTACAAGGTTGGTTGGCATATCAATATAGGTAATGCGTGCATCATGCCCAAGAGCCATAAAAATGGCTTTGGCCATTTCATTAAAGCTGCTGGCCTTGCCGCTGCCGATGTTAAATAAACCGGAAACCTGTGGGTTATCTAAAAGCCACAACATCACCCGTGATATATCTTTTATGTAAATCATATCCCGTTTTTGTCCGCCATCTGGATATTTGCTATTATAAGAACGGAATAGTTTTATGCTGCTATGTTCAATTGCATGCGGCGCAATTTGTGAAATAACGCTGCGCTGGCTGTCTTTATGATATTCATTGGGGCCGTAAGCATTAAAGAATTTTAGCCCAACCCACTGCGGAGTAGAAATTTGTGAATTATGGGCAGCATTTGCTACATGAACGTCAAATAAATGTTTGCTCCAGCCATATCCTGAAAGCGGGTTGAGTGAGCGGAGGTAGAAAATATCCATACTGTCATTAAAGCCATTTTCACCACTACCGTAAGTGGCAGCGGCAGAAGCATATATAATCCTTGTAGAATGCTCATTGCACCACTGCCATAATTTTAAGGATAAGCTGAAATTATTTTTAAGGAGTATATCAACCCTGTCATCCATGGTGGAAGATACAGAACCAAGATGATAGATAATTTCTAGGTTGTTTTTATTTTTTTCTAGCCAATCAAACAATTCACTAGGCGGTACAATCTCATGTACCGGATGTTTGCTCAGGTTACGCCATTTGTCGCCGATTCCGAATTCATCGCAAACAACAATATAATGAGAGCCACGTTTAATTAATTCTGCTACTAAATTAGAGCCTATAAATCCGCCGCCGCCAGTAACAAGAATAGTTTTCATAAATATAGTCAATAGCTTGTACAGTTATATACTTTAATTGATTATATATTAAAAACATTAATTAATGGTAAAAAATACTTAAAGTAATTTTTTTCCTAAATCCTCACCTATTTTTATATAATCCGTAGCATTACCGCGTAATTCAGCCTGTTTAAAGCTGCTGCCGTCTGGCTTGGCGATCAGGCCGCGCATAAAAATATTATCATTTTCAATAATCGCGTATCCTGAAATCGGAGTACGGCATGATCCGTCTAAAATCCGAAGAAAAGCACGCTCGCAATCTACTGCTATTTGTGTGTCTTGATGAGCAAGCGGAGCAAGTAACTCAAGTATTTTAATATCACGTTTCCTGCATTCAATACCAATTGCCCCTTGTGCTATTGCTGGCAGAAATTCTTCTACCGACAGCACTGCGCCTTCTATGTCTTTCATAGCAAGGCGGTTAAGCCCAGCTTTTGCTAGCATAGTTGCCTGCACCTCACCTCTTTCAAGTTTAGCAAGGCGGCTTTGTACATTGCCACGGAAAGGTACAATCTGCACATCAGGTCTGCGGATTTTTATCTGCGCGCCACGGCGCAGTGAAGAAGTGCCAAAAACTGCCCCTTGCGGCAGGTCGGAAATTCCTTTGATTCCCTTACCTAATAACATATCGCGTGGATCTTCGCGTTCTAACATTGCGCCAATTATCAGTCCGTCAGGAAGTTTGGTCGGCATATCCTTCATGGAATGAACCGCTATATCAAGCGAACCATCCAGAAGCCCCTCTTCTATTTCCTTGGTAAATAGTCCTTTTCCACCAATATCAGAAAGGGGGTTACTTACAAATTTATCCCCACTGGTTATAATATGGACAATTTCTACGCTGATATTTTTCCAGACAGAAAGAAGATGTGACTTTACCTGTTCTGCTTGCGCCAAAGC
>CAUJIB010000091.1 GCA_963205245.1 Pseudomonadota bacterium
TTAGCGTCTTGCCGGAAAACTCAAAATTAACCGCTATGGCATCGCGCGTTATTCCTGCTTCAGGGCCAGTAAGCACCCTTTCCTGTCCCAAGATTTTATTGACCAAAGTGGATTTACCAACATTGGGACGTCCAACAATGGCTATCTGCATCGGCGTATTAATGTCTTCAGCTACTTCATTGTTATCATCAGATTCTTTGGAAAAAGGGACAAGGGCATCATAAAGTTCCGAAAGCCCTTCACCATGGGCAGCAGAAATTGCAACTGGTTCACCAAAACCTAAACTATAGGCTTCGGTAATACTATTACTGGCCCGACCGCCTTCAGATTTATTTACCACTAAAATTACTTTGGCTTTCTTTTTACGGATCAGCAACGCGAAATGCTTATCTATAGGTGTGATGCCAGAACGCCCGTCTACCACCAGCAATGTTACATCAGCTTCTTTAATGGCCTGCTCGGTTTGCGCCGTCATACGGGCGGCAAGGCTTCCTTCTTTTGCATCTTCCAGTCCTGCGGTATCTATAATAGTGAACTCCATGCCACCAAGGCTGCCATTCCCTTCCCGCCGGTCACGAGTTACACCCGGCATGTCATCCACCAAAGCATGCTGCCTGCCTGTCAGGCGATTAAATAAAGTCGATTTACCCACATTCGGGCGACCTGCTATAACAACGGTAAAAGTCATATTTTTTACTATACTAACCGTTACTGGTATGAATAAAGTGTTGCATTTTGCCTGAGCAAATAGATTTTGCCGCCTGCAATTACCGGTGCGGTAAGGATATTGCTCGGAATAGACTTGGTTTCTACAATTTTGCCACTGGCAGCAGACACTAAAACCATTTTTCCATTGGAGCTTACCGCCACCAATTTTCCATCTGCAAGCACAGGTCCCCGCCAGCTAATCGGACGGCTTTTATTCTCAGGATCTTCATAAGAATCAAGCTGGGTAAGCCAACGGATTTTTCCTGTATATTTTACAAAATCCACCAGCACATTATCCGAAGCAAGTAAAAACAACTCGTCCCCTGCAAGCCAAGGAGTATTAAATGAAGCAGCTTGTTGTTGCCATACCTGCTTACCGCTTGCCATGTTGATAGCTGCTGTCACGCCATTATTGCTGGTAACAAAAGCTACCTCACCATCAATCACCGGATCACCACCGATACCGGTAAAGGCTGAAGCCATCTGATTATAACGATTTTGTAGTATGCTCGCGCTCCACAGCTCTTTTCCATCCATGGCAAGGGCAAATAACTCACCGGAAGAATAAGGTATGAGTACATTATTTCCAACAATTGTTGGCGATACACTGTTCATTACCGCTGCTGTTTCATCAATACCGCGATGATCCCATAATATATCCCCTGTCTTTGCTGACAAAGCATAGGAATGGCTATCAATTGCCACAACTATCACCTTATCACCAGAAACCCGTGGCGAGCTACGAAGCGGTGTAGCAATATTTTTCTGCCAGATTTTTTTGCCATCAGCTATATTTATTGCTGCAACCTGCCCCTGACCTGTAGTGGCATAAAGAACATTGCCTTCAACTGCAAGCCCACCGCCCATTACTTCATCATCATCTTCATCCGCAACGGCTTCTGATTTCCAACGGACATTGCTAATATCAACCGCATCATGCGCAGAAATCACGCCCGCTGCGTCCATCACAAAAACCATCCCTCCAGCAACTACGGGGCGGGGCAATAAGCTATGGGGGAAATCATTTCCATCACCAGCCTTTGCCGAATTTTCTTTATCAAATTTACCGCCGGCAAGATTACCGCTTACCGCAGTGAATTTACCGCTATGTTCAGACCAATCCGCATTAGGGACAACCGCTGGTAAAACCGGTGTAGAATTTTTAAGTGCAGCATCGGCTTTTAGTTTACCTGTTTCAACAAGCGCAACCTTACGTTCACCTTCCAGCCTTGGTTTTTCTTCAGTTTTCCCGCCCATCCATGACGGCATATAGCTACAAGCGGTAAGGGTCGTTGATACAGCAAGCAATAAAGTTAGATTCCAAAAATTCTTATTCATTGGCTACCTTTTTCTGTTCAGTTTTTGCCACTAATTTTTCGGGGGCGATAACCCGCAATACTTCCTCCGCGCGGGAAGCAAGTGAGCGCGGGGTTTTTTCATCTTCAAATAAGGAAGAAAAATGACCTATAGCAGCCTGCTTATTTCCAGATGCTAATTCCTGCCATGCCTTTTTTTCTATAAAAGAATAATTAAAAGAGGTTGGTGCTAATTTTGATTCTGTATCAACTTTAGAGGCAAGCACTAAATCTGCAAATATTCCGCTATGCCCACTTAATTGTTTATAAGTTTTCTGCGCTCCATCCATATCACCGCTCTGTTCCTGTGCCTGCGCTTTTTTCAGCATCGCAATAGGATAATAAGGTGAAGAGTCATCATCAGCCAAGGAGGAAAAAATAGGGATTGCTTCTTTATATTCTTTTTTATCAGCAAGCTCTATAGCCCGCAGTAATTTGGAAGTTACTTGCTCTGCCTTATTATTTGTATAATTATTCCATGTTACAAAACCAGCAGTAGCTATAATTATAACTACACTGGCATACATCGCTAAACGCCCGTATTTCTGCCAGATTTTCTCGTAATGTTCACGCTTTATGTCTTCTTCAATCTCTCTGAATAACTCGCTCATATCTTCATTCCTGAATCTTCAATTTATTATAAAAATACTAATGGAGCAAAATAATCAAAATTGCAAATATTTGCTTGATAATAGTGTATTTATCAAATACACATAAAATAATTAATATATTTTAACTTTTACAGGCATATGCACCAGCAGATTTATAAAACAAATTTTAGAAACACCCATACATTTAACGATTGCGTAAAATCATTCCTTGATGAAAAAAATAAAATTCAAGAGTGGATGCGGGCAAATAATTTTCATGAAGATGCTGATTTATTCGGCAGGGTTATGGAAAATTATGTTATTACCCAGCAAGATTACCATAAGATCGCCACACGCTATGATTCGGAATATGATATGGAATCGTTATTCCCGAAAAATCAATTTCCAGCACATAAAGTTTTGATAGAAATTATAAGGAAAATTGATGAATCAGCAAAAAATGTGAAGATTGCTCCTAATGTTATTTCCATGGATAATAATAAATACTCAATAAATAAATACATAATGAATACTATGGAAGAAATTCATGACTTCACGGGGATCATAAATAATAACAAATTGCCAGAACCTAGATTAATATCTAAACCTCAAGGTTTTGATGATAAAATCACCAATTTTCAGGAGGTGCAAAAATGTTTAGTATCCCATCTAAAAAAAAATAGTTTTCCTGACAGTTTTGAATTTAACAAATGCTGTAATGAGGTGGTTTCCAACTTAAAAAATTTGTATAAAAACACCTTAAGGGACAATGGCAAAGCAAGCTTATCTAAAGATTCCCTTGAAACCGAGCTGGACAATAATCAAAAAATTCTGGATTATTGTTTTTTAGTTTTTACCAATATCAATCATTCTAGCGAAGATAAAGATGAGAGGAAACACCGCATTAAGAATGCTGCCTTAAAATATTATGGGGAATTAAAAGAAAATCATTTTGCAATTACGGTTAATGCCGGCAAAACCGGCACTTCCCCTGCAAAATAATTATTCCCACTCAATTGTTCCCGGTGGTTTGCTGGTAATATCATAAACAACGCGGTTGATACCTTTTACCTCATTGGTAATACGGTTGGAGACACGGCTTAAAAATTCATGGCTGAAATAATAATAATCAGCAGTCATACCATCCGTAGACGTTACCGCCCGGAGCGCACAAACATAATCATAACTGCGCGCATCACCCATAACACCTACACTGCGTATAGGAAGCAGCACTGCAAAAGCCTGCCAGATTTCATTATAAAGCCCTGATTTACGAATCTCATCAATATAAACCGCATCTACTTTCCGCAGAAGATCTATTTTCTCTGGGCTTAATTCCCCCGGAATACGGATGGCAAGCCCTGGCCCTGGGAAAGGATGACGGCCCACCATATTTTCCGGCATTCCTAATTCTTTCCCCAAAACCCGAACTTCATCCTTAAATAATTCGCGCAACGGCTCAACCAATGACATTTTCATATGCGCTGGAAGACCGCCCACATTATGATGTGATTTAATGGTAACGCTTGGCCCGCCGATAAAAGATACTGATTCAATAACATCAGGATAAAGCGTTCCTTGCGCCAGAAAATCTGCACCACCTGCATTTTTTGCCTCCATCTCGAATACTTCAATAAAAGTATTGCCGATGATTTTGCGTTTTTGCTCAGGGTCATTTACACCGTTCAGGCGATTGAGGAATAACATGCTGGCATCGACATGGATAAGCGGAATATGGAAATGTTCCTTGAATAGTTTTTCTACCTGTTCCGGTTCACCTTCACGGAGCAAACCGTTATTGATAAAAATACAAATCAGTTGATCGCCGATTGCTTCATGCAGCAATGCCGCCACCACTGAAGAATCCACCCCACCTGATACAGCACATAGTACTTTCTTATCCCCAACCTGTTCACGCACCCGCGCTATAGAACTTTCACGGAAAGCCGACATTGTCCAGTCACCGCGACAACCGGCGATATTGCGTACAAAATTGGTAAGGAGCTTCGCGCCATCTTTAGTATGCACAACTTCTGGATGAAACTGTACCGCATAATATTTACGAGATTCATCGGCAATTGCCGCAAATGGTGCCGATGGGGTAGTTGCTACTACCTTAAAACCTTCCGGCAAGGCAACTACGCGGTCGCCATGGCTCATCCATACTTCCTGCTTTGAGTTCTTTTCCCAGATTCCTGAAAATAATGCGCAATTTTCTTCTATATCAATCATCGCCCGTCCAAATTCACGATGCGCTGATGGCTCAACCTTACCGCCAAGTTGTTGGCAAATAAGCTGTTCCCCATAACAAATGCCAAGTATCGGCACATGCAGATCAAAAACACGTTCGGTCACTTTTGGTGAATAATCCTCATGAACCGAGGCAGGACCACCTGAAAGGATAATACCCTTCGGCGCAAACTCTTTTATTTCCTCAGCAGTAATATTGAATGGACGAATCTCGGAATATACACCAGATTCTCTTACGCGGCGGGCAATTAATTGTGTTACTTGGGAACCAAAATCAAGAATTAAAATACGGTCAGTCATTTAGGAAAATTTCTATTTTACGATTAGTTGTGTTCTTTGTTTTACCATCTGTTTTTATCGCGGATTCTTTTGCGCCTGCTTCTGCCAGCCATTTTTTAACAGAGGCTATACGCTCAGCCGAAAGCTTAGCGTCGTCTTTCCGCGCCCCCGATTTGTCAATAACAACGACCTCATAATCATCACTAGCGGCAATAGTCCTAGCCACTTCCGCAAGTACATTGCTGCCTGCTGTAGTAAGCACTGTTTGCTTTGCCTCAAAGAAAACCACGAAAGAAGTTGTAGTGGTTAATGCTTTTTTAGCAAGTTTTTTCTTAACAGGTTCTTCAAGAAAAACTTCTTCAGTTTTTTTGACAGTTCCTAGCACTGGTTTTTTGAATGGATTTTCATATTTTTTAGTAGCTTGGTCTCTTGCCTCCGCTAATTCCGCCAAGGCTTTTTTGAAACCGTCACGGCAAGCTTCAATATCCTCTATCTGCCAATTTTCTTCCTGTTGCTCTATCCAGCAGTCAAAATTAAATTGGGCACGGGCAGCGGCATCCGGCCTATTTTTTATTTTTTCCGGCGTAAGGACATTGATTAAATTATTGCGGGCAATTTCTAAAGCATTGCGTTCATTTGCCGGTATATTCCAGTTATTCAGCTCTTCAGGGGCAATGTCTTTGCCATAAGCGGCAAATAGCCCTTTATCTGCAAAATACCATGAATCCTGCCAATCATAAGCCTTTTCCTCACCATCGGCAAAATTCATATATAATTTTGCCAATGTCTTTTGAAATTCACTACCTTTAGGCTCGGTATGGCGTAATTTCTCAAGGCTATAGGTTGAACAACCAGAAAAGGCAAAAATTGAGATAATAGCTATAGCTGAAGATATTTTCATTTAGTTACCGCTTTAGGATGATGTGAAGAGGTTATTATAATATCAATATTATTATTCTGTATGATTCTATCGCTGCTTAAATACACTGCCTTGCCGGATACAGATTGGGTTTTAGGCTTTGAGTAGAATATTTTTTCTTTTGGAATACCTGATTTTACAAGGGCATTTTTTATGTTAACAAGCCTCTTCTTTGCTATAGTAACATTATTATCCTTTTTACTCTTAAGATTAATATGCGTATCTAACTCCAGAGCATAATTTTTATATTTTGAAAGATGTGCAATCAACCTAGCAATTATATATTTAGCATCTGCGTCTAACTCCGTGCCGTTTTCATAAAATTCTATAGTGTTTTTACTAATCGCACCATACGCTATATTAGCCGCCACCATTTGTAATTCATCATAGACCTGAACAAATTCTTCAGAGCAAGAAGCTTTTATGGTAGATATTTTATTGTTTTCCTGCTCATTCCAACAATCAAATAACATCTGCGCCCGTGCAGCCTTTTGGGGAGCAACCCGTTTTACATCATTATTCAACACTTCAACCAATGCCAAACGGGCGTTTGAAAGACGATCATAACCAATTGAACCAGTATTAATGCTATCAGGTTCTACTTTTTTACTTTTTATCGCCTCTATCCCCTTGGAAGCAAAATGCTCAGAAGAAGAATCGTTCCCCTGTTCTGCTTCCGATTCGCTATAGGCTAAATATTCGGCAGACAGAGAACCGTAAAAATCGCTGGCAACAGGCGAAAGTGTACGCAATTCCTGTAAACTGGAGGTACAACCCATAAGCAATAGCAAAGGGCAAGTACACAAGAATAGTTTTATATTATAAAGTTGCATAAAGATATATCATACCTGATTAATCAGCGTGGCGAGCATAACTAAATTATCAAATTTGTACAGTATATTAATCAGTAAAATGAATTTACTATTGCTTTCTTAAGAATTTGCCCGTATATAGCCTGCCAATGTTTAATCTTAAGGAGCAATTAACATGGCTAAACAACGTACTTTCTCAATCATTAAACCGGATGCTACCGAGCGTAATATAACCGGTAAAATCAACGCTAAATTTGAAGAGCAAGGTCTGCGGATTGTTGCACAAAAACGCCTGCGTTTATCACGTTTGCAAGCCCGCGAATTTTACATTGTGCATAAAGAACGCCCTTTTTATGATGAACTGGTAGAATATATGGTATCTGCTCCGGTAATTGTTCAGGTTCTTGAAGGCGAAAACGCAGTCCTAAAAAACCGCGAAATCATGGGTGCAACCGATCCTGCTAAAGCAGCAACAGGCACTATCCGCAAAGAATTTGGCGAAGGCATTGAACGCAATTCTGTCCATGGATCTGATAGCGAAGAAAACGCAGCTATAGAAATCAATTTCTTCTTCAGCGGCATTGAAATCGTTGGATAGCCTTATACCGGTTACCTGCACCTGATTTTATTATATATGTAAAGTAGTTAAACTTGCATTTTTTCAAATTTTACTGTTATTATGCTATAATATACAGTTAGATATAGATTGCAGATATAGATTGCAGATATAGATGAAAAAATACTGGATATTTTCCTATAGTAATAATAAAGGCTTTGCACTCATAGAGATATCCATGGTTATTGTTATAATCGGATTAATTATCAGCAGTATCTTATTTGGAAAAGACTTGATAAACGCTGCAAATATCCGCTCTGCATCAGCACAACTGGAACAATTCAAAACTATATTTAATACATTTAAGTTAAAATATAACTGCGAAGCTGGTGATTGCACTAACGCCACCAGTTTTCTTGGTAATTATATGCAAAACAATAATAGCTGTGACTCTTTAACCAATGGAAGGGGCAACGGCAATGGCAACGGAATGCTGGATAACGGCGGCAGCACCCATTGGTATTGTGAAGGATATAATGCCGTAGAGAGCCTAAAAACTGCTAATATGATGCCATCTAAAACTACCTATGAACAATTATTGGGTATAAATAACTCTATCGCATTTTTCTATCATGATGATGTCATGGGAAGAGCCCCCGTAAAGAATAAAAGCACATTGACTTGGGCAAGAGACAATATGGGATATGCCGTTGGCGGGGCTTTCAGCCCCGTAGAAGGCTTATCTATTGATATAAAAATTGATGATGGTATCCCTAACAAAGGTAATTTTATATCGTTGGATACTGCCGCTTCTGGCTCTACTACAATTATTGACGATTCTTGTTCTACTAATGGTGTATATAATAGAAACGAGACCTATACCTGCAGATCCATTTTTTATTATCAATAATTTTAATCCACCGCTGCAAAGAAGGTATAAGACAAGGTAATTGTCGTAACATCATCCATTTCCGGATCATCCAGCATTTTAGGGTCTAGGAAGAATGATACCGGCATATCCACTTTTTGTCCGGCTTGCAGGGTTTGTTCGGTAAAACAGAAGCATTCTATTTTGTTAAAATAAAGCCCCGCCTTATATGGTAAAACATTATAGATAGCCCGCCCTGTGACAGGCTTATTTTCCAGATTATGGGCAACAAAATAAGTAAGTGCCTGCTGCCCGATTTTTACTTTATGCTCATGTTCACCGGCTTTGAATTCCCAGCGCAAAGCAGGGTCAATATCGGTATTGAATTTAACAATGATTTCACGGTTGGAAATCTTAGTGGGAGCAATTTTTGCCTGCTGGGTTGTACCGCCATAACCGGTAAAATCACAAAACAGACGGTATAGCGGTACCGAGGCATAAGACAGCATAACCATACCCGCCACCAATGCAAAAAGATTCATCGCCATTTTTGTGTTTTTAGTCATTATGTTTTTCCCTTACGATAGCCAAAAACCAGCGGAACATTATCGGCAGCATTGCCCATGCCATTTCGCTGACCGCAACGAATAATATCACATTTTGCGGGAAATGCAGCAAAGCAACGCTCACACCGAGAGCAACATTATTAAAGCCCGAACAAGTGGCAAAGCTGATACGGGTGTTGCGCGCCTGCCCACTGGCAAACCACCATCCCACAGCAAGAAATACGGCATAACAAATAATTGTAAGGGAAGTAGGAAGAATAAGTTCGGCAGTATGCCCTAATATAAAATCACGCTG
>CAUJIB010000092.1 GCA_963205245.1 Pseudomonadota bacterium
TACTGACAATTTGCTGGATTACTGTGATGGTGCGCTAATCACACTGGATAGCGAAACACAAAGTGCTATAGCAGAACGGCAGGAATCCATACTGGATTATTATGAAGCCCGCAAAACCGCCATCACCATGACTTCCAAGAAAAACAGTTTTGCCAGCGGCAGCATTTATAACCCAATTTTTCCCGATAGCTTTTTTATTATGAAAGAAGATTGGGGAAATATTTTACATGAACATGATAATTTAGCTTTTTCATCATTTAATGAAGCCGCTTCTGATAATTCCATTTCCTTACCACTACGCCCTGTACTACGCTTCACGCAAGGGCAAGCTGATAACACTCCTTTTGCCCAGCTAAAAACACAAGCAGAAAAAGGCAAACCAATAATGCTTGCCTGCTTCTCACAAGGTTCGCGTGAACGCCTGCAAACTTTGTTGATGGAGCATAATTTCCATAATATTCGTATTGATTCATGGCGTGAAAGCAAAAATATAAAAGGTAAAACTATTGGACTTGCTGTTCTGCCTTTAGAGCAGGGTTTTGAAACTGAAAGCCTCACCATATTCAGTGAGCAGGATCTTTTAGGCGAGCGCATTACCCGCGCGGCTAAAAAGAAAAAAACTTCTGATGTATTTATGCAGGAAGCCTCTAATTTTGCCGAGGGTGATCTGATCGTGCATAAAGATCACGGTATCGGACGGTTTGAAGGGCTGATAACCGTTACTGTAACTGGTGCGGCGCATGACTGCCTGAAAATTATTTACGCTGATGATGACAAACTTTTCCTGCCTGTTGAAAATATTGAGATGATTTCACGCTTCGGCTTGGATGAGGAGAATATCCAGCTTGATAAGCTTGGTGGCGCGTCATGGCAGAACCGTAAAGCCCGCCTGAAACAACGCATAAAAATTGCGGCTGAAGCCCTGCTTAAAATCGCCGCAGAAAGGCAAATAAAACAAGCTAGTGTAATTGATACGCAAGTAACTACTTATGATGATTTTTGTACCCGCTTCCCTTATGTAGAAACCGATGATCAGGCGCGCGCAATAAATGAGGTGCTGGAAGATTTGCGATCAGGCAAACCTATGGATCGGCTGGTTTGCGGTGATGTTGGCTTTGGCAAGACTGAGGTTGCCTTGCGGGCGGCTTTTGCTGCGGCCTGCAATGAAGAACAACCTCTACAGGTAGCCCTCATCTGCCCTACTACATTGCTTGCCCGCCAGCATTTTCGTAATTTCCGCGAACGGTTTGCTGGATTTCCGGTAACTGTGCGCCAGCTCTCAAGAATGACAACGGTAAAGGAACAAAAAGACACTAAAGAAAAGCTGGAAAGTGGCGGGGTAAATATCGTAATCGGCACACATGCCCTACTTGCTAAAAGCATAAAATTCAAAAAACTGGGGCTGGTGATTGTTGATGAAGAACAGCATTTCGGCGTAGGACAAAAAGAAAAACTAAAAGAATTAAAATCGGATGTGCATGTACTCACCCTTTCTGCAACGCCGATACCGCGCACTTTGCAAATGGCTCTCACCGGTGTCCGTGATTTAAGCCTTATCACCACCCCTCCCGTGGACAGGCTTGCAATACGTTCCTTTGTAATGCCCTTTGACCCTGTGATTATCCGCGAATCGATTATGCGTGAGCTGCACCGCGGCGGTAAATGCTTTATTGTAACACCGCGCATTAAATATATGGCTGATCTTAAATTCCAGATTGCCGAACTTGTGCCCGAAGCAAAAATTGCAGTAGCACATGGGCAGCTTACCCCTACGGAACTGGACAGCATCATGAATGATTTTTATGATGGCAAATATGATATTTTACTCTCCACTGCTATTATTGAATCAGGCTTAGATATTCCAACTGCCAATACCATGATTATCCATAACGCCCATTTATTCGGGCTGGCGCAATTATACCAGATGCGCGGACGGGTGGGGCGGGGCAAAACCCGTGCTTATGCTTATTTCCTCCTGCCGCATCACCGCGAACTAACTAAAAACGCTACCAAGCGGCTGGAGGTTATGCAAACGCTGGATACACTGGGTGCAGGATTTACCCTTGCCAGCCATGATATGGATATTCGCGGTTTTGGTAATCTTGTTGGTGAAGAACAATCAGGGCATATTAAAGAAGTCGGCATCGAGCTTTACCAGCAGATGCTGGAAGAAACCGTTACTGCCCTACGGGCGGATGGTGGAGAACGGATGTCAGATGACAAAGATAATTCGTCATCTGATTTTAGCCCGACCATCAATCTTGGTATTTCCGTTCTCATACCCGAAAGTTATGTCAGTGATTTGCAGCTACGTTTAGGTTTATACCGCCGCGTGGCGGATATGGAAACAGAGGAAGAAATAAATAGCTTCTCCGCTGAACTGGTTGACAGGTTTGGGGCTATGCCGGAAGAAGTAACCCACCTCATCACCACCCTTAACCTGAAATTACTTT
The DNA here is from genome assembly GCA_963205245.1 of Pseudomonadota bacterium. Classification (GTDB taxonomy): domain Bacteria; phylum Pseudomonadota; class Alphaproteobacteria; order Rickettsiales; family SXRF01; genus SXRF01. The sequence continues at coordinate 2,454 of CAUJIB010000092.1, forward strand.
GTAAAAAAACTGGTATTGAACGGCTTGACACAGGTGCAAAAGGCGCAGTTATTTCCTTCCATAACAACTATGTGGCAAAGCCAGAAGCTCTACTGCGCCATGTAGCACGCAACCCTACCCACCTTAAACTACGACCCGATCAAAAATTGGTTTTCACCCATGAGTGGAAAAACAATGAGGATAAAATCAAAATAGTAAGGAAATTATTAGATGAATTAATTTCTATCCAATAATTCTAAATCAGCGTAAAATTGCCGATTTATTTAATTCACGAAACGTATCAAGTTTAGAATTTATATGCTGGTCACTTTTTCCACTGGTTGCCATTAAAAGCGTGCTATCAACATAAGTCCCAGTCTTCAAATCATTAGCTTCTAATGAATTTAAGATTTTATTCACGCCATTGTTAAATTTTTTTATCGCTTCTGGGTTTCCCACCGCCTGCTCAGCATAATGAAGTATTTTCGGGAAAGGCCCCATACGGCTAATTTCTACCGTTGCTAAAGCATCAATTTTATAAATTGGTGCATCGCTTTTTTCCAATGCAGCAATTAATAAATCAATCCCCTTATTATCCTTATACAGCTCTGTTTGGTTAAGGCGCAATTTCAAAGAATTTATTGATTTATCTTTATCAAGATCTTTATTAAACATATTTCCTCCATAATAAAACAACTTAAACTACCAATATAAATTGCTATTTGCACAGCCTGTTGTCTACTTGGTAATCATGTAAGCAAAAATGGTTTTACTAAGATTTTAACAAAATAATTCATTGAAAATCTATATTTTTCTTTTAATAATAAATATTTACAGTATTATTACAAATACTAAAGTTGAATAATTATTTATTTGAATACCGTAGACTTATTATCAGTTTTTTACTAAAATAACGCATGAAAAAATTTATCTTTATCATATACCCATTTACGGAAGATATTTATGAATAAAACAAATAACCCCAACAATACTATTATTACAGACAATGATACAACCGCTTTTCTAGGAAACCTTAATGAGCGCTTAAATAAAGATATCAATGATAGCAGCATAAATAAAGAAATATACAAAAGGATATTATGCAGCTTATTAGATTATTCATTTCCATCCAAAGATATAGAAAATGTTGGGGCGGATACCAAAATAGGTGATAGAAACCCTATTACAAAGCCCGTGATTATGAAAATTATCATGGCAGAAACTACTGACAATAATCAGCAAAGACTCATAGGAAATGACATTCTAAATCAATTTGATAAATTTCCACATAGAGATACAATAACGCTGGAAGAAGAAAAAAGAGAAAATTTCCTGCTAAAATCCAAACAAGCGATTTTAACATCAAATAATAGAGATGCCATTGGACTTGCCATACAGTATATGGAATCAAAAGATCACGGTATAACCCTTGATCTTATTAAAGAATCCGTGGATTTTATAAACAGCCCTAATGGAGGGTATAATTTACCACCAGAATCGCTAGATAAAATTACTAAAACCCTGCAAAACGCTTTTGCTGAATCATCCGGTATTCCCAGCAACACAATAAATAAGATAATTACTGCACAAAATGAAATGCAAAGAGGTGTTAACACTGTTAATTCACGTTATTAACCCAAACCCTATTTCCACGGTATTTACTACTATTTTCTATTTGGATATTGCCTTTTTCAAAACGTAAAGCGGTTGCGCCATTCCTCTCAAGATAGGTGCTGTCTATAAGCAATGGCACATTCAGGCAATTTGCAATGTCACCTAAATAATTGCCTGAAATAACTATATCCGGCTTTTCATCGCAGCTTTCTTCAATATTTTTCTTGCCGCGCGTTACCACTATCTTTTTGCCATAAGCAGTGATGGTGCATTTATGCTTGTCACAACTACCTAGTTTCTCATCCCATTCATCAAGCGATAACCCCTCCTCTTGCCCATGCGTCCTAAGCCAAACTTGCCCATCAAAACTATCTGCTTTACCGCGCAGGAAAACAAACTTTCCATCATCAAGCCGCATAGCGATTTTACTTGCATCAGAACTTATCAATAAATCATAAGGTTTATGCAAAGCAATTGTCGCTATACCAACCAGCATTAGCGGTACGCCTAATAACCGCCATTTTTTCTGCCAGATACATAGCCATAAACCGCCAAATACTACAGCTAACAACCCTAGAAAACTTGGTGATGGTAAAGAAATTTGTGAGTAAGGAAGGCTCGCAAAAAGACGTGCTCCTTTCATCATCAATGAAATTCCAGAATCCAAAGCAACAAGCGGGTAATATTCAAACCTGAAAGGCATCAGCAAAAAAGCGATTACCGCAGCTGGCATAATCCAGAAAGAGGCCAACGGCAACATCAGCATATTGGCGGCAATTCCCCATAACGTGAAGCGGTTGAAATGATAAATTACCAGAGGTGTGGTAGCAATTGTCGCAACTAGTGAGGTAAGAATTATCCCTAAAAAATATAGCCATATTTTGCTGATAAAGCCATTATCCCTACCATATAAAATATGGCTGTAACGCTCATAAAAAATAACTATGGCAACAGTTGCCGCAAAGGATAACTGGAAACTGGCACCAAGCAGAGATTCCGGCTGCCATAACAATGTCAACATCGCCGCCCATGCCAGAGAAAATATACTGATACCTGAGCGGTCAAATAATATAGCAAGCATGACACAAGCCACCATAATAAAAGACCGCACCGCCGGCACAGGGTAACCAGCAAGCAGCAGGTACGTAAAAGCAGAACATAACCCAATCACTGCCGCAAATTTTTTAACAGGAAAACGCATAGCAAAAGACGGATATAATGAAAGCAGCAGACGGGAAGCAAAATACATAATCATTACCGCCAGTGACATATGCAATCCGGATATGGAAAGCACATGGTAAATCCCCGAATCGCGCAAAATATCTGCAGATTCTTTACTAACCCCTGATTGCTCTCCTACCATCATAGCGGCTGCTATCCATCCATTTTCTTCACTCATCGGCGCAAGTATGCGTTCCGTAAGGTCAAGGCGTAGGGCGTTTAACTTTTGTTCAAAATTACCGGCTGGTGCTTTTTCTAAAATATTTGGCAATTTATATGAATAACCAACCGCTCCTAGCTGCTCATAATAAAACATCCGCGCAAAATCATAAGCATGCGGCATAACCGGAGTGGGCGGTGGAAACAAAGTAGCATTGAGCCGTACAATATCGCCTATATTCAATCCTTGCGCTGTTTCTTTCAAAGAAACACTTATGTATTTTGGGGTTTCTGATTCATCTATTCCGTCAATCTGCAAATCGCTTAAAATCAGCTTGTCGCCTTTTTCCTTACTTTGAATATCATTGATCTGACCTTCAGTAAGCCGTGAAAATATTTCTTCATGCAGAATTGGTGCATCTACAGAAATAGTCCTAACTTCTGCCCGCAACAGACCAATCATTATTATCAACAAACCTATAAACAGCGTTCGTAACGTATAATTCCGCCCAAATAGGGCTATAGCTATTAATGTTACACTTACGACCCCCAGCACAAACTTAATATCAGGCTCGGTTGGAAGCGCAAAATACCATCCTACCCCTATCCCCAGCAACACAGGAAGCCACAGCACAAGGCGATCCTGTTCTTTTTGCAATAGAGCTTCGGGATTTAAGTTTTTCATAAAATTCTTTAAGCATAAATAGTGACAAGTTATTTATATAATTGTAAAAACACATATTAAACTAAAAAATTCCCTAATTCTCAGAGCCCATCCATGACTGTTGTTACCCGTTTTGCTCCTTCCCCTACTGGTTTTTTGCATATTGGCGGTGCACGCACTGCACTTTTTAACTGGCTATATGCTAGGCATCACAACGGAAAATTTTTACTGCGGGTAGAAGATACTGACCGTGCGCGCTCTACAGAGCCTGCCACACAGGCCATTATAGATGGCATGAAATGGCTGGGACTGGATTGGGACGGTGAAATTGTCTATCAGTTTGCCCGCTCCAACCGCCATGCTGAGGTCGCACATGAGCTGGTAAAAAACGGCACAGCTTTTTATTGCTATACCACACAGGAAGAACTGGAAGATTTCCGCGCTAAAAACCCTAACGCCAAATTCCGCAGCCCTTATCGTGATGGAGGGATTCCACGCCCTGACGTGCCACCGGTTGTACGGCTTAAAGCCCCTATTCATGGTGAGGTAATAGTCCGCGATAAAGTACAAGGTGAAGTTACAGTAAAGAATAGTGAACTTGATGACATGGTACTTTTGCGCTCTGACGGAACGCCAACCTATATGCTGGCAGTGGTGGTGGATGACCATGATATGGGAATTACCCAGATCATCCGTGGCGACGATCATTTTACCAATAGCTTCCGTCAGGTTTTGCTTTATCAGGCAATTGGCTGGCAACCGCCTCAGTTTGCTCATATACCGCTTATTCATGGCGCGGATGGGGCAAAGCTTTCTAAACGCCATGGTGCGCTGGGAGTACAGGAATATGAAAAAATGGGTTATTTGCCGGAAGCCCTGCGTAATTATTTGCTAAGGCTGGGCTGGTCACATGGCGATGATGAAATTATCAGCACCCAACAAGCGATAGAATGGTTTGATTTAGACGCAGTTGGCAAGTCGCCATCACGCTTTGATTTTACCAAGCTGGAAAACCTTAATGGCCATTATATACGTGAAGCTGATGACGCTAAGCTTGTGGATTTAGCTGTGAATAGCAGGCAACAGACGGTAACTAGTGGGCAGAAAAATATATTGCTGAAAGCGATGGGTGGCTTAAGGCAACGTGCTAAGACCATTGTTGAACTAGCTGAAATTTCTGATTTTTATATTGCTGCCCGCCCCATTATTCTGGATGATAAAGCAAAAGCAGTAATAGAAAAAGGCGGAAAAGAAATAATAACCGGAATTTTGCCGGAACTAGAAAAATTGGAAAATTGGAACCATGATAATTTGCAACAGATCTGCAAAGATTATGGTGAAAAAATCGGGCAAAAACTAGGTAATATAATGTCGCCGCTGCGCGCTGCCATCACCGGAAGAACCACTTCACCTAGCATGTTTGAAGTTATGGATATTCTGGGCAAGGAAGAAACCACTTTACGCTTGAAGGATGTTGTATAAACAATATTAAGCTGCTTTTTTGCTTAATTTTTCATAGGCTTTACTTATTTCCGCAGTTTTTAATGTAAGCAGCATCTGCACCTCCGGAGATGTTGGTATAGAGGCATAGCGGTCAGGATGGTAACGTTTCATAAGCGCATGATATTGCTGTTTTATGATAGTTTTAGGGCTTCTTTTTTCAACCCCTAACACAATATGCGGAGCAAGGGGACGGCTGTAACGATCATAGAGGGAGCTATATTCACTTGGGCTTAATCCTAATGAATGGGAAATTCTGGCAAGTAAACGCTCTTCTACACGGGAAAGCGGCTTATCAGCAATAGCAATGCGGAATAACCTATCCATTAAAGAAATAAACAACTCTTTTTGCTGTGGAAATAAGGTTTTTATCTGCTGGACATGTACTGTAAAAGGAACTTCACTCTGACAGGCAAGCAGGAATAATTGCCTGATCTTACTGCAAATACCACCGGTAAGTGGAAAAGAATCACGAAATGCCAGATATTCTTCCTTTGATACCGCCCCATCTGCCCGTGCCACCAATGCAGATAAGGAAATAGCTGCAAAAGTAAAGGAAACATTCTTAAATGAAACTTCTTTGGGAATAGTTTTTTCTATAGAATTTTCAGGAAATATTCTCTCTTCAACCAATTCTTTGGAAAAAATATAACGAAGCGATGCAACCCCGCGGAGAGGGAGCCTAGAGGCTTCTGAAAACCAATCAAGACTTTCCTTGAATTTTAATTTGCCAATAACCCTAGGAAGACTTTGTCTGATTTTCACCTCTAAAGCCCCCTACTTGAAAATTGTTTTTATTTTTTACTTCCTGCTATCTGTTCACGGGCAATCGGAAATAATTTTTCCATTTCATGAACAATTTCTTGCTCAGTTACAGCAACTTCAGAATTGTGGAAATCACGAAGCAACTTAGCTATTACATCACCATCACCCTCAGTTTCAAAATCAGCAAGTATAAGATCTTTTGAATATTGAACAGCTTCATCACCTGTTTTTCCCAGCTTTTCTGCAGCCCATAACCCTAACATTTTATTGCGTAATGCGTTAGTTTTGAATGCAAGCTCCCCATCATGCGCAAATTTACGTTCAAAGCCCTTTTCACGTTCATCAAAACTTGTCATTTATACTCCTTTGTTCTTATTGTAACTATTGATAATAATGCCTATATAAACTATTCTATAATGCACTGCAAGTATTGCAGTTATAATTAAATTCATATAGTAGTAAAAACATGAACAACCAAGATATGACCAGCAAGAAACGAAAGATATATACTATGGCACCTCGTAAACCAATATATGAAGGAAAAGCTAAACAGCTATTTGAAGGGCCAGAACCAGGCACTCTTATCCAGCATTTCAAAGATGATGCCACTGCTTTTAATAATGAAAAAAAAGGTACGATAAGCGGTAAGGGTGTACTGAATAACCGTATCTCCGAATATTTGATGTTGCGACTGCGCGATATGGGAATCCCGAACCATTTTATCCGCAGCCTGAACATGCGCGAACAACTGGTTAAAGCCGTACAAATTGTGCCCCTAGAAGTTATCGTGCGCAACTATGCGGCAGGAAGTTTCTCAAAACGTTTCAATGTGCAGGAAGGCAAAGCCCTTGGTCATCCGATGATTGAATATTGCTATAAGAACGATGCCCTCGGCGATCCGTTCGTTACCGAAGAACATATTTTTGCATTTAACTGGTGTACGCCGCAAGAGATGGATGAAATACGGATGTATACCTTCCGCATCAATGATTTTCTATCTGGGTTATTTGCAGGGATTGGTATCCGTCTTGTTGATTTCAAACTGGAATTTGGCCGCCTTTATGAAAATGAACGCGAGATGATTATTCTTGCTGATGAAATAAGCCCTGATAATTGCCGTCTATGGGATATAAAGACCGGTAAAAAACTGGATAAAGACCGCTTCCGTCAGGATCTCGGGCAAATTGAGGATGCTTACCGCGAGGTGGCACGCAGACTTGGTGTTATGCCGAACGAAGGCACAGAAAGCAGCTATGTTATAGAGGTAAATGCTAAAGTCCCCAACAAACGCAAAGCATCAGTAAATAAAAAAGCTGCTTCTACAAAGTCCAAGCCATCAAAAACGAAGAAGAAAAAGTGATTTATTGTTTATTTTCACCATATTATGGTGATAAATCATAAATTGTAACATTATATTCACATTTTTTTTCTTTAACTATTTATTAATAATTTATATAATCTGTCATACGCTTACAACAAAACCCTTAACCTATTGAAGATAACGGGAAATAGCTATGACAGATAATAATAAAAACGATAATAAAAAGTTATTAGCTCTGCTAAGCAGCAGGGTTATTAGTGCTGATTATTTAGGAAATTTTAACGAAATCATTCTAACGGAATATAAAAAATTTATACCCAAAAACTTCTATATAAAACCCCGCAGTAATAATAAAAAATACAAAAACCCGCTTGATTATGACGATATGACCGAACAGGAAATTTGCCGCATATTTGATAATATCCTTAGGAACATTTCCAATTTAGTGACTCAGTAAAAATTTGCCAAAAAATATATTCACAATTATATTGGTGATGTTATAGATTGCCGGTAATTATTTATTGGAAAGATATAAAATGAAAGCAAAAATACATATTACCTTAAAAAACGGTGTACTTGACCCGCAAGGACGGGCAATAGCAGGCGCTTTGCACAATATGGGCTATGGAGAAGTGGAAGATGTCCGCCAGGGCAAATATATTGAAGTTGATCTTAAATCAGCGGATAAGGAAAGTGCAAAAAAAACCCTGGATAAAATATGCTCTTCGCTGCTAGCCAATACCGTTGTTGAAAATTATAAATATGAATTGGTAGAATAATGAAATCAGCAGTTATAGTTTTCCCCGGCTCCAATTGTGATCGCGATGCAAAGACCGTTCTTGCTGCCACAGGTTTAGAACCTGTTATGGTGTGGCATTCTGATTCAAGCTTGCCTAAAGTTGATATGGTTTTAGTACCAGGTGGATTTTCTTATGGAGATTATTTGCGCAGCGGCGCAGTGGCAGCTAAATCACCAATTATGAGAGAAGTAAAAACCCACGCTGAAAAAGGCGGTTATGTACTGGGAATCTGCAATGGTTTTCAGGTATTGACTGAAGCTGGCTTGCTGGATGGAGTTTTACTGCGTAACCAAAAATTGAAATTCATCTGTAAAGAAGTTAAATTGCGTGTTGAAAACACCAAAACTGCTTTTACCTCTAAATATAATAAAGGACAGGTTATAACCGTTCCTATAGCCCATCATGACGGGAATTATTTTGCCAGCAATGATATGCTGAAATCCTTGCAGGATAATGAACAGATTATTTTCCGTTACTGCAATGATGATGGCGAAGCAACCTCTGAAAGCAATCCTAACGGTTCATTGCTTAATATTGCCGGAATCTGTAATACCAAACGTAATGTACTTGGTATGATGCCACACCCTGAACGCTGCTCTGAACTATTATTAGGTGGCGAAGATGGGGCAGGTGTTTTTGAATCACTAATGGCTGCTTAATTTTTTATTTAATTTTTTGGACAGGCTAATTTATGCGTAATATAATTTTAATAGGGTTTTCAACTTTTTTCTTTGTAATTATCGCAACAGCCAGCCTTAATTGGTTTTTACGCTCCAATTCTGTAGAAAAAGACGCAAAAAAAATTCTGGAATCCATAAATAATGATTTACAGGCAAAAGGTGGGGCTCTGACCTACGAGTCCATCTCTGTATCTGGTTTTCCTGCCACTATTAATGTTACTATTGCCAAACCCCATTTTTCCGGCCGCATTGATTCATTATTAAATAATTATAAAATAAAAGAAGCATTAAATCTCCCTACACTTCCTGAATGGAATCAGGATTATTTTCTTGATGGCAACATCATAGTAAGCGTTAACATGTTCTCTAATAAATTCAGGATTGAAAGCAGCGGTAATGTATCAGGTAAATCAAATATTAAAGACAAGCCAGAAATAGCTACTATCTCAAATTTCTCCAGTGTTTGTGAATTAAAATTAAAAAGCAGTGATGGTATATTCTCTGATTTATGGAGTTTCCAAAGCATTATAGAAAACCGTTCAGAATTTTCTAAAAACTTTCGTGCGATTGATTGTGTGAACAGCCCTGCAAAATTCCTAGATAGCAGCACTAAAGAGATGATTTCTTCTACCGATGGAATCAGGATTTATATTTCAAGAGAACCAAACAAAAATATATCGGACATAAAATTTTACCTGAATATGAAAGATCTGGAAGCAGGAAAGCGTTATGAGGAAATTGTAAAAATTTATCAGGAAGCTTTTGGACAAAAAAGCGGAGCATATTTTTTATCCCCATCTGGCAAAAAGAATATAGAAATTGATTTTTCATATCAAGGAGCAGATGATTTACAAAACCCTGAATCTAAAGATTTACCGATGGAGATAAAGCTCAACAAATTTTATATTTCAGATGATTCTTATAAATCCAACAGTAATTTTTACCTGAAAAATATTGTAAATGCGGATGCTAGGAATGTTAATTTAACCTATAAATCAGAAACAGTAGCGAATGAAGCAGCTAGTAAATTCATAGTTAATTACTTACATGCAATAGTAGATTCTATTATTTCCGACTCAACACCAGTACAATCAGAACTAAAAGCAAAATTAACCAGCCTGCCGCCAGAAACTCTGGACTCTATTATTACCTCAGTTTCTCCGAACTTAGCTTATCTTGGTAATATGGTTACGGCGGTTGACGCTAATTATTCCGGCAATAAAGATTTCTCAGTAGCCCAAGCAAACCTTAGTAATTTTGAATTTTCTGCCACTCCTTATGGAATTGTGGCTAAAGGTTCTATCAAGAAAGACAAAGATATAATAATACCGGCAGCAAATTTATCTATTGCATGCAGGAATTGCCTAAAAATGATAGATGATGGAGTTGATTACCTTAACCGTCTGCGCAATGCTGCTGCTGTTATTAATCAAAATAATATTTCTATACCGCCTATCTCTGCTGCAACCATGGAGGCTTTCAAGAATTTTCTGATTAGCCTGCAAGCCCCTTCAAGCGATAGAAATAACCTGACTTTTGACGTGGTAAGCGGGGCTTCTGGAATTGCTGTTAATGGTAAAACTACTGCTGAACTGAGCAAATCATTTGCAGAGACAGTTGCACCAACCCTGCAACAGCCAGCCCATCAATAATCAACCCCAATTAAATAAAGCCCTTCCGGCGGACAGGTAGGCCCTCCTGCGCGACGGTCTTTCGCTTCCAAGGCTTTTTTTACATCATTTGCTGTCCATTTGCCTTTTCCAACCAGCACAATAGTTCCTACCATGTTGCGTACCTGATGATGCAGGAATGAACGGGCAGAAGCGGTTATATGCAGCTCATTGCCGCGCCGCGCCACATTAAATATTTCCAAGGTTTTTTCTGCAGATTTTGACTGGCAACGTGTATCACGAAATGTTGTGAAATCATGATGCCCTACCAGAATTTGCGCAGCTTCCTGCATGGCTTTTTCATCAAGCTCTTCTATAACTTGCCATGCCCGCCCTGATTCCAGCCCCAAACGCTGGCGGCGGTTGATGATTCTATAGAGGTAATGCCGCCTTTGTGCTGAAAATCTGGCATGAAAATCCTCACCCACCCGCTGCGCATCCAGAACAGCGATACAGTTTTTTGGATAAGTTGAATCAGCCGGTGGGTTAAACAGGTAATAATTAAGTCCCTGCATTACCTTAAAACCATCAGTTTCCATATCTATATCAATATGCGCCACTTGTCCGGTAGCATGAACCTTGGCATCCGTCCGACCTGCCCCGATAACATCTATTTTTTGCCCGCAAAAATTAAAAACAGCGTTAATTAATGCTTCCTGCACAGTAGGACAATCCGGCTGTTTTTGCCAGCCAGCATAAGGAATTCCATCATATTCAATAATAAGTTTGTAACGCGGCATTTTTAGAATTTATTCTCCAATTAATCTTTTATCTTGCTTTTATATATAAAAGCAATAAAATTAAAATCTATTAATTTTTAGGTATTATTATGTCAAATACGATAAGCCAAAGTACTATAGATAAAGCAAAAGAAGCGATAGAAAAAATGATATTTCATGCTTTAGGTGCTAAAAATAGAGAACATGTTGCAGAGTACCGGCCTGATAAATCAATAAATGAAGGCGGTGGCATGACCATTGAAGTCGGGGCTGTTATCCATGACCACGCAACTAAGCAGGGTAAATATACAAACCATGAAATTCATGTTCACACTTATCCTGCCCCTTGCCCAGAAGATCTAGTTAAATCCCTAAAACCGGAAGATAAAATAGAAATAGTTGGCGGTAAAAAAATTACACTTAGCAATGATCTATTATTAGAAGAAGCCAGAGAGTCTGTAGCAGATATGGTGAACGCACAAATCGCTTTTGATTCCGAACAAAAAACTGCCATTGCATCCAAATATGTAACCACACATGAAATAGAAGCACAATGCGCTGATAATTATTCACAGTCTGCCACTATGATCCCATTAAAGAGATCTTCTAACCATAAATAATTATCCCAAAACTTCCCCTGCCGTTATAGGGTATGACTTCAGCATTTCGCTTGCCAGCATACGTTTTTTATTAGGGCGTTGCAGTTCCTCAATTATCAAAACCTCTTTGCCACAGGAAATGGTTAAATTATTATCCAGAACTGTCCCTGCTATATTTCCAGATTTTTTATCAATAGAAGTTTTTGCAGAAAAAACTTTGATATTCTCATTATTAAAAGTGAAATAGGCAGCAGGGCTTGGGCTTAATCCGCGTATTTTATTATTAATTTCCTGAGCTGATTCAGACCAGTCAATTTTACACTCATCTTTAGTGATTTTTTTAGCATAGGTTATACCGTTTTCCGATTGTTTCTGCGGTATAATAATTTTTATCTCAGATAGAGTTTTTAATAATAACGGTGCAGCCCTGTAAGAAAGCATATCATGAAGTTCTCCGGCATTACATCCGGTAGTAAAAATTCCCTCTTCCATCAACAATATATCGCCTGTATCAAGCCCCTCATCCATTTTCATTATACAAATTCCCGTTACTTCATCACCAGCCATAATTGTCCTCTGAATCGGGGCAGCACCACGCCAGCGCGGAAGCAATGACGGATGCACATTGACACAGCCCAGCGGATAAGATTCTAAAATTGGCTTCGGCAATAACAAACCATATGCCACCACCACCGCTATATCTGCTTTATGGCTTACAAATTCTGCTTGGGCTTCAGGTGTTTTCAGATTTAAGGGCGTATAAACCGGAATATTATGTTCCAAGGCAAACCGATGCACCGGCGACGGGGTCTCTTTCTGTCCCCGCCCTGCTGGGCGTGGCGGTTGAGAATAAACTGCAACAATCTCATGTTCACTCGCCTGCAACGCCGCCAAAGTAGGAACTGCAAAACTAGGCGTTCCCATGAAAACGATCCGCATATTATCTAACCATGATTACAATGCTCGCCATGAACATGGTCATGGTCAAACATACCGGCTTTTTTAAGTTTGGTAAGTTTACGGTTTATCATATCGCGTTTAACATGGGAAATATGATCCACAAAAGTAATGCCATTCAAATGGTCTATTTCGTGCTGGATACAAGTTGCAAGCAGGCCGTCAAAATCTTTCTCGTGATGCACACCTTCCAAATCCATATATTTTACCCGCACACCGCTCGGGCGCACTACTTCTGCAAACTGATCCGGAAATGATAAGCATCCCTCTTTATAAGACTGAGAATCAGCGGAATCATGTATGATTTCTGGATTAATAAGAACGTGCTGTTCACCAGACACAGCTTCTTTATTATCTGCTTCCCGCCATGTTACATCTGCAACAAGAACACGCTTATGCACACCAATTTGTACAGCGGCAAGCCCAATACCACGTTCATAATACATGGTGTCAAACATATCCTGCACCAGCTCTTTAATAGATTCATCAATATGTTCCACCAAAAATGACTTAGTTTTAAGGCGTGGGTCTGGTGCAATTATAATAGGTTGAATAGTCATAAATTTTATCCGATAGATATTTAATTAATTGAATTTTGTGCTTTATATTATGACAATAATTAATACTTCAAGCAAATTATAATGTCATTGTCGCCAATTTTATAATATAAACCATGACTATAGGCAAAAAATGGAAATAATAAAAACCACATCCCCTAATTTTGATTCGCGCGCTGGGCAAAGCGTAGATATGTTGGTTTTACATTATACCGGCATGAAATCCGCAGAAGCAGCCCTTGCCAGAATGTGTGATGAATCTGCCAAGGTCAGCGCCCATTATATGGTGGGTACAGGCGGTAGGATTTCCCAGCTAGTTGATGAAAACGAGCGGGCATGGCACGCTGGCGTAAGCTACTGGCGCGGGAAAACTAATATAAACCAGCGTTCTATAGGTATTGAGATTGTAAATACAGGGCATGAATTTGGTTATACCCCCTTTCCGCAAACACAAATGGAAGCAGTTGCAGATTTATGTCGGGATATATTGAAACGCCATAATATACCTGCCTGTAACATAGTTGGGCATAGTGATATTGCCCCAACCCGCAAACAAGATCCCGGTGAATTATTTGACTGGCAATTCCTAGCAGAAAAAGGGATTGGCATTTTCCCAAATACCATCAATCCGTCATCTGTCATCTGTCATCCGTCATCTTCACTACAAGAATACGGTTATGACATAAGTGACTCAACTAAAGCCATAATAGCCTTCCAACGCCATTTCCGCCCCAACAATCTTTCAGGAATATGGGATGATGAATGCGGCAATATACTTGCGGCTCTGCTTACAATGGTATAAGCTCAACAATCTGTCAGATAGCTGGATGGCTGCGGGTATTTATATCCGAGGAAAGTCCGGGCTCCACACAGCGCAGTGCCAGATAACATCTGGCGGGGGCGACCTTAGGGAAAGTGCCACAGAAAATATACCGCTTCCGCGCAAGCGTTAGTAAGGGTGAAATGGTGCGGCCAAAGGCGAAAGCCAGAAGCTTAAAGTAAGAGCGCACCGCACTACTGGTAACAGTAGTGGCAGGGCAAACCCCACTGGGAGCAAGACCAAATAGGAGTGGTGCGTGGCTGTGCGCTTAACCATTCGGGTAGGTCGCATGAGCTGTTAAGTGATTAACAGCCTAGATGAATGGTCATCATTTTCACCTTATGGTGAAGATACAAAACTCGGCTTATAGGCTATCTGGCAGATTTGAATTGACTAATTAAAGTATATTTACTAAATGTAATAAGCATTTTTCTGTTAAAAACAAAGGAGAATTCTATGAGCAACGGCCAAGATATAAATTATATTGATGGCATTTCTTTGAAAACAGAATTAGAGAAAGCTAAATTCATAGAAATGGCTCGTAATGCTGTTGAAAATGAAAGATCTAGAGGAACACAGTCTGTAGCACATATTACAGATTCAATACATAGAATTGAATTTCAGGCCGGAAACGGACATAATATAACAACAGAACTTATAAACCAATCTGTGAAAGATACTAAAGAAGATGGTTATGGTGGCTTATCAGATAAGAAAATAGAGTGGGCACAAGGATTTCTTCATACTATATTACTTGAGACCTCTAAAATCCCTAATGAACATATTGAAATAGCAACAAGCGTTGAGAATAGGTCTCAATCACGCGGGAAATAACTAGGTACAAAACTTATATAATTATTTTCGTTTCAGGTGCGATTCCACAAACCATAGCTGTTTGTCAAGACCACGCGTTATGCCGGTCAGCATATCAGCCGTAACCGCATCACCAATAGCAGATGTTTCATCAATACCCTTACGAGCGTAAGAATTAAATTTAGCTAAGGCAGACGACAAAGCATCAACATGATCCTGACTTGCTATAATATCCAATGGATATTCACCCAACCGTGATTTTTTTGCAGCAACTCTCACCGTTCCCTGCGCGCTGCCTCCAAGCTGCATAATACGCTCAGCGATAGTGTCCACAGCATCACCAACTTCTGTCGCCAAGCTATCAAAAAGCTCATGTAGAGCTATAAAATTTTCGCCTTTTACATTCCAATGGGCTTGTTTGGTTTGAGAATAGAAATCTATCGCATCAGAAAGCAATTGCCCCAATATGGCATTTATTTTTTTACGGCTTGCGCTTGCTATATCATTTTTAGTTGTCTGAGTCATAATCTAACCTTTCACATTTTATGGGTGAATAAAAAACATTTGTATAAAATATAAGGTATTTTTTTTGAAAAACAAGATTCCAACAATAAGTTAACTATAAAAAACCTTGAAAAGAAAAATTTTTTAATTTCTTTTATCTTGAATATTAGTGCAATTTTTTTGTATAATGGACGACGTGATTAGATATGTTTTTCTAACACTGCATCATAAAAGCAACAGTCTTGCTAATATTGACTGCAATTATGTTGACCATTATAATTTTTAGAAAGGGTTGATACTGTTATGTCTATTCAAGCTCACGTTAATTCATTGTCTGAAAAACGCACACAACTTAAAGAACAAATTGATGCTGAAATGAACCACCCATCCCCGAATTTTGAAACCATAACTAAACTTAAAAAACAGAATCTGCTTCTAAAAGAAGAAATGCAGCGTTATCTGTCTACATTAAATGAGAGTGCTTCTGCATCGTAATTTTTCATTATTATATTAAATTACAAAACGGGAATCCTGAATAGATAGTTTGGGATTCCTTTTTATTTTATTCTTATCTGGATTTTCCGATTTCAATGTTTTTAGGCATATATTGCTGAATTGAATCAGGCATATGCTTACTTACAGAATTCAATATCAAATCTTCCGTAGTGCAGCCAAACTGCTTTTTTATCCTTCCTTTATATGGGTTAAGCTGTTCCTTACTCATTTTAGATGCCATATATGCTACTATATCACCTTGCTTATGAAAAATTGCCCTTTCAAAGGGAATACCAGCTGTGCCAGCTGCCAAAAAATTTTTTGTTGTCATACCATCTTTTATAACAATTGCCGCAGCAGACTTATCATTATTTTGAATAGCTATATCCAATGACGTTATTCCTTCATGGTTTTTTGCTAGAAGCTGCTTTGCTGTACCTCGTTCAATTAAATCATTAATTATATACGAGGTAAAAAAATCATCTTTTCCTGTCTTGGTATTCAAATTGCGTTTTTCTATCGCACTGTGCAAAATACTATCACCAGTTATAGTTCTCACCTTAAAGCCGGCATCAAATACCATAGCGAATATTTCTTTAGGAGACAGAACATTAACATTAGGACGTGCCTCAGGATATACAATATACTTCCAAAGTAATTCCCCCTGTTTTGATAAAAGATCTTTTGGGACAACTGCAAACCCTGTTTCAGGATTAATAACCGCATGGGTTTTTATTTCTTTTCTAAAATTCAAGTATTCATTAACAGTTGGCACTTTGTAATCTTTAATTACCACAGAATCATCAATCATATACCCCGCCAATCACTATATATTAATATATATAAATATTTTATATAAAAATCCAATAAATATCAATGCATAAAATCATATCAAAGCCATTATAATATCTCTTGAATTTTCCTAGCAAAACTGCCATTACATCACCATATGACCAATTCTAAAAAACGTATATTTTCTGGCGTACAACCAACCGGCAATCTGCATTTAGGCAACTATCTGGGAGCAATCCGAGCATGGGTTGATATGCAGCACCAATATGAAAGCCTGTTTTGCATTGTGGATTTACATGCCATAACAGTAGCGCAGGATCCGGCAAAATTACGTACAGCAATCCGCGAAACCACCGCAGCTTATATAGCCTGCGGTATAGATCCGGTAAAAAATATCATTTTCCCGCAATCGGCAGTAGCTGAGCATAGTGAATTGGCATGGATACTTTCCTGCAACACCCCGATTGGCTGGCTCAACCGAATGACCCAGTTTAAGGATAAAGCTGGTAAAGACCGCGAAAAAGCACCGCTGGGGCTTTATTCCTATCCTGTGCTGATGGCAGCCGATATATTGCTTTATAAAACCACCCATGTACCGGTGGGCGAGGATCAGAAGCAGCATATTGAATTAGCCCGTGATATTGCCGGTGCGTTTAACCGTAATTTTAATGCTGAATATTTTCCATTGCCGGAGCCTGTAATCCGCGCGGAAGCAGCACGGATCATGAGCTTGCGTGATGGTACGAAGAAAATGAGCAAATCTGATGAATCAGATTATTCCCGCATCAACTTAACTGATGATGTGACAACCATAGCTCTTAAATTCCGCAAAGCAAAATCTGATATGATAGATGGAATGGACTTTGATGAATCCCGCCCTGAATCAAAAAATTTACTTGGCATTTACGTAGCCCTTAAAGGCATAAGCAAAGAACAAGCACTACATGAATGCGGAGAACTTAATTTTTCTGCATTCAAAAATTTGATTACTGAGGTGGCAGTAGAACATTTATCACCAATTACCCAAAAAATGCGTGAATTACTGGCAGAACCTGATTATCTGGATAAAATCCTGCAAGATGGCTCAAACCGAGCCAAAGAAATTGCAACAAAAACCATGAGCGATGTTAAGAATTTGGTCGGTTTTTTGCAAGTTTAACATTTACATATATTAATATATATCGTAAAAATTCCTTTAATATTATTTAGCAGGAATTGGCTATGCCTCAAACACAATCTATAGACCACAAATACACTAAGGCATTTGAAGGAATATTAATTCCAGAACAATTAGCAGATGCAGAAAAAGAAGCTGTAAATTTTGCTAAGGGCTTACCTCCAAAAAAAACACCCAAACAACCCGCTATAGGACGGTAAGTTTATAATTTTTTTGTTTTTTCTTCATATAAATAAAATAGAAAATTGCCAGCAGCTGTTTTGCATGATAAAAAATAATCATGTCAACTAAACATTCAGCATCACATTCTATTTCATTCAGTACTATCCTTAAAACGATAATGGTAGTTTCTGGTCCTACTGTCCTATTGCTTTCGTTTTATACAATAATTGGCGAACTTAATTTTAGTTATTTTTTATATGGCTGCATTGCTATTATTGCGGCTACATCAGTATTCACCATCCCTTTTTTATCAAATATATCCGCCCTTACCGATTATGTAACTGATCTGGCACAGGATAAGCGGGTAAACGCCCCGAACCTAAGTTTTTTGAGCAATATAGGTAAATTATCCGGTGCACTCGGCAGGCTACAAAAATCTTGGGATGATAAACGTCATGAAATGGAAACAGTTATTACAGAACGGGAAATATTGGTAGATACCCTGCCCGACATCCTTATTATGACTAATGACGATAAGGAAATTGTCCGCACCAACCGCGCCGCGCGTAATATTTTCGGGCAGAACCTTGCACACCGCCCATTGCGGGATATTATACCTAATGACAAATTATTGAATGCCATAACTGCGGTGATAGAAGATTTACGAGGTCAAGAAATAGAATTTCACTTACCCGAACCTTTGCCCCGTGATTTTCAGGCAATTATTGAACGTTTTCCTATTCCTTCAGAAGGTGGGATGACGAGTATAATAAC
>CAUJIB010000093.1 GCA_963205245.1 Pseudomonadota bacterium
CGCATGACCAATACTTACATGCTGGGCGGTAACGCTAACCCTCAGGATATAATAGCATCCGTAAAAAAAGGTATTTATGTAACGCATATGGGCGGCGGTCAGGTGGATATAACTTCCGGTAAGTTTGTATTTTCCGCATCAGAAGCATATTTAATAGAAAACGGAAAAATCACCGCCCCTCTAAAAGGGGCAACTTTAATCGGCAACGGCCCTGATTGCCTTACCAAGGTAAAAGCCATAGGTAATGATATGAGCCTAGATAATGGGGTTGGAACATGCGGTAAAGCTGGACAATCTGTACCCGTTGGGGTTGGACAACCAACTCTTTTGATAGACGCACTGACGGTGGGTGGAACCCAAGTCTAAGCATATTTTTTTGAGGTTTTATATTTTCTATAAAATATAGAAAATCCAGCATTTTTACCCAATTATTACAATTTTATTACGAAACGGTTACAGAACTGTGAAATAAACGTTAAAGCTATTATTTGTATTTGCCCTATTTGTAACTTTTGGTTAGGATGAAGTTATAAATAAGGTTAAACATAAAATAAAAAATTACTAAATTTATAAATTGGGAGATTGGTTATGGTATTTTCAGGCGGAGCAACATGTGACTGTATAGCAGTAAGCAGCGAAATGATGAGAGATATAGTAAAAGCTGCATCCAGTGCTAATTACGGCCAATCATCTTCTTTTAATCCTATTGTTCATGCTGCTTCTAAATCCCATGATTCTGGTGTTGGTGGTCGCGCATAATTTATCGTTATAAAAAATAAAAAAGCCATAACTGGAGAGTTATGGCTTTTTTATTATCTACTCAATAAATCTATAATTTACTATACATGCACAGCACGTCCGAGAACTGCCAAGGCGGCTTCTTTAACCGCTTCGTTCAAGGTTGGGTGAGCGTGGCAGGTGCGGAATATATCTTCACTGCTACCGCCAAATTCCATAACTGTCACTGCTTCGGCAATTAAAGTTCCCGCATGTGGGCCAATGATATGCACACCGAGCACTCTGTCAGTAGTTGTATCAGCGATTATTTTTACAAAACCATCAGTCTGTCCGACTGCCCTGCCTCGGCTATTTGCCATGAAAGGGAATTTTCCTATTTTATAAGAAATGCCTGATTTTTTTATTTCTTCCTCGGTTTTACCTACACTTGCCACTTCCGGCCAAGTATAAACTACGCTCGGCACCAAATTATAATCAACGTGGGTTTTTTGCCCTGCCATTGCTTCTACCGCGGCCACCCCATCTTCTTCCGCTTTATGGGCAAGCATAGGGCCGGCAATAACATCGCCGATAGCATAAATCCCGGATATATTTGTTTCAAAATGGCTGCCCACTTCTATACGCCCGCGATTATCCAGCTTGACACCAACTTTGTCTAAACCAAGACCATCGGTATATGGTTTGCGGCCAATAGAAACCAGTACCACATCACCTTCCAGCTTGCTGCTGTCGCCGCCTTTGGCTGGTTCAACAGTCAAAGTTACATTTTTGCCTTTTGTATCCGCCGCGGTTACTTTGCTGCCCAGCATAAAATTGATGCCTTGCTTTTCCAATATGCGCTGGAACTGCTTGGCAACTTCCGCATCCATTAGCCCGCCAATTGAATCCAAAAATTCTACCACTGTAACTTTTGCACCAAGCCTGCGCCACACTGACCCTAGTTCCAGCCCGATCACCCCGCCGCCAACCACTATTAAATGGTTTGGTACTTTATCCAAAGTAAGCGCACCGGTGGAGGATACTATGCGTTTTTCATCAATTTCCACATTCGGCAGCTTCATAACATCCGAACCTGTGGCAATCAAAATCCGCTGGGTTTTTAGTGTGTCTTTGCCATCCACCACCACTTCACCCGCCGCTTTAATTGCCGCGGTACCAACTATATAAGTAACTTTATTTTTCTTAAATAAACCTTCAATACCTTTAGTCAGGTCTAATACCACCTTATCCTTGCGCGCAAGCATAGTAGCCAAATCCAGTTCAATTTTTGCCTTAATGCCATGGGCAGCGAAATTATGCGAAGCATCCTCAAATTTTTCAGAAGATTCAAGTAACGCCTTAGAAGGAATACAACCAACATTCAGGCAAGTTCCGCCTAGGCTTCCGCGTTTTTCCACGCAAGCTACTTTCATGCCTAACTGTGCTGCACGAATCGCCGCCACATAACCACCCGGCCCACCACCGATAACTACTAGATCAAAATTTTCAGACATTTTTTTATTCCTTTGTTTATTTTAGCTAGCGAACAATTGGTACCCACATTAATTGAACCATTGGATTTTGTTTATTCTCAACTGAAATACTGAGCTGTGTATTTAAAACTGTATTTTTCAGTGGTATCTTGTAATTAATTAGTTGTGAATCTGGCTTATCTTTTATTTCAACTTTGACGCTTTCTGTAATCCCTTCAGAGTCAGTGTATTTATTAATAAAATTCTTGAATGCTACTTTTATATCTTCGGAATTATTTGCCTCATAACTAACTATACAGCGATGGGCATTTGTTATCATTACGTTATAATTTTTTCCATTATACGGATTTAGCAGATTCCAGACGTTGGTAATATTTTCAACGCCAGTATTAAAATTTTTCTGGTATTCTAAAATAGTCGCTTTATTAGCTTCTTTAGCTAATGTCTGCTCTATTTGTTTTTTCAAGTTATCATTAATTTTACCTGCATCAGATATAGTATCAATACAAAGCGTATTAAGCACACCTATCGCAAATCCCTCAGGAGAGCGTTGCTCTTCTTTATTCATTTTGCTATTGCAAGCAGTTAATATCAACGGTAGTAGCAATAAGCATGTAATGTACTTAAAATTCATATCAATATTACAGCCCCAACAATAACCTTCTTGGATCTTCAATCGCTTCCTTCACTTTAACAAGGAAGGTTACGGATTCCTTGCCGTCAATGATACGGTGATCATAAGAAAGCGCTACATACATCATCGGGCGGATGACAACCTGACCTTTCACCGCGATTGGACGCTCTTCGGTTTTGTGCATCCCCAAAATCCCTGATTGCGGCGGGTTGATGATAGGTGTGGACATCAGCGAGCCATATACGCCGCCGTTAGAAACAGTGAATGTACCACCGGAAAGATCGCTCATCGCCAATGTTCCAAGACGGGCTTTTTCAGCAAGGCGGCCAATTTCTTTTTCAATTTCTGCCAGTGACAATTGATCGGCATTGCGCACCACCGGCACAACTAAACCTTGTTCGGTTCCCACTGCGACGCCAATATCATAATGATTTTTATAAACCAGTTCATCGCCTTGGATTTCAGCATTTACTGCCGGAATTTCCTTAAGCGCGTTTACCGCCGCTTTTACAAATAGCGACATAAAGCCCATGCGCACACCATGTTTTTTCTCGAAAGCATCCTTATATTCAGCGCGTAAGGCAATAACATTGCTCATATCAATTTCATTGAAAGTAGTAAGAATCGCCGCGGTATTTTGTGAATCTTTCAGGCGTTTGGCGATAACCTGACGGAGCTTGCTCATTTTTACGCGTTCTTCTTTCGGTGCGCTGCTTACAGATTGGCTTGCGGCAGGAGCAGAAGCAGCATTTATTATGTCACCTTTAGTTATACGCCCGTCTTTGCCTGTACCCTCTATTGAAGAAGCAGGAATACCAGTTTCTTCCAGCATTTTACGGGCAGCAGGGCCGGATTGCGGAGCAGAAGCAGATTGACTAGCGGCAGCTGGTGCAGGAGCCGAAGAAGAAGGCGCAGCGGCAGATGGCTTGGCAGCAGAAACCGTACCAGCAGCACCAACTTCAATTTTGCCAAGCAGCGCGCCAACGGCAACGGTTTTACCTTCCGCAACATCAATTGATTTAAGCGCACCGGATGCTGGGGCATTTACTTCCATGGTTACCTTGTCGGTTTCCAGCTCAACAAGCGGCTCATCTGCCTTAACACTATCGCCAATTTTTTTGAACCATTTCGCCACTGTTGCTTCTGAAACTGATTCACCAAGTGAAGGAACAATAATTTCACCAGCCATGTTTTTAATCCTTATTTGTTAAACGCTATTAGATCCTATGCATTGAACGCCAAACTAAACTGTTTTTCAACAGGAAAAAAGGATTTTTTTTCTATAAATAACAGTTAATTAATAATAAGGAACTTGCTAGAGATAGCTGGATTTGTTAAGGTAATGGACTATAAAAAGCATTTTAGGCAATTAAAAAAGTATGACCAAAGACCGACAAAAAGAAAAAATTTATTTATATGACTCTACCTTGCGTGATGGTTCACAAGCCCGCGGCGTAGATTTTACAGTAGCTGACAAACAGGCAATCGCCCGCGAACTTGATAAAATCGGGATTGATTACATAGAAGGCGGCTGGCCGGGTGCAAACCCAAATGACGATGCTTTTTTTGCTGACCCTCCTGCCCTACGCACTTCTAAACTATCTGCCTTTGGCATGACAAGAAGGAGCGGACGCAGCGCAGAAAACGACCCTGCCCTTAGCGCACTTTTAGAAAGCGGGGCCAAGTCAATCTGTCTGGTTGGTAAAAGCTGGGACAAACAAATAAAATCTACACTTAATGTATCGCTGCCGGAAAATCTTAAAATGATCAGCGACTCAATTAAACATATTGTAAAAAATAAGCGCGAAGCACTCTATGATGCCGAGCATTTTTTTGACGGCTATAAATCCAATCCTGAATTTGCCATTGATTGCCTGAAGACCGCATTTGACGCTGGCGCACGCTGGATTGTGCTGTGTGATACTAATGGCGGCTCACTGCCTTTTGACATTGAAGAAATAGTAACTGAAGTAACAAAGCATATCACCGGTAAAAATCTGGGGGTTCATTGCCATAATGATACGGATAGTGCCGTTGCCAATTCACTAGCAGCAGTGCGGGCGGGAGTCCGGCAGGTGCAGGGAACAATTAACGGCATCGGTGAACGTTGCGGTAATGCTAACCTGATTTCCATTATTCCCAACCTGATATTAAAAATGGGCTTTACTACCGGAGTTAGCGAGGAAAAACTAGCTTCCCTAACCCACCTTTCGCACTTATTAGACGATCGCTTAAACCGCCTACCTAACCAGCACGCACCCTATGTTGGCGGGGCAGCCTTTGCCCATAAGGGCGGACTGCATGTATCGGCCATGGCAAAAGATTCTACCAGCTACGAGCATATTAAACCGGAATTAGTTGGCAACAAACGTACTATCCTTGTTTCGGATAAAGCTGGAAAATCCAACGTAATAGACAGGCTTACCCAGTTCGGCATAGATATAAAATCTGATGATGAAAGAGTAAGCGCGCTCGTGCATGAGGTAAAGCAGCGTGAGAAGCAAGGCTATGCTTATGAGGGTGCTGAAGCAAGCTTTGAGTTACTCGCACGTAGGATGCTCGGCAATGTTCCAGAATATTTTACTGTAGAAAGCTTCCGTGTAATTGGCGAGCGCAGGCAAAGCAAAGGAAAAACCATTAATATCTGCGAAGCCACTATTAAGCTTGTCATTAATGGGCAGGAAGCAATTAACGCCGCTGAAGGAAACGGCCCTGTAAATGCGCTGGATGGTGCCTTGCGTAAGAGCCTGATTGCACATTTCCCTACTCTTAAAGACCTTGTGCTTACTGACTATAAGGTAAGGATTTTAACACCGCAGGACGGCACAAAAGCTATAACCCGCGTTATGATTGAATCACGTGATAACAAAGGTAATATCTGGAACACTATCGGCGTTTCTGAAAACGTAATTGATGCATCATTTAACGCCCTGCATGATTCAGTTACTTATAAGCTGATGAAAAACTCAGGGAAGAAATAACTATTTTTAGACATTAGGGTTTTGTCATTGCGAGGAGCGCAAGCTCCGTGGCAATCCAAAAACCTATCCAACTAAAAGATGGATTGCTTCGCTCTGCTCGCAATGACAGATATTCTTGCCATATGTCATCCGTCAGCCCAGACTCCGCAACAAATGCGGGTGACAACTTCCCTAATCCCTAGTGCCTAAATCCTAATGCCTACCTAAGAAGCGAGGGCTTCCAGCTCCCTTACCGGTTCTTTTACTTCTGCTTTTTCTATCGGTTTATCTTCAGTAACAGATTCTGCAACTTCTGATTCCTTGGCTGGTTTCTTTGCTTCTTCTTTTTCATTTTCTTCATCAGCACGTTGCTTATTGATATGCTCATCAATAAGCGGAATACGCAAAGTCTTGAGCAAATCACGCACTTCCTGACGAGCCGCGACATGGGAAAGAGAAAGTCCGGAACCACCGTTCATTTCCATAATATCAAGAACGGTAAGACCTTGTAAAAACATCTCACGGAAAATAACCCGTTCAGAAAAACCCGGTGCAACACGAAACCCGATACGGCGGGCCAATTCAGTAGTTGCCTGAGTCATAAAACGCTTATTTTTAGCATCAATATTACTTAAACGGTTACGCATAACAATCCATTCAATTGAACCGCCATCACGCCGCGCACGCATGAGTTTTTGTTCCCATACCATTTCGCTATAAATGCTTGGCTTGATAATTTTCATGGTCTGACCATCAACGTTGGCCAGAACGTCCAAATCAACAAAGCTGTCATTAATCGGGGTAATAACCGTATCCGCATGGGCATGGGCAACTCGGGAAAGATAGGTATCACTACCCGGACTGTCCACCACTACAAAATCATTAGCTTCCATAAGACGTGTAAGTGCTTTCGTAAAACGCTCACGTTCATCTTCTTCCGCCTCCTTCACTATATTAAACGGGCTGCGCTGCACCACCACGTGCTGAGGTTGTGGAAGAGATACATTTTCTTTCAATATAGTCTGGCGGCGATTTTCTAAATAACGTGAAAGGGAACGCTGACGTGAATCAATATCAATTGTGCCAACTGAAAAACCAAGCCGCAGCAATGCAACAATCAAATGCATACAGGTAGTAGTCTTTCCAGAGCCACCTTTTTCATTACCAAGCACTATCACATGCGCTTTTTTGACTGCCGATATAACCGGAGTAGATGCACCAAATGTAGGCTGGATCATAGTTTTTACCCTTCACAATATTTATTATTCGCTTTGATTATAACCAGCTAAGAAAACGACTCAAGCACTATCACGCATCATGCAGAAAAAAATATGCGGTCATAGAAAAACCGATAACACTAACTAACCATCGTACATATGAAGGTGGAACTTTTAGCGCAAGGCGTGCACCTGCATATCCACCGAACATACCACCGGCAATCATTATAAATGCCAGCTTCCAAACCACCGCCCCTGCCAATATAAATATCACCACGGTTGCCATATTAATAGCAGCAGCAAGCAAAGTTTTAAGTGCATTCATTTCATGGATATTAGAAAGACCTACCATTTGCAATATAGCAAGCATCAATATTCCAATTCCTGCACCGAAATACCCGCCATAAAAAGCAATAACTGCCTGCAAAAATATTCCTAAATTATGATATTCTTTAGCTTCTGGAAAACGGCTACGTAAAAACACCACTCCATATTTTCCAAAAGTGAAAATCAACGTTGCAAAAAGCAATAACCACGGCACAATCTGCTTAAAAATAACTTCCGGAGTATTTAACAAAGTAACCGAGCCAGCTGCCCCGCCTATTACACATACCACAAGCAATGGTATTAGCCTTTTACGGTCGGTCACCAAAACATCACGATAGCCATAGCTGCTGGCAACTGTTCCCGGCCACAGGGCAACCGTACTCATCACGTTAGCCTGCAATGGTGTAAGCCCATTCATAATAAAAACTGGGAATGTGAGGAATGTCCCTCCTCCTGCCACCGAATTTATAGCGGCTGCGAAGGCCGGCACTATGAAAAATAAAGATATTTCTAATAAATTCATGCGGTTAATATTTTTACAATGTTTATTTAATGAAGTTGCACTTTTCTATGAGTCATGACAAAATAGCAACCCTACATATAGTAGCTGCAAATAAATTTAACACAAATATTATGATAAAAAATACATTAGCAATAGCAAGTGACCATGGCGGGTTTGAACTGAAACAAATTTTGGCACAATATCTGCGCGAACAAGGAGCAGAAGTTACTGACCTTGGAACCCATTCCCTAGAATCAGTTGATTATCCTGATTATGCTGCAGAAATGGGCAAATGGATTGAGAGTAACGCTGACAAAAAAGGAATTATAATTTGCGGATCTGGAATTGGTGTAAGCATTGCTGCCAACCGTAATCCTCGTGTCCGCGCGGCTCTTTGCCATGATGGGTTATCTGCAAACCTTGCCCGCAGGCACAATGATGCGAATGTACTCTGTCTCGGCGCAAGACTAATCGGTATTGAGACCGCTAAAGACTGCGTAAATCAATTTTTAAGTAGTGAATTTGAGGGTGGCAGACACAAAACTCGAGTAGAAAAATTATCATGATGCCACATGAATATAGCTAGCAGAAAAGCCTTATGACCGATTTTCCAGAATCAAAAATTTCCATTACTACCAAAGATCTACTTTTTTTCCCTGTTACTTTATGGAAATTATTCCATGAATATAAGATGTTGAAAAATTTTTATATCACCAGAACCAGCTACATTAATGATGCTGAAAAAAATGGAAAAATCCCTGCATCGCTTTTATTTGCGATAGATAGGCAACTACAGGAAATATATACTGACCTAAAAGTTAGACAAGAAGGCCTAAAAGGCGCGACAATATATTTACCATATTCTCATAAAGGTAAAAAATATTTAGTCTATCTTGCTATGTATCCAGACGGATCATACAAAAATAAATCCCTAAAACATTGTATCTCCGATGGAACATCAGCAGGCAAAGCCTATTACAACTATGATTCCAGCCACGGAATGCAAGAGAATAATAAAATTGCTAATAACAGCGTAAATTCTGATCATTTAATGAATATTGTGCTAGAAACTAAAGACCAAAACGATACAAAAAAACCTGTGGGACTTTTGCAATTTATTTCAACCCATCCTTTTTCTATAGAAGAATGGTCTTTCCAAAACAACCGCGCTAATAAAAATAACAAAAATGAGAAGATAGAGCTTTCTGAAAACCTGTCAGACTTGGTTTATAAATTCTATAAAACCTCCCAATCGGAAACATTGCAAGAAAATCTTGGTATAATTTTTCCTCCAGAAAATAATGCCATAGTAATGTTTTGTGATATCACAAATTCAACCAGCGTATTGGATGCGAGTGGCATAGATGTCTTAACGGAACAATCCATAAGCTTCACCCAAATGGCAGAAAGAATCGTAAAAAAATATGATGGTGTTCGCGTAGGCTCGGTGCAAGGGGATGGCTTGTGGTTTGGCTTTCCCAAAACTATTAATGGTATGGAAAAGAAAGAAACAGAGCTTTTTGAAAGAGTGCGGAAAGCAGCGGAAGAGATAAAATCCACCTTTGACAATGCGGATAAGGGGTATAGTTATAATTCAAAATATATTCATATTTCAATGTGGTATGGGCATATATTTTCTAAAATACACGGAACACTTTTTGATGCTACAGTTGAATTTTACGGAGAACCGTTTATTAAAGCTCATAAAGCCATGGAAAATCTGGAGAGAGATAAAAATTCTATCATTTTTGGAAATGTAAATACAAACAACTAAAATTTAATATTGACACAAACAGGAATAATAAAATGAACAACACCGCTAAAAAATTGGATATGGAAATGAGCTCTTTTTTTAATACTGACCTTGCTAAAGCAGACCCAGAAATTTTTTCTACCCTTGAAGAAGAACTGCATCGCCAGCAGGATGGCATCGAGCTGATTGCTTCAGAGAATATTGTAAGCAAAGCAGTGCTGCGCGCACAAGGTTCGGTACTTACCAATAAATATGCGGAAGGCTATCCGGGCAAACGTTATTATGGTGGTTGTGAATTTGTGGACAAAGCCGAGCAACTGGCTATCGACCGCGCCTGCAAATTATTTAACTGCGCTTATGCTAACGTACAACCAAACTCCGGTTCGCAAGCTAACCAAGGTGTATTCCTTGCGCTGCTTAAACCGGGCGATACTTTCCTTGGTATGTCACTGGCAGCGGGCGGTCACCTAACCCATGGCGCTGCACCGAATATGTCCGGCAAATGGTTTAATGCAATTCAATATGGCGTACGCAAAGAAGATGCGCTGATTGATTATGATGAAGTAGAACGCTTAGCTAAAGAACATAAACCTAAACTAATCATAGCTGGCGGTTCAGCTTACTGCCGCGTAATTGATTTTGCCCGTTTCCGCAAAATCGCTGATTCAGTGGGCGCATATTTCATGGTGGATATGGCGCATTATGCGGGGCTTATAGCCGCTGGCGTTTACCCAAGCCCCTTCCCACACGCCCATGTAGCAACCACTACCACTCACAAAACCCTGCGTGGTCCACGCGGTGGCATGATTCTTACTAATGATGAGGATCTGGCTAAAAAATTCAATTCTGCCATTTTCCCAGGAGCGCAAGGCGGCCCACTTATGCACGTTATCGCTGCTAAGGCAGTAGCGTTTGGCGAAGCATTGCAGCCATCATTCAAGGATTATGGTAAACAGGTAATTGATAATGCCCGCGCCCTTGCTGATACTCTGGTAAAACGTGGGGTGGATATCGTAACCGGCGGAACAGACTGCCACCTGATGCTGGTTGATTTGCGCCCGAAAAAAGTAACCGGCAAAGCAGCCGAGGAAAGCTTGGAACGTGCTGGTCTTACCTGCAATAAAAATGCTATTCCGTTTGACCCTGAAAAACCGTTCGTAACCTCAGGTATCCGCCTTGGCACACCAGCAGGCACCACCCGCGGTTTTGGCGTAGCGGAGTTCAAACAAATCGGCGAACTGATAGGCGATGTATTGGACGGTCTTGCAACTGGCGGCGATAATTCAGCAGTAGAAGCCAAAGTCCGCGCTAAAGTTGCCGAACTTTGCAAAGCTTTCCCAATTTATTCAGGGCTGGATCAGAGGTAAAAAATGAAATGTCTATTTTGCGGTCATATTGATACACAGGTAAGAAGATAAAATTATGCTTATTTGGATATTGTGTATTTTTTTAATAATTGGCTTCATTATTTATACAAAATTCACTGTAATTACAAAAATAATTTTGGCCAATATTGCCATACTTATGTTCATAATAATTTTTTCAATAGCTGAAAATTGGCATGGAAACCCAACTGGTGCTGGCGGTCTAATTAGTATGCTTATGATAATTGGACATATGTTTCTGCTGTCTGTTACTACGATAGTTAGTATTATAATAATAATTATACGAAAAATACCAGGCAGAGAACACATGCTAGGACACATGGCAATTGGGTATTCTTATTCTACATTTACACGCAAAGCACCAGAGAAAGCTCATGTATTAATACAAATAGCAAATAGTTGCTTTTATTCTA
Organism: Pseudomonadota bacterium; assembly: GCA_963205245.1. Taxonomy (GTDB): domain Bacteria; phylum Pseudomonadota; class Alphaproteobacteria; order Rickettsiales; family SXRF01; genus SXRF01. Next base: position 11,402 of record CAUJIB010000093.1, read on the forward strand.
TAATAATAAACATTGCTATTCTAGCCACATTAATAGGGTTTAAAGATCAAGTAAATTATATAATTCATTATTTCAAGGGGCAGTAAAAAATGAAATGTCCATTTTGCGGTCATATTGATACACAGGTAAAAGATTCGCGCCCCAGTGAAGATGGGCTTACCATCCGCCGCCGCCGTTTCTGCCCTGAATGCAACTCGCGCTTTACTACTTTTGAAAGGGTGCAATTACGTGAGTTGACTGTCATCAAAAAGAATGGTGAACGCAGGATGTTTGATCGCGATAAGTTAGCACACTCACTAGGTATCGCCCTGCGCAAACGCCCTGTATCTTCTGAGCAGGTGGAACAGCTGCTAACCCGCATCACCCAAAGGCTGGAAAGCATGGGCGAGAATGAGATTCCTACTTCGCTCATTGGAAAAACAGTTATGGAAGAGCTGAAGAAAGTTGATAGCGTGGCCTATATACGTTTTGCTTCTGTTTATCGTGATTTCCGCGAAGCCAAAGATTTTGAGGATATTGTGGAGGAACTAGGAGAGAAAAAATGAGAACGCTTTTATTACTTACACTTCCCCTAATACTTAGCGGCTGCAATGCAATATATGAATGGGCAGATGGCATAGGTAAACATATGCCTACCATCGGCGAACCCTGCAACCATTGGCAGTGCGTTACCGAATCCGGCAAAAAGAAAAGTGACGAAATAAAATGGTTAGACGAGGCCTCCGAGAAGAAGCCGGAAACCAAATCAGTTCCTATAGAAATTCCCAAAGAAGGCGCACCTAAAGTAGATGTTAAAGAAAGTGAAAAACCCATAGTTCCGCCTGCAACGCCAACAAGCAAATAACTGGTTATGATTAAAAACCATGAAAGATATATGCGCGTGGCTTTAAGCCTTGCGCGCAGGCAGGCAGGCCAAACCCATCCCAACCCTAATGTTGGTGCAGTTCTGGTCAAAGACGGACAGATAATCACGCAAGGGATAACCGCCAGCAGCGGCAGACCACACGCAGAAACTATCGTCATAGAAAATGCCGGTAAAAACGCCAGTGGCGCAACCCTGTATGTAACTCTTGAACCTTGTTCGCATCATGGCAAAACCCCGCCATGCGCTGATGCAATAATTAAAGCCGGAATTAAAACCGTGGTCATAGCCTGCCACGATAAAAACCCGCAAGTAAGTGGAGGTGGAATCGCTGCCCTTAAAAAGGCGGGAATTGAAGTAATAGAAAATATTTGTGAAAAAGAAGGATTGGAAGTAAATCGCGGCTTTTTCTCAGTAATTGAAAAGAAACGCCCCTATATATCCCTTAAAATAGCAACCTCGCTGGACGGGAAAATTACATCCCCTCATAGTAGATGGCTAACTGATGAAGCAGCCCGTGAGTTTGGTCATCTGCTACGTGCGCAGCATGATGCTATCCTTACAGGCAGCGGGACAGTGCTGGCTGATGACCCCCTGCTTACCTGCCGCCTTTCTGGGCTTGAACACCGCTCCCCTATACGCATTGTACTGGATAGAAGCGGAAAAATCCCCAAAAATGCAAAACTTTTGCAAGATGGGCATGAATCATGGGTCATGGGTCATGAGTTGCCAGGAGCTATAGAGGAAATTACCAAGCGCGGCATCACCAGTGTGCTGGTAGAAGCAGGGGCAAAACTTACCTCCGCATTTTTAGAAAGTGGATTGGTAGATAAGGTTTACTGGTTCCGCGCCCCAATTGTTATTGGCAAAGAAGGGTTATGTGTTACAGAAACACTGGAAAAACTTGCCCGCTTCAAACAAATAGAACATATTAAACTCGGAAATGATAGTTTAGAGATATACGAATGTTCACAGGAATCGTAAGCGATATTGGCACAATAACAAAGGCGCAGCAAAAAGGTGATTTGCGCCTTACCATTGCTTGCGGGTTTGCACCTGAAAGCATCAAGCTTGGTGATTCCATCGCCTGTAATGGCGCTTGCTTAACTGTAGTTGAGATACTGAAAGATGGTTTTGCTGTACAGCTTTCGGCTGAAACTATCGCCTGTACTGCTAAAAATAGCTGGCAAATCGGCAATAAATTAAATTTGGAGCGTTCGCTTAAAATGGGTGATTCACTGGACGGGCATATAGTAAGCGGGCATATTGACGGGGTAGCAACCATTCAAAATATTGAAAAATCCGGTGACTCCCATATAGTTACTATATCAGCCCCCCCTGCACTGGCACATTTTATCGCGCAAAAAGGTTCAGTAACGCTTGATGGCATTGCGCTAACCGTAAATAATGTAGAAAACAACCTGTTTACAGTTAATATAATTCCCCATACTTGGCAAAATACCACGCTAAGCCATAAACACACCGGTGACCAGCTAAATCTTGAAATAGATATGCTCGCACGCTATGTTGCACGGATTCTAGGAAAATGAATCATATGCCCCACTCAAAATATCTCTCACCTATTGAAGACATCATCGCCGATGCGCGGGATGGCAAAATGTTCATCCTTGTAGATGATGAAAACCGTGAAAATGAGGGTGACCTTGTTATCCCTGCACAATTTGCTACACCTGCCGCCGTTAATTTCATGGCAAAATTCGGACGCGGGCTTATCTGCCTTTCCATGACTTCTGAACGGGTGGAAGCCTTAGGCCTAAACCTGATGGCCCGCGACAATAAATCACGCCATCAAACTGCTTTTACCGTATCCATAGAAGCACGCGAGGGAGTGACAACCGGCATATCCGCAGCTGACCGCGCCCATACTATCCAAACAGCGATTGACCCTTCCAAAACCGCGGCTGACATTGCCTCCCCCGGTCATATATTCCCGTTGGTTGCGCGCGATGGCGGAGTTTTGGTACGGGCAGGCCATACCGAAGCGGCAGTTGATATTTCCCGTCTTGCAGGGCTTAACCCATCAGGTGTTATTTGCGAAATCATGAATGATGACGGCACAATGGCGCGCCTCCCTGACCTCATAGAATTTGCAGAAAAACATCAGCTTAAAATTGCTACCATTGCTGATTTGATTTCCTATCGCCGCCGCAGTGAAAAGCTCGTAAAGAGGGTTATAGAAAGTGATTTCCATAGCGAATTTGGCGGTGATTGGCGCATTGTTATTTATAGCAGCACTACTGAATATGCCGAACATATTGCGCTGGTAAAAGGTAAAATATCCAAAGACAGCCCTATCCTTGTTCGTATGCACTCCCTAAATTTATTACAGGATATGCTGGGTGATAAACACCCCAGCAATTCCAGCCATCTCCGCCCAGCTATGGAAAAAATTTCAGAGCATGGCAGCGGTGTCGTAGTTTTAATACGTGAACCTATCCGTACCGCAGTTTCTGACAAGCTCCGCCTGCGCCGCGGCGAAGAACCGCATAGCCCGACCGAACTGCGGGATTACGGTATTGGCGCACAAATCCTGCTGGATTTAGGGGTAAAGGATATGGTACTACTTTCCAACTCCAAACGCGCCATTATCGGTCTGGACGGCTATGGTCTGACCATAAACGGATACCAACAACTAACAACAAATGACTAAATAACTGCTATGAAATCACCACATATACTAATTATCGCTGCTAATTTTTATCCTGATGTTACAGGTGAATTATTGGGTGGCGCACGCACCACCCTTAACAATTTCAAAGCTACTTTTGACGAGATAGAAGTGCCGGGGGCATTTGAAATTCCCGCCGCGATTAATTTTGCTATACAAAGCAAAAAATATGACGGTTATGTTGCCCTTGGCTGCGTTATACGCGGTGAAACCACTCATTACGATTATGTCTGCGGCGAAAGCGCGCGCGGACTTATGGAACTGGCACTTAATAAAAATGCTGCAATCGGATATGGCATCCTTACTGTGGAAAATATGGATCAGGCTTTCGTGCGTGCCAATGTAACCGAAGGCAATAAAGGACGCGACGCGGTGGAAGCGTGCTTAAAATTAGTTGCTCTAAAAAGCCAGTTTGGAATCAAAGCATGAGTGAAGCCGAGACTAAAAAAACCAACCCATCCCTGCAAAAAAAATCAGCAGCTAGGGTCGCTGCGGTTCAATGTGTTTATGAACGCCTGATAAGCGAAGAAAATCCTTTGCCAGCCGGCCAGCTTAGCAGCCTTAAAAAACGCCTAGCAAATAACGCAGGCGAGCAGAAACTTACTTTAGGGGCAGCACTTGAACCAAATTACCAGCTGGTCAGCGCAATATTAGAAGGCACTATCCAGTGGCAGGCAGATATTGATAAACGCATAGATAGCTGTCTGAGCAAGGAGTGGAAACGTGAGCGGATGAGTCCGATTCTCATCGCGATTCTGCAATGTGGGGTTTTTGAATTATTCTTCTACAAAGACACCAACCATAAAATCTTGATTGATGAATATACCCGCCTCACCAGCCGTTTTTTTGCCGATGGCGAAGTACATTTCGTCAATGGCGTTCTTAAAAACTTACATGCACAGTTCAATGCTTAAAACCCGTATTATTCCTTGTTTGGACGTAAAAGACGGACGTGTGGTCAAAGGCGTCAATTTTGTTGATTTAATAGATGCCGGTGATCCTGTTGAGCAGGCCAAAATCTATGATGCGCAAGGTGCGGATGAGTTATGTTTTTTGGATATAACCGCCAGCAGTGATAACCGTGGCATATTATATGATGTAATTTCGCGCGTAGCCGAGCAATGTTTTATGCCGCTTACGGTAGGTGGCGGGGTGCGTACCCTAACCGATATCCGCAACCTGCTGCTCGCAGGAGCGGATAAAGTTTCAATTAATACCGAAGCAGTCAGAAACCCCGATTTTGTTGGTGAAGCAGCGGCCAAGTTCGGTTCGCAATGTATTGTGGTGGCAATTGACGCCAAGTCGGTAGGCGATGGAAAATTTGAAGTATTCACCCATGGAGGGCGCAATGCCACTGGGCTTGATGCAGTTGAGTGGGCAAAGAAAATGGCTGCTCTTGGCGCAGGGGAAATTTTGCTGACTTCCATGGATCGGGACGGCACTAAACAAGGAATAAACCTGCCCCTCACCCGCGCCGTTTCACAAGCTGTAAGCATACCTGTTATAGCCTCCGGCGGAATCGGGACGCTGGAACATTTCTCGCAGGCGGTGAAAGAAGGTAAAGCCGATGCGGTGCTAGCTGCTTCCGTTTTCCATTTCGGCACTTACAGCATTGAACAGGTAAAAAAATCTATGCAGGAAAATAACATTCCTGTAAGACTATAACGACGCCAATTATTGAAAGACAAAGAGTAATGAGCGATACATTAGAGAGATTATACCAAGTTGTTCTAGATAGGCGCAAAGCTGACCCTGAAACCTCGTATATCGCTAAGCGCCTTAAACAAGGCACAGCAAAGATTGCGCAAAAACTCGGTGAAGAAGCAGTGGAAACCGTTATAGCGGCAATAGAAAAAAACAGGGCGGAGATAATAAGTGAAAGTGCTGATTTGCTATTCCACTGGCTATTGTTACTCGCTGATAGCGATATTAAAGTAACGGAAGTAATGGCAGAGCTGGAACGCCGCGAAGGAATATCCGGACTTGATGAAAAAGCCAGTCGCAAATTAAAGGGAAAAAGCTCATGAGTACATTAGATAATCAAAGCCTTGATATATTATTCCACAATGCCCGCACCCATAGCGCATGGCTTGACAGACCAGTTCCTGAATCACTTCTTAAGGAAATATTTGACCTAGCTAAAATGGGGCCAACTTCTGCCAATTGTTCGCCGATGAGGGTTACTTTTGTTACCTCCAAAGCTGCTAAAGAACGCTTAAAACCTGCCCTTGACGAAGGCAATGTAGCAAAAACCATGGCAGCTCCGGCCACAGCTATTATAGCAATGGATATGGATTTTTATGAAAAACTGCCGTTTCTATTTCCACATACTGATGCAAGAAGCTGGTTTGCAGGAAAAACCGCGGCAATTGAAACTACCGCTTTTCGCAATTCCACGCTGCAAGGAGCGTATTTTATAATGGCAGCGCGATCTTTAGGATTGGATTGCGGCCCGATGTCAGGTTTTGACAATAAGAAGCTTGATGAAATATTCTTTGCTGGCACAAACATCCGTTCTAATTTTTTATGCAATATTGGATATGGCGATGCCTCTAAATTACATCCGCGTAGCCCAAGATTTGCTTTTGGTGAAGCCTGTAAAATTGAGTAAAATTATGGCTTACGATTCCAACAATGTTTTTGCCAAAATCCTGCGTGGAGAAATTCCATGCAAGAAGGTATATGAAGACGAATTTGCCCTTGCTTTTCATGATATTGCGCCTGATGCACCGGTGCATGTGCTGGTAGTTCCTAAAATTGACTGTGTGTCATTTGATGATTTCTCCCAGATTGCTTCTGCTGAATTTATGAAAGAATTTTTTTCCAGTGTGCAAAAAGTGGCAAAAGAACTGGGATTGCAAGAGAACGGCTATCGTATCATCACCAACCATGGGCCAGACGCTTCACAAACCGTACATCATTTCCATGTCCATATATTAGGTGGGAAAAATCTCGGTAGATTATTGCCTTAATTTATGTTATTATAATTTAATTAGTTAGTATTTTATTAAAATTACAGATACTTAATGGGATTATTATGAAAAATTGGAAAATTGTTGCCCTTCTTACGACATGCGCATGCTTAGTAAACACATCTTCATTTGCTGTAGAGCAACCACAAAAAAATTCCAACATCCGAACAAAGGCAGCCGCAGCGGCAAAATCCAACCCGCGGGAAGAAAGTGTATCTAACCTTACTTTCAGTAAAAAAACCTATATGGATCAGATAGAGAGATCTTTTGAAGCTATGGATGCTAATAAAGATGGCAGGCTGGATATGAAAGAAATGTCCAAAGGCAGTACTGTGGTTGAAGAAGATTATGATGATGACTCAGCCGCCTATGAAGATATGCCTCAGCTGCAAGCTAGCGCACCTGTACAAGCCCAAGCTCCAGTTCGTTCTGCCGAAGCACCAAAAGCAGAGCCTCAATCTGAACCTTATGATGGCGGTGCAGGAGTTCCTCCAGTTAATGCCAGCCAGTTAATTAAGTAGCTTGAATTAAGCTTAGCCATTCATCTTCACTTAGCACCTGAACTCCAAGTTCATTTGCCTTTTTAAGCTTTGATCCGGCATCTGCTCCTGCTATCACAAAATTAGTTTGTGCAGAAACACTGCTTGCCACTTTTGCGCCAAGACTTTCAGCACGCTCTTTAGCTTCAGCACGGCTCATTTTGGTTAGAGTTCCTGTAAATACTACTGTTTTACCAGCAACTGCCGAATCATGGCTTGCTACCATAGCATCTGCCACACGCAACTGCGATAATAATGCCCCTACAATCTCTATATTATGTGATTCAGCAAAAAAATCCGTAAGTGACTCCGCTACTATCTCGCCGATACCATGAATATTCTGCACCATCTCACGAGCCCCTGCGTCAGAGGCAAGTTTTTTCATAGTAACCAGCCAATTATCTGCGCTGCCATATTCTCGCGCTAATAGCTTGGCCGTTACCTCACCCACATGGCGGATACCCAGTGCATAAATAAATTTTTCCAAGTTCACATCGCGAGATTTTTCTATCGCTGCCAGCAAATTCTCAAGAGATTTTTTCCCCCAGCCCTCACGCTTTGCAATTATTTCTGCCTTATCTGCCAGGTTAAAAATATCCGTGACATTTTTAATTAAACCGTCATTCCAGAAAGATGTAATTTGTTTTTCCCCCAGCCCTTCAATGTCCAGTGCGCCGCGCGCTACAAAATGGCGGATACGCTCCACCAGCTGTGCCTCGCATAACAGGCCGCCTGTACAACGCCGCGCTACTTCGCCTTCTTCGCGCACCGCATGGCTTTTACATACCGGGCAAGTATCAGGAAAAACATATTTATATGAAGCAGCAGGGCGTTTGCTTACATCCACCTCCACTATCTGCGGAATAACATCCCCTGCCCTTTGCACCACCACTGTATCACCAACGCGAATATCTTTACGCTCTATTTCATCTTCATTATGCAAGGTGGCGTTAGAAACCACTACCCCGCCCACGGTAATAGGTTTTAGGCGGGCAACAGGAGTAAGAGTTCCAGTGCGTCCAACCTGAATATCTATCGCCTCCAGCACTGTCACTGCCTGCTCAGCTGGGAATTTATGGGCAATCGCCCAGCGCGGCGCACGGGCTATTTCACCGAGTCTTTTTTGATAATCTAAGCGATTAACTTTATAGACTAAACCATCTATATCGTAATTAAGGTAGTGGCGTATATCAGACACACCCTGATAGATAGGTAGTATCTTTTTTATATCTCCTTCAACCTTGTGTAATGGGATTCTTATCATCACATTACCGACAACAACATCATCAGGAATAATTGAAAATCCCAACTTAGCAAGCGACTTAATTACAAGTGATTGCCTGTCACCAAGAAGTACAATATTACTAACCTCACCCCATCCATACACGAAATAACTAAGATTACGCTTTGTTGTTATAGAAGAATCCTTTTGCCTTAAACTACCTGCCGCAGCATTGCGGGGGTTGGCGAATTTATCATCATCAGCAAGCCCAGCGTTGAGTATGGCAAAATTCTCATGCGACATGTAAACTTCACCGCGAACTTCTAGGATTTTTGGAAAATCACCATATAATTCTTTAGGCAGAATCGTAGCCAGATTATCGGTTATGTTCTCACCAACTTCACCATCACCCCGCGTTAAACCTAGGGTAAATTTTCCATCTTCATAACGGGCTGAGAAAGAAAGACCATCTATTTTAGGTTCGCACACATATTCAATGTGGTCCCCCTCATTCATACCTAGAAATCTTTTATTACGTGCATCCCATTCCCGCACATCATCATCAGAAAAGGCGTTATTCAGTGATAGCATCGGCACAGAATGATGTACTTTGGCAAATTTAGAAAGCACAGGAGAGCCAACCTTCTGAGTAGGACTATCCGGTGTCTGGAATTCAGGAAATTTTTTCTCTAATTCCTCTAATTCGTGGCGGAGTTTATCATACTGCGCGTCGGAAATAACCGGCCTGTCCTGTTGATAATATAAAGCATCATGGTGGCGGATTTCTTTTGCCAGATGCTCCCACTCTTTGCGCGCTAGTTTATGTTTCTCATCTTCCATAATCATAAAAAACCCGCTCATTAAATTAAAACGGCAACCGCGCTTTAAGTGCCGCCCCTAATGTTCCGTCATCAAGGTAATCAAGCTCACCGCCCATAGGGATACCCTGCGCAAGACGCGAAATATTGACATTTGCATCCGCCAGACGATTAGTCAGGTAATGGGCGGTGGTCTGCCCTTCCAGAGTAGCGTTGGTGGCAAGTATTATTTCTTTCACTTCATCAGCCATAGCCCGCACTACTAATGGCTCTATATTCAGCTGCGAAGGACCTCGATCATCTAGCGCAGAAAGCGTACCACCCAGCACATGATATTTGCCTTTATATAAATTACAGCGTTCAATCGCCCATAAATCCGCGAGGTCTTCTACCACACAAATCACAGCATCTTCACGCCTGCTATCACTGCAAATAACACAAGGGTCATGTGTATCCAGATTGCCGCAAATGCTACAAGTCTTGATATTTTCCAAAGCCTTTCCCAGCGTATTATATAAAGGCTGCATTAGCTGTTCGCGGGCGCGGATTAAGGTCAGCACTACCCTTCTTGCCGAACGCGGCCCAAGGCTCGGGAGCTTGGAAAATAAGCGGATGATTTCGTCAATATCGGAGTGGGGCATGATGATTCAGGATTCACTTTTATTAATTAGAGCGTTTTGCTTTAGTTCTACATAAGGAAGCCGAGGTAAATTGTAGAAAACACTACATGAGCCGAAGACTAACGCAGTGTTAGAGCTAAATGAAAATGCTCTAAAATGGTAATTTCATTCCGGCAGGCAGATTAAGCCCGCTGGTAATTGCATTCATCTGGCTGGAAGTTGAATTGTCTATTTTTTCCTTAGCATCGTTAAATGCTGCCACAATTAAATCTTCCAGCATTTCTTTTTCTTCCAGCTTCATCAGGCTATCGTCAATATTCACTTTAAGCAGACTGTGTTTACCATTAATACGCACAGAAACCATGCCACCACCAGATGCGCCGTCTGTTTCTTCCGCTTCCATTTTAGTTTGCAATGCAGTGATTTTATTTTGCATTTCCTGCGCTTGTTTCATCATTTTTTGTATATTCATAACTTGCTCCATACTAAGTAATAGGTGATTAGATAATTACCGAATCAATGTGCAATTTTTTTTGCCATCTGTCATCTGTAATTTATAATCAGATTTTTATCTCACCCCCACCACCGTAGCGTCAGGAAATTTCTTCATAACGCTGGAAATAAGCGGGTGAGTTGATAGTTCCTTTATATCTTTTTCTTTTTTTGCTGCTTCTTCCTCGGCAAGGCTAGGATTTACAGCATTTTGGGAAACCAGAATTTTCCATGGCTTTCCCGTCCAGCGTGATAACATCTCCGTTACCCTAGCAGTAAAATCACGTGATAATTCAGGAGAAATTTTTATCTCTATTTTCCCCACTTCAAAGCTATTCAGCCAGACATCATTCCGAAGCTGGGTATATAATAATATCTCGCGATTCTTATTAAACAGCTCAACAGTTTGCTGGAAATTATCAACTACTGCCGGTTGTTCGGTCAATTCAGGAGTTTTTTTTTCTGTCGTCACCATTTGTTGCGGTCGGTTTTCGCTAATATTGCGGATAATTTCCGCCGGTGTCGGCATTTGCGCGCTATAAGATATCCGTACCAGTAGCATCTCCAACGCTGCCAGCGGTGATGGCGCAAGTTTTACTTCGCTCACACCTTTAAGCAGCATTTGCCATAGGCGTGTAAGTACTGGCATGGATATAGCTTCCGCAATTTTCTTTGCCGCGCTACGGTCATGTTCGGAAAGCGAAACATCAGCAAGATTAGATGGAGAAATTTTTACCCGTGTCACCAGATGCACAATCTCCAAAGCGTCCTGAACCAGCATAAGTGGATCTGAACCGGCAGCATATTGTGCCTGCACATCAGTAAGGGCTTCTGCTATTTCGCCTTTTAATAAAATTTCTAGCAGACGGAAACTTGCAGTATGGTCAGCTGCTCCTATCATTTGCCGGACAGCGTCTGTGGCAACGCGCATCTGCCCGCTTTCTTCTACACCTCTTGCGATTGCCTGATCTAGCAGGGATAATGAATCCCGAACAGATCCTTCTGCAGAAATCGCAATTAATTTCAGAGCTTCTTCTTCCGCTTCCACCTGCTCTTTTTTAGCAATGTTAGACAGGTGTGATGTAAGCATATCCGAATCAATCCGACGTAAATCAAAACGCTGACAACGCGATAGGATGGTAACGGGAATTTTACGAGATTCAGTAGTAGCAAAAATAAATTTTACGTGTGGTGGCGGCTCTTCCAATGTTTTTAGAAGGGCGTTAAAAGCATTATTGGAAAGCATGTGCACTTCGTCAATAATATATATTTTATAGCGGGCGGAGGTTGGCAGGTAGCGCACCGTATCTATCAAATCACGAATATCATCCACCCCTGTATGGCTGGCAGCATCCATTTCCAGAACATCAACATGGCGGTCTTCACCAATCATTTTGCAATTTGCGCATACCCCGCAAGGGTTAATGGTTGCACCGCCTTTTCCATCCGCCCCAATGCAGTTAAGAGCACGGGCGATTATCCGTGCAGTTGTGGTTTTACCGATACCACGAATCCCAGTAAGCAGGAAAGCATGGGCAATGCGCCCCGATTTTATAGCATTGGACAAAGTCCGCACCAACACTTCCTGACCAATCAAGTCATCAAAATTAGTCGGCCGGTATTTACGGGCAAGAACGCGATATTCCATAGCTTAAGTGCTGAGTGCTTAGTTGTGAGTGCTGATGGCGACCCAGAGTGTATCCGTTACGGCTGCTTTCTTTCGAACCTGACCGAGTTCACAGGCACCCTGCCCACCACCAGCGAAAGCATTATGGAACAAGCGCAGGCCTGCTGCAAGTTATAAAATACAAAATTAATTGATAAAAATTCTTATTTCTTGGTCATCAATATAGTTAGAGTCTGTAATATCAACTCTTATTTTATCAATTGAAATACCCAAATTACTAAGTTCACCAACCACAAGACGTAGGTTATTATTATAATTTTTATATTTATTACCAATATCCTGCCTATTGCTAGGAATTATTGACTGTAAATCATAAGTAGCATTCGGCTTGTTTTTACTTACTGCTTCCACCATTTTTTTTAGCGCATTCTGGAAATAAATATTCTGCTGGTTAAAGCGGATAACCATAACAGCGTCCTTGGCAGGGAACTCTTCTTTTATCTGTATATCCCCATTATAATCGGAAGCAGCATTAGCTCCATACATACTGCATACACCAAAAGCAACAGCAAGGAATGCTCCGCGCGCGGTCACAAGCAAAGTATTATTCTTAACATTTTGACCAGAAGCTAACATTATCATTCTCCCATAATTAATAAATACATGATTTTGTAACATTAAAATAGGCAATATATCAAGTCAATACACTATAATAATTTAATCCTGAAAAACTAAACGTGATGCCGGAAAGAATAATATATACCTGCTTATCTCTCCAATTTCATCATCTACATATAATTTTCCACCATGCAGATTGATCAGTATTCTTGCAATCTCCAGACGTAAATCCGAATATTCATTATTTAACAATTTCTTATCATCTTTGGATCCGCGTTGGTAAGTCGTATCAGATAATGCTTCAGCCAATTTGCTTAATTCTTTTTGCCCAAAATGCTCTGCATTAGGCCTATTAATCATAAAAGCCATAAATTGCTGTTCACGATACTCGTTCAGCACAACAACCTCAAGGGTTACCACGCTCCCTAATTCAATCCTTTCTATTGATGCAAGAAGTAGATTAATAAGTATCTGCTGCATACGGAATTCATCAGCTAACAGCCGCGGCAGAGGTTCATGCAAATCCACTTTGACGCTGATCTTATTTATATGCAGCTTATCCGCAATCTGGCGCAGCGAAGCATTTACGATACTGATTACTTCCAGATTATTTTCCTGTAAGGTAACATAGCCGTTATCAATTTTAGAATACTGGAGTATATCCTGTATTTTCGCTATTAGCTGATTTGCTATCACATAAATATCATTAGCATATTGCTTATATTTCCGGTTTTCAATTGCGCCATAAACCTGATCTTTTAGAACTTGTGAAAAACCTATAATATTATTAATGGGCATCCTCATATCCTGAGCGATATAAGCAAGAAACTCAGATTTACTACGCACATTAAACTCTGCATTTTCTTTGGCTTTTTTCAGCAAAAACATTTTATTGCGCAGCTCATCTTCAATCCGCCTAGTTTCATCTATATATTGTGCAACATTTTTCAACTGTGTAGCCAAAGCTTCCATTTCCACAGAATTTTTCTTTACCGGCAGAGAAAATCTATCTCCTTTTACCAGTGAAGAAACCGTTGTTGTCATATCTAATACTGGGTTGATAACCCTTATCCTTACAATCCACAAAAATACAACAAAAAATATTGCGACGATAAATATCTGTAATAACCGCGACCATAATATATTACGGACTGCTTTATCGCTAAAATTAGCTTCATATCCCATTAAAATTATATAGGGAAAATTCTCTGCAACCCTGTAATAAGCATAAGTTCCAGATGCCCAAGCCGGATTACCTTTTGTAAGTAATCCACCAATATTTTTTTCAAAATCAAATTCTTTTATCTGTTCTAAATCAAAATTATGTTTAATAAAATCAGGATCATTGGAAATTTCCGTAAGGATTATTAAGTCTTTACTTACATTTCGACTTATTACTGCAAAGCTTATTCCATCACGCTTTACCAAATCACGAATTTGCTCCGTAAGCACAATAATATCTATGCTGATGGAAACTATCCCCATTAACTTACCGGTATAATCAGTAATTCCCATAGCAACAGGAATTACCCATCTTCCGGAAACACGCCCTTCAATTGGACGTCCAATGTGCATTTTCCAAGGCTCAATTGCTGCTTTCTGGATAAAATCACGGTCAGAAATGTCAACAGGATCTTCTAAAACACCCCTATTACTACTAACTACAATTTTTTTATCGGTATTTATCCATGATAATATGCTGTATATATTATTTTTACTGTCAAAAGATGTAAGTGATTGCGCCAGTTTTGTATAATCACGCTCATTGTCAATTGCTATCTGTCTACCGAGTGATGCAAGCATATAGCTGGCATCACCAAGTTCTGTGGAAAAAACTTTTTCAATTCTTATGGATTCTTTGTTTAGGTCAGTAGTTATACTATCATAGTGTTTTTCATAAGTACTATATGTAACCCATCCTGAAATCAGCCCCAATGCAACCAAAACCACTAGTGAAAGCAGTACAAAATCACGTGATAATGATGGTTGAGCCCAAGAAAAGCGCATATTCATAAATGACCGGCTAGATTGATAATTGCTTAATTGTAATCACTTTTTTCTATTTCGCAACCAATAGCAAGTATAATATTGAGATGGCTATTTCCTCTTTTTCCCTAGAGGATGATGCTCTTGCACCAATTTATTAAGCCGACTACCTGC
>CAUJIB010000094.1 GCA_963205245.1 Pseudomonadota bacterium
ATACCATCAATAGCAGCTGAAGGTTCTGATAAATAAATTTGATCGCCATTTTTAAGATTATTTGTGCCTGTGGTGTTAACAGTGATAGTTTTACTGCCTGCAACAGTGGTATAAGTTCCTGCCAGTGTTACCGAAGGCAAAGTTGATGTAGGGGTAGTCATAGCTGTATCCGCACTGTCCAGCAATTGCACTCCCGTAACAAATACATTGGCATTGGTTGCCGAAATATTTTCCATGTTGAAATCAAAATCAAACTGTCCGGCTTGATTAGGGATAGTTTTTGTATTGGAAACAAGGCTGATATTATTCAGGTTACCAAGATGGACTTTATTTTGCGGCACACCAAAAGTCCGGTTTATTTCATCAATAATACCTTGAATATTAGGTTGACCTACCCCTGTTCCAGTATCAAGGGTTGATAAATCCAGTAAAAGTGGACGTGTTACAGTTTCATCAGGATAGCTGGAAGGTATTGCCTTGCCATCACTGCCTAAAACTGCAATACGGACCTTCCCGCCCCATTGGCTGTAATCATCACCAACCATAAGATGTGTTCCGGTCAAACTGCTAGCTCCCGGATACCCTGTTCCGGTATTATGGATAATATTCATCTGGTCACGCATTACCGCTGCTATATTATCAAGCTGGTCAAGAATAGCTGGAATTTGCTTATCGCGCATTTCAATCAAACCTTCTATTTTTCCGCTTCCGGCATAACTCACTACGCTATCCCTTATACCCTCAGTAACAAGTGTTTTAGGAGTACCAGCTGTATTTCCTGATTCATCCAACAAATATATTTGCAGAGGTGCAAGTGAAGCATCATTAGAAAAACTATCCAGTGATCCAGCTGCATTATATGTCAATTTATATAAGTTATCATCAAGCAAACTGAGACCACTACTGGTAGTAAGGTTTACTTCACCACTCGATTTACCATAAACCTGAATATCCAAATACCCTGCTATATCCTTGATAATCGCGTCACGCTTATCTTCCAATTCTGCGATTGATTTTCCAAGTGCTTTTTCAGAACTTATGGTTTTATTAAGCTTGTCTATTTCTACCAAATCAGAATTAACTGAATCAATCATAAGGCGTATATCTTTATCAGCCTGAAAACGCAGCTCATTAAGACCAGTGGATAAATCATTGACGCGACCCGCCAAAGTTTTTCCCAAATTAATGGCATTGACCCGCAGTGATGAATTTTCCGGTGTCTCAGCCAGCGATTGTACTGAATTAAAAAAACTACCAATACTAGCATCAATACTATCCTGATTCCCAGGCTTACCAATCAGAATCTGGATACGCTCTGCATAGTCATTGATAGTATCATTTTCACCAACTATTGAAGTCTGTGTCCTTATTGACCGAACCAAATAAGTATCAACTTTGCGGCTAATATCCTTAATACTTACACCAGCCCCATTCCCATCCAGATAGAGTGATTCCTGCTCTACAATTTTACGGCTATAACCCTGTGTATTAGCGTTAGCAATATTCTGTGACAACACCGCGAGCGATTGCCGGTTTATATTAAGCCCTGAAAGGGAATTATTAAGTGCAAGTGCAAGACTCATAAAATTACTAACCTATATGGTTTTATCCAAAGTAACCGATAAATTATTAAAAGCCGCCTGCCCAGTGTAACCACTCCCGTTATAGGTGCGGCTCTGGGTGGTTTCTTTCACCACTTCTGTAATAGCCTGCACAATTTTATGGTTCACTTCCTTAGCAAGCAGCAATTTACGATGATTTTCCTCAAGAATATTTTGAAACACTTGAGCGACATCCTCTAAATCTTTTTTATCACGTGATGGAATCGTATCTATAATATATGGATGGCGTTCAATCAGTTTACGTTGTGCTTCAAGCGCATTGGTAAGAAAAATCTTTTCATTCTGCAAAGCTTCAACTTTTTTTACCTTCATATCAGTAAGCAAATCTACTTCTTCGGCAAGTAATTGAGCCAGACGTGCAGTTAACATTACTACATCCTGCGCTCTAAAATTTTCAGTTTCACTACTAGTTGATATTCTTGCTTCTCCACTCATAATTATATCTCCTGTTGTTTAAGAAGTTCTCTCTTCACATAATCAGCAATTCCTATGCCACCGGACTTTGTTATTATTTTTCCGTATTCCTGAACCATTAAACTTTTATAAATTTCATCAGTATCATCACTACCAAATGCTTCAGAACCTATTGATTCTCCAAACATTTGCTCCATCATCTGACTAACAAACAGTGATTCAAAATCTTTAGAAGCTGCCTCCGCCTGTTGCGGATTCATATTTTTAAGTGAGGAAAAACCCCCCATTTTTGCGGTTATTGATTGTGACTGGGCAGAAATTGCATCAAAATTCATTTATATCTCCATCACTTATTTGGTTTGTATCTCAGCCTGCAATGCACCAGCCGCTTTAATTGTCTGTAAAATAGTTATTAAATCGCGGGGACTAACCCCAAGAGCATTAAGGCCTGCCACTAAATCGCGCAAACTAGCTCCACGGTTAAGAACTGCCATACGGCTACCTGGTTTTTCATCTACTGTAATCTCCGTCCTAGGCACAACCACCTCTTTTGCTCCTTCTGGTGCAAATGGCGCAGGCTGAGACACTACCGGAACTTCTTCTATTTTTACCACTAGATTCCCTTGCGCGACAGCTACCGTATCAATCTGCACATTTTCGCCCATAACTATTGTACCGGAAGCTTCATCAATAACTATTTTGGCAACCTGATCGGTTTCCACTTTCAATTTTTCAATATCCGCCAGAAGTTGTGTTACATTATTGCGGTAAACATCAGGAATACTGAGAACCACTGTCCCAGGGTCAGAAACATTAGAAATCGCAGGACCAATATGTTCATTGATTACATCAGATACGCGCTGTGCAGTGGAAATATCAGGGTTACGAAGTGAAAGTTTCATCTCCTGCATTTTATTTAAGGCAAAGTCCGTTTCTCTCTCCACAATCCCGCCATTGGCAATAAATCCTGATGTCGGCACACCTTTAGTGATAGTGGATGCCTCACCCTGCGCCCTAAACCCACCAATGTAAACCGCACCTTGTGCCACTGCATATACTTCACCATCAGCCCCATAAAGAGGTGTAGCAAGTAATGTTCCACCTGCTAGATTTTTGGCATCCCCCATCGCACTTACTGAAACATCAACCTTGCTTCCTGTACGGGCAAATGCCGGTAAGGTAGCGGTAATAGTAACTGCTGCTACGTTCTGGGTTTTAAGCTCAGTACCACGGGTATTAACCCCCTGCCTCTCCAAAAAAGCTATCAAACTTTGTTCAGTAAATGCACTATTTTTTAGTTTATCACCAGTACCGTTTAGCCCTACCACCAAACCATAGCCCATCAGCATATTTTCGCGCACACCTTCAAAGCTTACAATATCCTTAATACGTGATTCCGCATGCGCCATTGACGACATCGCAATAAGGTAGCTCCATAAAATAACCAAAAACATAATAGGCAAGAATACAAAGCGGTAGATCACCACTTCCATAATATTTTCAACATTATGGTATAAAGTATGGTTTTTATTTGTATAACCATCAGAATCATGTTGCTGCTGCATTAGCTAATTCCTTATAAAAAATACATCTATTATTATTTTTATAAGCAATTAGCGTGCCAACTTACGATAATAAGTATTTTTTTCAGCCTAACACTTTACTAAGACATTATATTTATTATATAGTTACGATAACAATATTAAGGCAGAACACATGAAAGTTGACGCGTACGGTAATATCAAAGCATCTGATAATATAAAAAAACGCTCATCTGCTGCCAAAACCGGTGATTTTGCCAGCATATTAAACCTTGCGGAAGGTGATGACACACCACAAACCAGTAGTAGCAATGAAATAATTTCTTCTTCCTCCCTTTCTGGAATGCTCGCCCTGCAGGAGGTATCAGAAGAAGAAATCCGCCGCAAAAAATTGTTAAAACAGGGCGACGACATTCTGGATTCACTGGAACAACTTCGCCGCAGACTACTTCTTGGTACGTTATCAATGCAAACATTACACGATATAACCAAACATCTTAACCAGCGAAAGCAGATGGTTAACGACCCTCAATTAATCGCTATAATTGATGATATAGAACTCAGGGCAGCCGTAGAGCTAGCCAAACTTGAAATGGCTGTTCATTATAAAAATAATCTTTACTAGTCCCCTTGAGATTATAAAAAGAGAGTACTATATTACCGTCTGTCAGAGTGACATATAATACAAAAAATATAATTATGGAGTTTTTGTTATGCAAAAAATTCGCTTTGTTTTCACTGCTTTGCTTGTATTTTTTGTCACACCGGCCATAGCACAAAATCACCCTGCCAGTTTTGCAGATTTAATAGAAAAACTATCTCCGGCAGTCGTAAATATTTCTACTACGCAAAAAATAAAAGCTGCACACGGAATCGTAGGCATGCCGTTCCCTAACATGCCTGATTCACCAGAAATGGAACCGTTCCGCGATTTTTTTGAACGTTTTGGCAATCCCTACAACATGGAGCAACAGCCGCAGGAACGGGAAGTGTATTCTCTAGGTTCTGGTTTTATTATTGATGCCAGCGGTTTTGTTATCACTAACAACCATGTGGTTGATGATGCAGATGAAATAACAGTTACTTTACCTGATAATGGGAAATATAAAGCCACCATAGTAGGGCGTGATAAAAAAACTGACCTTGCCTTATTAAAAGTTGATGCAAAAAAAGATTTACCATTCGTACCGCTCGGCGATTCTGATTCTATGAGGGTTGGTGACTGGGTTATAGCTATCGGCAACCCATTCGGGCTTGGCGGTTCAGTTACCCAAGGTATTATTTCCGCCCGCCAACGCAGTATTCATTCAGGCCCATTTGATGATTACCTGCAAACTGATGCCCCTATTAACCGCGGCAATTCGGGAGGCCCTCTATTTAACACCAAAGGTGAAGTAATCGGTATCAATACCGCTATATTTTCACCAAGCAGCGGTGGCGGTTCAGTCGGTATTGGCTTTGCTATCCCTACTTCCCTTGCTAAACCGGTTATTTCTCAACTTAAAGAATTCGGTCGTACCCATCGCGGCTGGCTAGGTGTAAAAATACAGGAAGTATCGGAAGAAATCGCTGATAGCCTCGGAATGGCAAAACCGATTGGCGCATTAGTTCTGGAAGTAAGCAAAGGCAGCCCTGCCGAAAAAGCCGGAATAGTTGCCGGAGATGTTATCACCCGCGTTGACGGCAAGGAAATTACTGAAATGCGCTTCCTACCGCGTATAATAGCAGAAACTAAAATTGGAAAAACTATACCAATTAATTATTGGCATAAAAACGCTGAAAAAACTGCTAAAATCACTATTGGTGAAATGGATGAAAACGATGACGCTGAAGACAATAAAGGAAAAACGCAAAAATCTCCGCAGAAAGATCCTGAAGGCGGTGAATATGTTCTTGGTCTTAACATTTCACCTATAACTACTCAACTGCGTGCCCGCCTACGTATTGATGAAAAACAAAACGGACTTGTAATACTTGGAGTAAAATCAGGTTCACAGGCAGCAAAACAGGGAATCGGTCGCGGTGATATAGTAATTGATGTAAATAACGAAATTGTAAAAACAACTGCTGATTTCAAAAATGCTATTGAAAATGCTAAAAAAGCAGGCCGGAAATTTACCCTTGTAAAAATTTCCCGTAAGGGAGAAGAAGCGTTTATTACTCTACCAGTGAAAGAAGATAAACAAGATTAATAAAATTTTATCTTATTTTCATGACAAGTTAATATGAATTTGATAAAGTTTAGATAACAACAAATATATTACGGAAAAAATTATGAGTTCTATTAAATATTTATCTTTATTATTCATACCATTAACTATCAGCCAAATAACATATACAGCAAAAGCAGCTTTTGCTGTAGAGCCAGTTAGCCAATTTAATGAGAAAGAAATTCTGGAAAAAAGAACATCATTTGCCAATAGCTTTGCGAATATTGTTCTGGCAGTAATCAGCGACAATAAAAAATCCTATGAGGCCCGCAAGGAAAACCTTGCCCAAGCCTTTAGTAAATCCGTTGATATAGATTGGATTGCCAAATTTGTAATTGGCAGAACTTGGAATAAGGCCAATACCGAGCAACGTGAACGTTATACGGAGCTATACCGTAAATTTTTGACTAAAACTTATGTTGAAAATTTTGCTGAAAATCCTGAAAAACGTATTAACGGCATTAAAGTACTTGATGTTGATAATAGTGATACCACCCCTAGTGATTTCACCGTTAGCACACAAATGCACCTTGCTTCACGCGATACTATGAATGTTAATTATCTGGTACGCGAAAACGAAGGTAAATATAAAGTGTTGGATATAGCTATAGAAAATGTAAGCCTGATTACTACCCACCGTTCTGAATTTACTGCCCTTGCCGCCAACAAAGGAATTGATGGGGTGATAGAAAAACTAACTGATTTGGTTAATCAAAACCCATCTATTACTTTGTCAATGAAATAAGGCTTGGTTAGCTTTATTGCAGCATTTCTTTAGGGTCAAACCGGATTTCCATTACCTTCCAAGCATCATATTTTTCAGCTGGCATATTTTTGAGCGGGCTGCATTGACGAACTGCCCGTAATGCTGAATCTGCCGCCGCACGGTAGAAACTATCCGAATTATAACGACTACGGCTTTCGCTGGCTATTTCAGATCTTATATGACTACCATCACTATTAAATTCTGCATTAATCATAATCACTAAATTTTGTGCATCTTTTGCTCCGGCTGGTGGATTCCAGCATTGTGCAAGCTGTGCCGCTACTGAATCTTTCTCACTGATAGACATAGCCTGTGTAGGATCATATCTGGAAGAAATCGCCTTGCTTGATGATGTAGTTTTTTCTTTTTCTGGTTCTTTTTTATCTTTAGTTTCTTTCTGTGCCGTTTCTTTAACTGCTTTTAGAATAGCATCTAAATCATCTTCTTTAGGTTTTTTGGTTTCTTTTTTCGGATCTTTTCTCGGTTCAGGCTTAGGCTCTGGTTTAGGTTCAGGCTTTTTTTCTTCTTTTTTAACTTCAGGTTTAGGTTCAGGCTTTGGAGCTGGTGTTGGCTCTGGTTCAGGCGCAGGAGCTGGCTCAGAGGTTTTTACAGGAGGTGATGGTTTTTTCTGTTCTTCTTCTTTTGGCTCTTCAGGCTTCGGCTTTTCTTCAGGATTTCCCTCAGACGGCTTGACATTGCTTAACTCGCTAATGGGAAGCAATTCAACTGTAATAGCAGATGGTTCTAGAGGCGGATCACTTCTAAACAATGAAGGCAAACCAAATATCATCAGCATCAGCAAGCACAAATGAAATGCCGCTGAATAAATTAAACCATTTTTCCGCTCACGGTACACTGCTTATCTCTTTTCTGAGGCGGTTGCGCCCCCAGAATCAGTAATCAAAGCAACTTTACTAAAACCGGCAGCATTAATTTCACCAACTACCTGCATCATTTTTCCGTAATCAATATTTTTATCACCCCGTACAAAAATTCTTGTGTCTTTTTTCTGTCCGACAATAGCGATAAGTTTCGGCTGTAATTCTTTAAGGGTTACAGGGGTTTTCTGGATATATATTTTACCACTGGCAGTAACAGTAATAGATAGCGGCTCATCTTGCCCAGAAACAGGAGATGAACTAGCTTTTGGTAAATCAACTGATACACCCGTAGTCATCATCGGTGCGGCAACCATAAAAATAATAAGCAGAACCAACATTACATCCACCATTGGTGTAATATTTATTTCTGAAAAACTATCCGCTCTCTGGGTGCGCCTGCGGTTTCTACCGCCTCCCCCTCCTAAACTTGCTCCCATGATGACTAACCTTCCAATTGGCGTGAAAGAATAGTATCAAATTCTGTGCTGAAATCTTCCAACTTATTAGAAAAACGAACCAGCTCATTAGAAAATTTATTATAAGCAATTACCGCAGGAATAGCCGCAAAAAGCCCTATAGCAGTTGCAAGCAATGCTTCTGCAATACCGGGTGCTACTGCAGCCAACGAGGTATTTTTAGAAATAGCAATAGCCTGAAAACTATTCATAATCCCCCATACCGTACCAAATAGCCCAACAAACGGTGCAGATGAACCAACTGTGGCAAGAAAACCGAGACCACTTTCTAAATGTTCAATCTCACGGTTACGCGCCACTTGCATAATCTGTACAATACGCTCACGCAGGCTAAGTTTTAGCCCTTGCAAAGGCGTGTTTACATTAGTTTTTGAACGCAACCATTCTTCCATAGCCGCCACAAAAATAATCGCCATAGAATGGTTAGCGCGTTTTTTAATTTTGTCATAAAATTTATCCAACGCATCACTTGCCCAGAATTCACTTTCAAAACGCTGGCTTTTAGCTTTCAGACTTCGGAATAAAAAATATTTTTCAAAAATAATCGCCCAGCACCAGAATGATGCCATAATCAGCATAAGCATTACGCCCTTTACCACAAAATCAGCCTGCATGAACATGCTAATTATAGAAAAACTATGCCCTGCACTACTACCAGCGAGTGTAGTAGCGTCTACACCTTGTACGGCTGTAGAAACTGCGGAAGAAAGAGGACTGGCATCTACCATTTTAATATTCCTGTATTTAGTTGTTATATAGCTTAATGATTAAAAATTTTCAGCATAGATTTACGTACAAATTCTGGTAGTTTTGCTAACCTCATATCATCACCCACCACCGCTAATTTTACCTCTAGTTCTACCAGTATTTCCTTATCACGTTTTATACTCTGCCGCATATTCATACTTACCCTGCTTATATCGTGTAATTTGGTCTCTATTGTCAAGAGGTCATCTAGTTTTGCCGGCTTAAAAAAATCAACAACGCACCTTCTTACCACAAAACCTATTTTTTGTTCGCTCAATAAATCCGATTGGTTAATTCCTGACAAACGTAAAGCCTCAGTACGGGCACGCTCAGCAAATTTTAGGTAATTGGCATAATAAACAATGCCGGCAGTGTCAGTATCCTCATAATAAACCCGTACTGAAAAAAAATGTGAGCCTTTACTCATCACTACCATCATCTAAAGGCGAAGTAGCAATTTGAGTGGGTGGGTTGATCCCTAAATGTTTA
Source organism: Pseudomonadota bacterium (assembly GCA_963205245.1). Lineage (GTDB taxonomy): Bacteria > Pseudomonadota > Alphaproteobacteria > Rickettsiales > SXRF01 > SXRF01. Next base: position 9,147 of record CAUJIB010000094.1, read on the forward strand.
AAACAGTTTTGGGTGAGCATCCTTCCACGTGGCGTGCGCTGGATAAAACCAACCTGTAACAAATATGGCTCTATAGTTTCTTCAATAGCATCACGCTGCTCGGAAAGCCCAGCCGCAATAGTTTCAACACCTACCGGCCCTCCCTGATAATGCTCTGCTATATAACGTAAATAACGGTGATCCGCCGAATCAAGCCCTAAACCATCAACTTCCAAACGCTTGAGGGCATGGTCAGCAAGGTCAGCATCTATGGTATTTTTATCACCGGCATGGGCAAAATCGCGCACACGGCGCAATAAACGCAAAGCAATACGCGGCGTTCCTCGTGAACGCTTTGCAATTTCATATGATCCATCTTTACTGATAGCAACAGAAAGTACATTCGCCGCCCGCTCAATTACATTTTGCAAATCTTTAGTATTGTAAAAACGCAAACGTAGCGGGATACCGAACCTGTCCCTTAGCGGGTTTGAAATAAGCCCAAGGCGCGTAGTAGCACCAACTAAAGTAAACTGCGGCAAATCAATCCGCACCGTACGGGCAGCAGGCCCCTCACCAATCATGAGGTCTAACTTGTAATCCTCCATCGCTGGATAAAGTATTTCCTCAACGGCTGGATTCAGGCGGTGAATTTCATCAACAAATAACACATCACCAGCCTGTAAATTAGTAAGCACCGCCGCAAGATCACCTGCTTTAGTAAGAATCGGCCCTGAAGTTGGACGGAATCCAACTCCCATTTCTTTAGCGATAATCTGGGCAAGAGTGGTTTTACCAAGTCCGGGCGGCCCATAAAGAAGAACATGGTCAAGCGAATCCGAACGCAATCGGGCAGCCTTTACAAATACCCTTAGATTCTCACAGGCCTCTTCCTGTCCTGTAAAATCTGCGAGCGAAAGAGGGCGAAGAGCCTGTTGCTCAACATCGTCCTCAGCAAGGCTGGGAGTTACAACTCGGTTAAGTGAATTATCCATGAAGATTGCTTATCTGTTAATATAATAACAGAAGCATTATTAACAAGAAAAACTCTAAGTAAACAGCTTTTTTAATACGTTATGAATATTTTTTTTATATCTGGTTACCCCAAATATCAAGTTGCTGATTGCCCCACATATCGGTCTGTGTTCTACCCCAAAGGTCAGTTTTTGGTCTACCCCATCCGTTACCTGCCGCGTTACCCCATATATCAGTTGATGTTCTACTCCAAATATCAAGAACACCATTTTTTTGTGCATCAGCAGATTTTCTTTGATTAATAAGGAACGGGCTATTCTTATTAATAGCTTCGGTAATAGCTGCATTTACTATAAAAGATTTTGGTTTATAAATGCCAAAACTCTGCCCATAAATGGTAGTCATCGCACCGTTTTTCATATTAACATTCGCTACTACATTTCCTGCAGCATCATAAATCCTACCTTTTTCATCTATGCGCCCATTAACAAAACGCTTCACTTCTATTACAACTTCTTTGGCTATTTTATTAGCAGCCTTCCTAAGAGCCATTTCCGCCATAAATTTCAAGGTCTGCTCGCCTTTAATGGAATTCTTTCTTCCATGCGAAGCCATCTGACCGCCGACCATAGAAAAATTACTTTTTTCCTTACTACTGGCTTTTGCCTTTGCCTCATTTAATTTTTGCTGCATTATTTTTTTATATGTTTCTGGAGTAATCCTGCCTTTTTTCCTCAGTTCATCACGCAACAACTTCGTAGTAGAAGAAGCGTTCTTTCCTGTATTTTCACGCATACCGCTAAAAAATCTTGCCATATTTATAACTCCCACAGCCTATTTCATTCTTGTATTTTAACTGATTTTCAAGATAATATCCAGTGGCGTATCGCTAAATTCATAAAACTGTCATAAATCGCCTTGTAATAGGAAAACCTTATGAAAAATACATATATCTCCGCTATAATACTCTCTATTATTTGCAATATTTTTATAATTTTTCCTAGTATTGCCAAAGAACAGACGACAGAACCTGCGGTTATTTTCAAACGTGAGGAAGTTATAATACATACCACAAATGGCGATAAGAAATATAACACAGAAATAGCAATAACCGATGAACAGCAAAAAATCGGATTAATGTATCGTGATAAACTTCCAGCTAATGAAGCGATGTTGTTTTTATTTAGTCATGACCAAAAAATAAATATGTGGATGAAAAACACATTAATTCCGCTGGACATGCTATTTATAGATAATTCAGGGAAAATTGTTCATATTGCCCCTAATGCCACTCCAAATTCCCTTACTGTAATAAATGCTGGCGATACTCCGGTTCTCGCAGTTTTAGAACTTAAAGGTGGAATAGCTAAAGAACATAATATCAAAATCGGTGATCAGGTAGATTATAGGACATTCAAAAAATGAAAAATTTTATACTTATATTAATATCTATATTATTTGTTACATCGCTAGTAAGCACTGAAGCTTTTGCCGAAAAGAAAAAACAACTCTCTAGGCAGAATAACAGCAGGTCACTTACAAAAGAAAGTAGTAATATTCCTTTTTATTATGCCCGTACCAACATAGTAATTAACCGAAAATCCCTAACACCGGTAGAGGCATTACCTTGGCAAGAAAATCCTACTGCACAAGATCCTGATCTGGTTTTAGATGTAGAAATACGCGATGGAATGAGTCTATACAACCAGAATGGATGGTTCAATTTAAGTAGTTATTCTGAACAATCTGGGGTTATGATGGCTTTTGGTGAACCGATTATACAACCCATTATCCCATCACCGCAATATGCTCCTTCCGATATTCTTTTTATAGATAAACAGGGTAAAATTACTCAGATAATCCCTAATATCTTATTATCAGAATTAGATCAGGAAATTTATCCAGATGCTCCAATATTAGCTTTCCTGTTCCTGAAAGGTAATAGCTATAAAAACCTATCTATTAATGTTGGTGATGAAGTACAATATTCCCTGTTCAAAAAACCACCTCTTATATTAAATGCTCCGGCACAATCACCAAAAACCCAGATATTAAAAGAAAATACGGAACAAAAAGAATGAGTTTTCATAAGGATATTTTGCTTTCAGTAATTGCCCCATGTTATAATGAAGAAGAAGCTATCGGTGAATTTATAAACCGCACCGTTTCTGTATTGGATGAACATTGCCCTAATTATGAGTTATTACTGGTTGATGATGGTTCAAAAGATAAAACTGTAGAAAAAATTGCAGAATACCAGCGTAAAAACCCTAACATCCGCCTTATACGCTTTTCCCGTAATTTCGGCAAAGAAGCCGCGGTTACTGCCGGTCTAGAACATTCCGCCGGAGAAATAGTAGTAATGCTTGATTCTGATCTGCAAGATCCTCCTTCACTAATACCGCTTTTATTAGAAAAGCTTGATAGCGGATATGATATAGTTTCGGCACAACATACGATAAGGAAAAAAGAAACTTTTCTTAAAAAAATCACCTCAAAATTATTTTACAGGCTAGCTGCGCATATGACTGGTCTTACCATTCCCGATACAGTTGGTGATTATCGTGCCATGCGCCGCAAAGTGGTAGATGCAGTAGTAAGTGTAAAAGACAATGTTCGTTACATGAAGATGATTTATGCTTATGTCGGATTTCGTAATGCCACAGTTCTATACGAGCGTGAACCGCGTTTTGCCGGTGTTACCAAATATAATTATCCACGCCTGATAACTGCCGCATTAGATGCGATTATTTCGTTTTCTGACAAACCGCTACGCTATATTTCTCTAATGTGTATAGGTATTTCCATATCAGCATTTTTACTGATAATATATGTGATATTACAAAAAATATTTGCCGGTGATACCGCATCAATAGCCAATGGCTGGACATCACTTGTGGTATTAATCAACACATTATTCTGCTTATTATTTGCTTTTCTTGCTATTATTTCTGAATATATCAGCAGGATATTACGTGAAAGCAAACACCGTCCTCTGTATTTTGCTGAAGAAATCCGTGGTGGGCGTACTGACTATCCATCAATTTTAAAACATAAATAAAATATAATTTCTAAAAGGTATGTTATGAACAAAATGACCATGTTTATTCCAGCAATTATCAGTTTATTATTTATAACTGCCTGCTCGACAGAAGCACCACAAAATCTGCATGCACCCAATTTTACCAATTACCCTAGAATTAATATTGATACTGCAAATATAGAAGTAATTGAAGATTATAAATCTCCGCAAACTGCTCCTAATATTGAACATTTAATGCCATATTCACCTGCTGATGCCATGCAGATCTGGGTAAAAGATCGCCTGCATGCCACCGGTTCCAGTAAGATACTGCAAGTAGATATTATAGATGCTTCAGTAATAGCCACTGAATTACCAAAAACCCAAGGTATCAAGGGTCTTTTTACCAATGATCAGGACAAACGCTATGATGCCCGCCTAGAAGTTGAAATGAGAATTTATGGCGATTCCGCCCTTTCTGAAGCAAGTACCAATGTCGTTATAACCCGTAGCACCACTATACCGGAAAACGCCAGTGTGGTTTCCCGTAAAGCGGCTTACAACCAACTGGTTTTAGACTTAACAAAAATGCTGAATGAAAAACTTGAAAAAAATATGCGCCAGTACCTAAACAACTATATAAAATAAGCAATAATGAACATCTACCTACCCATTGCTGAAATATCAGTAAATATTTTTGTAATCCTTGGCCTTGGCGGAATTACAGGAATATTATCAGGTTTATTTGGTGTGGGTGGTGGATTTTTGATGACCCCCCTGCTCATTTTTATTGGTGTTCCGCCGAGCGTATCGGTATCTACTGTTGCTAATCAGATTATAGCTTCATCCCTTTCTGGATTTATTGCGCATCTCCGGCGCGGTAATGTTGACTTCAAAATGGGTTGGTATTTGCTCGGTGGCGGGATAATTGGCTCAACTCTTGGCGTTCTAATGTTCCGCTGGCTTAAACAAATCGGACATATTGATTTGATAATATCAGTTTCATACGTAACTTTTCTTAGTATTATCGGTTCAATGATGGCTTCAGAAAGCCTGCGTTCCATTCTTAAAATTCCTAAAAAATATAATGGCAATGAAAAACCGCCACTGGCTGAACGACTGCCATTTAGGATAGAATTCCCCAGCTCAAAACGCACCATTAGCATTATAATGCCAATTATAATAGGTCTATTCGTCGGCATAATGGTTTCCCTTATGGGCATAGGCGGTGGTTTCTTTCTAATACCAGCCATGATTTATCTGCTTGGAATGCCAACCAACATGGTAATAGGCACTTCACTCCTACAAATTATTTTCATAACCGCCAATGTAACTTTCCTACAAGCTATAACTACACAAACAGTAGATTTATTGCTGGCATTATTACTGCTTACCGGCTCTATTTTCGGCGCGCAGTTCGGCATTCGTTTAGGTGATAAGTTACCGGCAGATTATCTGCGAGCCATGCTTGCTGCCATAGTGCTGGTGGTTGCCGTAAAACTTGCATTTACCCTTTTTACTCCACCCAGTGATATTTACAGCGTGAGCGTAATGGATGAGTAGATTTTTATTTATTCTTTTCTACTTCATCTTTCTTGCCCAACCTACGCAAGCCGCACCGGTAGTCGCAGATTTATCAAACTACCGCATTGCCATGGACGCCAACTTCAACGGTACTCGTCTTTTTCTATTCGGAACACGTAATGATAATGGTGATATAGTGGTCGTGGTACGCGGCGAAAAGAAAAACTATATGATCCGTAAAAAAGAGAAAATGGCGGGAATGTGGGTAAATCACGACCGCATTAAGTTTTATGATGTTCCTAACTTTTATGCCGTAGCTAGCAGCAAACCCCTCTCCTCCATAAATCAAACTACTCTTTTTAATAAACTTGGAATTGGCGAGGATTCTTTATTAAACACACCATCTGATATGTCTAAACTTGAACAATTCAGCGAATTTGAAGCTGCTTTTCTTGAACATCAGCGTAAAAATCATTTATACTATACCAATGATGAGAATATAAGCTTTATGGGTGAAACTTTATTCAAAACCGTAATTGAATTCTCAGATAATATTCCTTCCGGTAACTATACCGCAGAAATTTACCTCATTAGTGATGGTGAAGTAGTGGGAATGCAATCAACGCCTATCAGCGTGGTAAAAAGCGGTTTGGATGCTTTTATTTATAATTACGCCCATAATTCACCTACATTATACGGTTTATCCGCAATCCTCATTGCTGTTGCCGCTGGATGGCTAGCAGGCAGGTTATTTGAAGTTAGAACTTAAAGTTTAAGGAGTACAATATGCAAGACAATAGACGATACCTTGTATGTGTTGATGGAAGACCGGAATGCCGCACCGCCCTTCGCTTAGCTTGCATGAAAGCACAAGCAAGAACCGGACATATTACCCTGCTTCATGTAACACCACCTGTCGATTTCCAGACACTCGGGGCAGTTGCTGATAGAATGCGTACCGAGAGGATGCGTGAAGGCGAAGCACTGCTTGCCCAATTAAGCGCAGAAGCAGAAGAAAATTTCTCCATAACCCCAACATTATTACTGACAGAAGGTGCGGCAGGAGAAAAAATCATTGAAGTAGCAATGAGTGATCCGAATATTGTGATATTAGTGTTAGGTATCACTCAACAGCAACAATCGGGAAAAGGTAAACTTTCTGGTTGGCTGGCAGGGCAATTAGGTGGCTCACTGCTTGTTCCAACTCTAATGGTTCCGGGGAATTTAACTGACGAGCAACTTTCTAAACTGGTATAAATAAAAAACCCTGCCTAAGCAGGGATTTTTCATCTAATCGCTAGAACTCTTACGAGCAAGCTTCCTAGCCCTTCTTTGAGCTTCCGCAGACTCACGAACGCGGGCTTCAGAAGGTTTTTCATAGTGACGACGCATTTTCATTTCACGAAATAGCCCTTCACGTTGCATTTTCTTTTTCAGAGCGCGCAAGGCTTGGTCAACGTTATTATCACGAACTACAACTTCTACCAAATTAACATACCCCCCTTCGGGAAATAAAAAATAACTATAATTTCAGCACGAGCTATCAATCTAACAAAGATTACATAGCTTGTCAATTTATCAAATATCAATCCAAACAACCTCCCATCCATCTGTAATGGAATAATAATTACTTATAATTTTACCCACTATTCACTTAGTATTTCAATATTATTGGAGAATAATAACTATGAACATTATCCAGCCAACTAGCCAAGGAGTTGCATTATATCAATCCAGCAACGTAAAATCTGCAAACTTAGTATTTGATCCGGCAAAAAATACCCAGCCACTGGCAGAAAAAACTACCGCCCCCAATCCGGCTAATGCTAATTCAGCAATCCTTACCGCTGTTACATCTCAAACACAAGCACAGATGATAGCGCAAGCTGATGATGCTTCAGAGGTCACAGCTATACTTGATAGTGACAATAACAGTAAAAAATATGATTTTTCTAATATGACCCGCAAAGAAATCTCAGATGCCGGCAAACAATTATTCCATGATGGCAAAATAACACTGGATGAACTACTGCGCTTTGACCATCCTGATGGTAAACTCCATATCAGCCTTGACGGAAGACCTATAGAATTAAATCCCGATGACCGGATAGATTTTATTGCCGCCACCCAGAAAGCAGTTTCGGATATGGAACAAACCGGAGAGTCCAAACGCTCAGATTCCGGCTACAAAATGATGCTGGAGCTGCTGAATAAATTGAATGTGCTTCAAGGATAATGATACAATGCATTTAGGATTTGGCAATCCTATTAAATCTATATTATTAAGAACGAAAATTAAATATTCTATGCAGCCAATGAACATTACAGCATTGTCTTTTTGACTATTTCGTGAAATAATCCGTGTTATGATTATAAGGTTTACGTTCTTTTTACTGCTGTTATCGTTTTCAAGTGCCAATGCAAAAGAAGTGCAGATTTTTGATGCTGGCGATATTGAAAGCATGAAAGAAGCATTCCCTGCATTGAAAGATCAAGACCTAAATGGTCTGAAGAAAATGCGTGACACTCGTCTTGCCTATGAAGCAAAATGCATCCCACAGCCTGACAAACGCATGGTTGGCTTACTGTTCACAGCATCATTTGAATCGGATAAAGCAGCACTAGCTGGTATAGACAAAATGAGTAGTAAGGCTATAGTCGCATTTAAGCAGGCAAATTTAGAAACCTTCAGAACCTATGACGCCTATACGTCGGTAACTGAGCGAAGCTACAGGGTGAAGGAAAGCCCCCCCTCCAAGCAGCCGGTTTTTCAGGCCAGTTGGAGTCAGAGCTATATTGTCATACATGATGAAAGTGCCTACGGATCGCTACATGCATTCGCGCAAGAGCCATATATCACCCTGTCCATAAATACCATCCGGCTATGTCCTGATGGCAGTTACATTCACGGAGACCTTTAATATGCCTTATTACCTTCTACTCATTGTTATCTTGCTGAGTCCGCCTGCATTTGCAGATTCCTTGGAAGGAGTCATCACCCGCAAGTCTGATCATTGCGCCCCTGTTAGCAAATATCTCATTTCAATCCGAAAACAACTTGATAATTTGAGCTTGGAAAACGTAACCACTGCCAGTGCTGAAGAGCAAAAAGCAATATTAAAGCTGTTGCAGGATCTAGATATTAAATTCACTTTGAAACAGTTCAAAAATCAGGTCAACCAACAAAGCACGTCTGCACAGACCTATGAATATTGGAATGTGACCACGAATGGTGAAATAGAATTTGATTCCGAAGACTCTGTCCGCAAAGCATTTATCGCACTAAACAAAGCGGGGTATAAAACCAATATGGATGTCAGCTCCTCAACGCCATCCATGTGCCGGTAGGAATTTCAAACAGCCTAACGATTATTGCTTTGCCTTTTTATTCGCAACGCTATTCGTAATTTATTCGCAAAAAAAAGGCAATAGGGGGAATTGATAGGTATTGAGGAGAAAAAGGGAATCCATTGAAAGTCTAGGCTGGTGGCTGATTAGGACTCAATGGGAGTTAATGGGAATCCATATTAAATATATAATTGGTGCTCGCGGCCGGACTCGAACCGGCACAACCTTGCGATCGAGGGATTTTAAGTTATTAATTGCCTAATTGTAAAGTAATTTACAAAAATCACTAGAAAGATATAAATGTATATATAACAATAGCTTGTTTGACATTTAAGTTATTTGCGGTCTATCACAATTTCTAAGCATTGGTACCTAGCTGGTACTTATCAAGAAAGCGAAGATATGAGAAAAGACCTGACAAAGAACTATATCGAAAAACTACAACCTTTCGAAAAAGAATATACGGTATGGGATATAAAACAAACAGGTTTTGGTATCAAGATAACCCCCAAAGGTAAACGGGTTTACATATATAAATATCGCCTAAAATCACGAAGGCAGGGAAAAGCCACTATCGGCACACACGGATTGATTACCTTACAACAGGCACGGAAACTGGCAGAAGAATTATATATAAAGGTTCGCTCCGGCATTAACCCTATGGCAGAAAGGAACGCCTATAAAACAGCCCTTACTGTTTCGCAATTATGTGAAAAATATATAAAAGAACATTCCGAAATCTATAAAAAGAAAAGCAGTATTTATGATGATAAACGCTACATTGATAACAATATAAAGCCCCAATTAGGCAATTTGTATGCAAGAGACATAACTAAGCATGATATAGAAAAGTTACATTTAAGCCTAAAAAGAACGCCAGTATTGGCAAATCATGTACGTTCTGTTCTTTCAAAAATGTTCTCTCTTGCCGAGAAATGGGAAATCCGTGGCGAAGGAACTAATCCTGTACGATATGTAAAAAAATACACGGAAACGCCTAGAGAGCGTTATCTATCACATGAGGAAATTAAGCGGCTTTTTAATACGCTCAGTGAGCTGGAAGCAGCTAATACAGAAAATCCTTACGCAATTGCGTTTATCCGGCTGCTGTGGATGACAGGAGCGCGGGGAAGCGAAATACGCACAGCAAAATGGGAATGGGTGGATTTTAAGCGCAAAACTATAGAATTACCAGATTCAAAAACAGGGCGGCGCACCATTTATCTAAGTGATCCTGTAATAACAATACTAGAAAATCTGCCTAAAATATCGAAGAATCCATATATTTTACCAAGTCCAGTACATAGAAATAAGCCACTGGCATATCCACGAAAAACATGGGATGTTGTCAGGTACAAAGCTAAATTAAATGATTTCCGTATGCATGATTTACGCCATAGTTACGCTTCGCAAGGTATTGAATCCGGTTTATCACTATCAGAGATAGGTAAGCTACTTGGTCATACACAATTACACACCACACAGCGTTATGCTCACATGGCGGATGTTCAAGCAAAACGTGCTGCTGATACTATTGGCGAAAGATTTAACCTAGCGATTGAAAATAAGAAAGAAAACTGATGCATGGCAAATAAAAAATCACAAAAAACGCTTGATGAAATTATTGCTATGACGCTTGATGACATGCCGAAAGCGACTATTTTAGGGGAAATGGCGGCAGAAAAAGGTATTTCTGATATAGACAGAAAACAAGAATTACCAAGCAACAGAGATAAATCTGTAAAAAAATTGGATGCATTACGAAAGAAATTAAAGACAGATTTTTCTGCACCTAAATCTGAAAATCCACTCGATCAAAATATTAAGGAAATAGCAGAAGATGCTATTTCCGAGCTGTGTATGTATTTCAGACGTGAAACCGGCAGCAATGTTAATTGGCTGCAAGAAATCATTTATAATAATTGGAAATCCGGCAGAAAAATAAAACATGATTATGAGCAGCGTATTAGATGCTGCCAATTAATTTATTTTCTTATTAAGAAGGGAATGACAAAGCGGCAAGCATTTACCCACGCAGATAAAATTTATGGATTTAATGAAACGGACGGGAAAGAAACCTATCCTTATTTTTCCAATAATTTACAAAAATATTATTTTACTGAAATCAAGTATAAGAAATACGCTTCTATTTTAATTTTCATGGATATTATCCAGCATGGAAAATTATTCATATTAGCCGCAAATTATCGAAAAGTGCCTAACCGTACAGCAAAATCACAAGAATTATTTGAAAATATTTTTAGGAATTCAATTAATTTACTAAAAACCGAAATTCAATTTGTGCAGGAAAATAATCTTGAGAAAATAGGTATAGAAATAAAACCCATAATTATTGAAATATTAAATCAAGAATATTCAAATTCCCGTGATTTTATTGCAAAAATTCAGCGTGATAAAAAAAGGCAATGGGAATTTGTTTATTTTGTCCGTAATTTCATCTATGATCTGGATTTATATAGTAAAATACAGGAATAGTTATGTTGTTCGATTTAGATCAATTCATTAAACAATCCAGCAACGGCAATTTAATGCATTATTTTGAGAAAATTAAAAAAGCCGAAAACAAGCAATTAAAAGAATTTAAGATAGCGGTAAAGGCTCACAGCAAAACATGCAGGAATAGATATGCCGCCTCTGTAACCCCTCAAGGAACTTGGCAGTTTTCTCCTCATAAAGACTGGTTGTTAAAAGCAATATGGTGGCAAGAAATTGTACGTTCTCCGCTTAAAAAATGGTTTTGGAATTCAATACGACCGTTAATTAAATGGTGGTGTGGACTTTGGTACGGAATGGATTTTAAAGATGACGCTATATTAGGCTATGTTCTAAAGCACAGGGAACACGGAGATACTCTTTTGCAATATATTGGCTTGCGCCAATACCTAAAAAAGATCGGTAGGCGCATACTACAATATATAATTGATAACCATAAATGGCTTATAACTACCGCTCTAGGATTTATTTTAGGAATGGGTTATCTACAAAAATAACGGTACCGTTGGTACCGATGGTAACATAAAAAATAACATCCTGAAATACATCACATATTTTATTTGCAACGCTGTTACCATTTACGCAGGCGGATGGTAACAATGGTACCAGTTGTTACCGCTGTTACCGTTTTAAAATTATAGTGGTAACAGTAGAGAATTTTCTAACCTATAGAAAATAATAAAATTTTTCTTCCTGTTACCACTGGTACCGTTGTTACCATAGCAACACTACATTACCACCGTATCAGTAAGATCGTCCATAATAGCCGGTGTAAAATGCATTAGCCTCATTTGCTCTGACATAGCATCAATACGAACCACTTTATTAAGACGTTTACCATCAGGTAACAATAATTTTAACCTTATTAGCTCATGTGCAATTGTTCTGTAATCATACCCTTTGCATATTTCTTTTTTAAAATTTTCGAGAGTAATAAAATAATCCCATTTTCCATCATCATTTTTCTTTTTGTAACCAATTGATGCAAAATAATTTTTATTTTCGTCTAAAATATCACCCGATTTATGACCGCGTATTATTTCAGAAAATCGGTTAATATTTTGGTGAAAAAACCGTATTACCTGTTGTGTACCTTTATATAATTCTAAATCACCTCCTGTTTCTCTATTTGATAACCAGTCTTTTAAACATTTAGATAATCCGGCAAATATTTCATCTTGTGTAAGTGAGATAATGCTAAAACGCTTTGCAAGCATCCCTGCCGCTGCAATCAGCGCAAACCGATCAACAACACGTTTTACCTGACTATCCACACCAACCGGCGTGTATATATTGGTAAATTCGCTCCGATATATGCGGCAATCATGGCGTATTTCTTCCCATTCCGTTTGAGCAAGATTCTCTATAAATGAGCGTATAGCTGTACCATAATAATTTTTGCAAGCCTCGCTCAAATGCTTGGCAAAAGCAGCAGAGCTTTCAAAATCAAAAATATTTTCAAATAAGCCAAAACCAGTGCCAGCATCAGCGGGAATATCAACAAATCGTGTTTCCATACCGGCAAAAGTTTTTTTACCAGCTTCCGCTAATTTTGCTTCCAACGAAGTTTCACCGCTGGAAAGAAACAGTAATTTCCATTTGAGCTTGTTGCGCAAGCCACCTTTACTACGCATACGGTTTTTACCGCTGCCATTAGCAAGCATATAGGCTACATCACCAGCCTCTTTTCCGTCTATCTGCCCGAATTCATCAAGACATAGCAAACTATCGTTGTGCGCTTCCGCCGTAGCTTCAAGAGCATTAGCAGTGGAACGCCATTGTTGTATGTACGGAGTGTCCCCAC
>CAUJIB010000095.1 GCA_963205245.1 Pseudomonadota bacterium
GTCCCCACCGCCCCAAGCTGCGCTACCAGATAATAGGGCGGTACTTTTTCCTATCGAACTGGAACCACGAAAATGAAAACCGCCACCCTCGCTATTTGTTATATTCAACAATGGAGAGGCAAAAGCCGTACATAACGCCAAGATCAGCCTAGAATTACCTTTTGCATATACGGCTAAGTGTTGCTGCCATTCCTGCAAAGTACCGGCACAGTGAAATGGATAATCCAAATTAAAGTCACTTTGCAGGTAAATTTCATCGGAATGGGGAATAACGCTATTAGGTAGTACAAAATTATTGCCATGCCAGCCGGTTTTATCAACACTTATAGCTTTCCAAATAGGCTCACTTGCCATTATGTAGCGCAAAAAAAGCTGCTTATCGTTTTTACTAGGAAATATCCTTACCCCTTTATCCATTAAATAGCCGATTACATCGCCACCATCACCTTTTAACAGCTCCATAGGCATCGCCCATACATGAGATACACCATCTGCATCCAACCATTTCAGCAAACGTCCCCAATTTTCACCTTTTGCATTGCGGGTATATGCCGCTACTTCAACAAATGTAGATACTTTCAATGCTGGTTTATCATCGTTAGGATCAATATAATATAGATACCCCTCTTTATTTCTATAATGCGCTGGAATATCAGAACGTGGGCGCAGAGGTTTCGCTTGCTGAATATAGAATAGTGCCTTTTCTTCACTCCATCCTTCCTGCACCGCATCCGCTGCATCCCACCCGCGTTTTACAGCATCAGGTGTGGGAACCATAAGAACCGCAACCACATCAGCCGCATATAGTGCCTTGCAAACATCATCAGCATAATGTTTCCCAGCATCGTCATTATCCGCCCAGATAATTACTTTCCTGCCTTTTAGGGCGCTCCAATCTGATTTATCAGCAGCTTTACTACCGCCGCTTGAAGTGACTACAATATAATCCGGCAATAGTTTTCTTGCCGCCTCACATGCTTTTTCCCCCTCAGTCACAATAACCGGCATATCAGGCATCGAGTATAGCAACTCTAAACCGTAAAGCGATTTAGGCGCAGAAATATCTTTTTTCTTCCATTCAAACTCGCCTGTTTCCTTGTTTTGCCATAGAGTAACTGGGCAAAACTGTTTGGAACCATCTGGCAAATCATATCGGCAAATATAGCGAATAATACCTTCTTTGCTTCTGTAAGTGTAATTTGAGGAAGGCTTACCATGCCGCGAATGTATAAAATTAGGTTTTGGAGCATCTGCCGGTATAGGCGTAATATTTTCCCATAGAGTATCGAGATCAGTGGCGGCGACCATTGCCGCCACTGGTTTATCTAAAACAATATCTTGTAAGTTAGTCATGTTGCACACCCCCTACGCCCAATTGCTTGGCAAGGTGTTCAGCAGCTTCATACGCGGAAACATTACAGGCATATGCTACAAGATAAATAATACCAACGCCACGATCACCACACGCAAAATCAGCCCATTTACCTGTTCGCATATTGACTTTAAAGCTGCCTATATGCTTATCAGCACGCCGAGGGTTTAATGAAATATATTCATGACCTGATATTTTACCGCGAGGCAGTATTTGCCAAACGATAGTTTGAATATTAGCCATTGCTGCTTTTTCAATAGCGGCAAAATCAAGAGATTTTCTTCCCATACTAGCACCACCAGTATCTAAGTGTGCTGTATGCCTTGATTTTGGCTATGATAAAAGATATGCAAGAGGAATGCTTCTTTTCGCAAGAAGGAATCAAAGCCCCGAACCGCCGCCAAGTATCGGGGCTTTTTATTAGCTGTAGCATGGCAAAACCTCCGCTTTAGCAGTGGAATTCTTTATATTTGCCGATGCATAAGCCAGTACATCCGATTCACGATAAACAACACGCGCACCAAGTTTCACGAACTTGGGACCTTTGCCTTCCCATCGCCATTTTCTAAGCGTATTTGTGGAAATATTCCACAATGCAGCCACATCATCCTGTGTCAGGAATTTTTCTGTATTCATAGTCATAACCAGCTCTCTTTCTGTAGATTTCTAGAGTGCGTAATTGCTCCCTAGATACCAACGGAACATAGAGTGACTGCCAATTCCTGCAATTAGGGGAAATATTTACCCCCCACTTTTTTGCATTTATCCTGCGCGACTAACCAACCATTAAGAAAAAATCCCAAAAATATAATTCAGAATTCTTTAATTCTAATATTGCTGAATTATAGTGCTACCACCACCCTGAATAACTTGTTGCCGTGGCGGACGAGATTTTTCTAAAATATTATTCCACATTCTTTCATTGCTTTGCTGCACCTGCTGTTGCTGTAATTGAGCATCTTTTTTCTGTACTTCTCGTTGCAGTGCCCAATTTTCTCTAACCTGTTTTATGCACATCGCCATGGCAGGGCTGTTAGGTCTGTGCCCTTGGCTTAAGCACTCATTGTAGGCGGGATCGCAATTAAGATTTCTGCGACCTATTTCTATTTCAGTGTTTTGTTCCCACGGATAGCTGTTTTTTAACTGGCATAGCTGCATATCAGACATCATAGATATTTGCTGTGGTGACATCTCTGCCGCTGGCGAATAGCATCCAGAAAGCAATGTTACGATCAATCCTAAAGTAATTTTATGGTTCATATTTGACTCCCCCTTTTAAGTGAAAGTCACCAGCATCATGCTGGTGACTGGGAGTTCAAAACCGCAAGTAAACGGCGCGGCAATCTTTAGCCGCGAGGCTTGGACATACACTGCCGCCTCCCAGCCATACGGCAGGAAAGCAGCATCACGTTTCGGCGGACGCATAGACCCGTTACTTGAGAGGTTTTGAAGCCCCAGAACACTTACGTGCTCACAAGAGGCATATTAATTACGTAATTTTGGAATAACAAGCGGAATAGGTTAAATTTCTTGTAACCAACTATCCATGTAGTAATATCTTCATATGTTTATCAATTGCTACATACGGTATATTTATGGCTAAAAATGACGATTCCCTCCTTCCTGACAGTGGGAATACAGGTAAAATTATCCGAGGATTGCTGCAAATAAGCGGTGGTATTCCGGCTGTGGGTGGCCTGCTCTCAGCGGTTGCAGGTGCTTGGTCGGAACGCGATCAAGAAAAAATTAATGATATTATTGAAGAATATCTCATGCGTATTAAAGATGAAATTGGAGAACAAAAGAAAACACTGGCTGAGATTTTTGCACGGCTTGATGCACAAGATATGACTGTACGAGAAAGATTTGAAAGCAATGAATACCAAGCCCTACTGAAAAAGGCTTTTAGAAATTGGTCGGAGATAGATAGCGAAGACAAGCGTATTTTAATCAGGAATCTTTTAAGTAACGCAGCTTCAACAAATATTACGAGTGATGATGTTGTAAGCCTATTTATTGAATGGATACATAAATATTCTACGCTTCATTTTACCGTCATAGGCGCAATTTATAACTCCAAAGGCATAACTCGTGGTGGAGTGTGGGAGAAAATCGGCAAAGATAAAGTGCGGGAAGATTCTGCCGAAGCTGATCTGTATAAATTATTATTCCGTGATTTATCTACAGGTGGTATTATACGCCAGCATAAAGAAAAAGATGCGTATGGGAATTTTATGATACAATCACAGGCAGGAAGAAGCACTAAAAGTAGTGGACCTAAAGCCGCAACCTCTGCTTTTGACAGGGAAGACCCATACGAACTAACTTCTTTGGGTGAGCAATTTGTGCATTATGCAATGACAGATTTACCACCGAAATTAGGCTTCAGTGTTAATGAAGAAAAAGACAAGACCAACGCCTAGCGATAAATCTTATTTATTTTCTTTTTGACCTTGAAACGGCAGGTTTGACTTCGACAAGATGGGCGACTTTGACAGACTCTGACTTTGCGTCATTATTCTGGTCGCTTCCATTACCCTTATCGTTCTCTCCTGTGCCGTCTGTGGCGTTTTTGGCTGGCTGGGGCTGTAGTTCATGAGCGGCTTTCTGGCTATTGAGTTCATATTCTCTGACACCTTTAGATATATTGAAAATAGTAGCTTCACCATCACCTGTTTCAATATATCGCACATCTTTCAAACGATACACACTAAAAGGTAAAAAGTTTATTAGGAATTCATCATTTTTATCTGGCGAAACTACATTCTCAAATAATTCAGAGGCTTCTTTTCTATCAATTACAAAGCCATGCGAAGGGTAGCCATAAATTAATTTACCTACGGCACCGTCTTTTATAATTCCCCTATTTAGCCTTGTGGCATATTCATTAGCAATAGAAAGGCTACGTTGTGTCTCTGCCATATAAATAGGATCAATTTTTGATATAACAGGTGAGAGTAGTCCAGTTGTTAGGTTGGTAGCAATTTCGGCAGCCATTTTAGTGGATATTTGCAATCGACTCCTTACGCGGAATCCTATCATCATAGCCTCAAAAGTGGTTTGTGCTTTTGAAATCAACATATCCAAGGCATCACTGGTATTTAGCCCCGAGGTGAGGGCACCAATTTCATCCGCCTTGTTAAGCTGCACATCTAAGGGACCAAGCTCGCCTTGGTCAGTCATTTTGATTTGGTCTACACCAAAAGCAATAAGTGTTCCCGCACTTTTGCAATAATTAGCAACAAAGAGGGTAATGTGTTGAAAGTTGCATTGAAGATGACGAACTATTTTATATGCGGCATCTGCATCACCCCCTGGAGTTTCAAGAAGTAATATAGCCTTGGAATTTGGTGATGATGGAACCTTATTTATAAAATTTGTGGCATCTTTCCGATTAATTTCACCATTGTAATAAATAATTTCTGTATCAGCATAGGCTTGGCATACTTGTGCCAACTGTCCCATTACCAGTGTATAATCCGCATTGTTATTCGGTTTCATAAATTCCTACGATATATATATATGAAACAGTTATCA
>CAUJIB010000096.1 GCA_963205245.1 Pseudomonadota bacterium
GTTATATAAGGCTATTATGTAGTGAATTTCAAGTTTATATAATTGAATTTATAATTAAAAATTATGACACAAATTTCAAAACAGCTGATTTTAGATAAACTTTCTCAAATAATTGATAATGAAACTGGTCTGGATGTTGTCACATCAGGAATGATTTCCGGAGTGATAATAAAAGATGGTAAAGTCGGGTTTTTAATAACTATAACCCCGCAGGACAAGGATAAAAAATCCTATCTTCGTGAAGCCTGTGAAAAGGCAGTTTTTTCTATCGCGGGTGTAGAATCAGTAACAGCGGTTCTTACCGCACAGAATGCTGAACCGATCGCACCTGCACCTAAAACCGGCTACACTCAGCCCCGTGAGCGGGCGCAGTGGAATTTAACCCCTGTAGAAAATGTAAAAACCGTTATTGCTGTAGCTTCTGGCAAAGGTGGGGTAGGAAAATCCACTACAGCAGTGAATCTTGCCATTGCCTTTGCTGGCTTGGGAAAAAATGTTGGGTTATTGGACGCCGATATTTACGGGCCTTCCATTCCGAGGATGTTATCTCTGGCTGGTGAGCCTGCAATTATAGATGGCAAAATGATCCCGCATGAGAGATATGGGATAAAAACTAATTCCATGGGATATATTACAGGGGAACAGGCAGCAATATTACGCGGACCAATGATTAGCAAAACTTTGCATCAGTTACTCAGGATGACGCGTTGGGGCACTCCTCAAAAACCATTGGATTTATTACTGGTGGATATGCCGCCGGGAACAGGGGACATACATTTAAGCATGGTGCAGCAAGTCCCTTTAACGGGGGCAATAATCGTTACTACACCGCAGGAAGTGGCAACAATGGACGCTAGAAAATGCGCTCAGATGTTCCAAAAAACAGGTGTGGAATTGCTGGGAATAATTGAGAATATGAGTTATTTTATTGATGCAGTCGGCAATAAAATAACTATTTTTGGTGAAGGTGGAGGCAAAAAATTAGCAGATGAGTTTTCTATTCCGTTACTTGGTAACGTCCCTATTGATAGTAGTTTACGGGAAGCCAGCGATTCAGGGGTGAGTTATAGCGGGGCTTACGTTGATATTTATAAAAAAATGGCATTAAATATATGCAGCAATCTGTATTAAAATCATCCGAAAGCATGATTTTTCGCTGCGAAGCGAGCGTAACAAAAAAATATAGATAAATTAATATCTTAATGAGATGTTCGCAATTTATCTATAATTAATAATAAATTATAAATAAATCCTTTCTTTTTCATTAAAAATATGATAGATTGTAACACGATTTTTGGTTTTGCATCATTTTATAGTGGGTGTATTATCTTAAATACACTATATATGGTAATGTAACCAGCAATGACTTAAACCTCATAATTTGTAGGAACATCTATGCCACAGAAAAATATTAAAAAGAAAATTACAATTGCCCAAGCAAAGGCTGCTCAGTCATCTAAGCCAGTAGCTAGGGGTGTGACTGCTTCTGTAAAAAAAGTGGCTGTAAAAGCTTCTCCTGCAAAAACAACTGATAAAAAAGCTGCTCCTACTAAAGTGACTCCGCTAAAATCCCTTTATAAAGTTGGCAATCATGTCGTTTACCCAACTCATGGCGTTGGTAAAATCATGGCAGAAGAAACTCAGATGATTGGCGATATTGAGCTACGCATGCTGGTAATTTCTTTTGAAAAAGATAAAATGACCCTGCGTGTTCCTTTATCTCGCGCTTCTGCTGCCGGTTTACGTCCAGTTAGCTCTACCGAGCAGATGAAAAAAGTATTTGTTACATTGAAAAGCCGCGCTCGTACCAGCCGTGGTATGTGGAGTCGTCGCGCTCAGGAATATGAAACAAAAATCAATTCCGGCAATATATTGTTCATTGCCGAAGTTGTTCGTGATTTGCACCAGAATGTTGACCAGTCAGAGCGTTCTTATAGCGAGCGCATGATTTATGAATCAGCTCTTTCCCGTTTAGTTGGTGAGTTGGCGGCTTGTGAAGGCACTGACTATAAAACAGCGAACGATAAACTGATGAAATTGCTTCGTGCTAAAGTTGCCGCTGCTGCGGAAGCACTTAAAGAAGCTGCTTAGGAGTAATTGGATAACGGATGACTGATAGCAGAGACAAGAGATTTTCTTAGTCACCTGAGATCTGTTGTCTGTCATCCGTGATTATGACATTCAATACATTCGGGCATTTATTTCGTTTTACAAGTTGGGGAGAAAGTCACGGCGAAGCGATAGGTTGCGTTGTGGATGGTGTTCCCGCACTTATTGATCTATGTGAGGAAGATATTCAAATCTGGTTGGATAAACGTAAGCCCGCCCAGTCGCGCTATACTACTCAACGTCAGGAAAGTGATACAGTAAAAATCCTATCAGGTGTTTTTGAAGGAAAAACCACCGGTACTCCCATTTCACTAATAATTCACAATGAAGACCAGAAATCTAAAGATTATTCAGAAATAAAAGATAAATTCCGTCCAGGGCATGCCGATTATACTTACTGGCAAAAATATGGTATCAGGGATTATCGCGGTGGCGGGCGTTCTTCTGCTCGGGAAACGGCAATGCGTGTTGCAGCAGGGGCTATTGCCAGAAAAATCCTTGGAAATAATATTATTATCCGTGGATCAATGGTGCAGATGGGTAATGATAAAATTAACCGCGAGCTATATGACTTGGCTGAAATTGAAAAAAATCCATTTTGGTGTGCCGATGCACAGGCGGCAGCGCGCTGGGCAGAAAAATTAGATACTATCCGTAAAAACGGCTCTTCTATTGGCGCAGTAATTGAAGTGGTAGCAGAAGGAGTTCCAGTTGGTTTTGGTGCGCCAATTTATAAAAAACTGGATGCAGATATTGCAAACGCAATGATGAGCATAAATGCGGTAAAAGCAGTAGAAATTGGTGATGGTTTTGCCAGTGCGGCTTTAAGTGGTGAAGATAATGCTGACTGTATGCGTCTTTCAAAAGATGGTAAAGTTATTTTTGACTCTAACCATGCTGGTGGAATATTGGGTGGAATTTCAACGGGGCAGCATATTGTAACGCGCTTTGCCGTAAAGCCCACCAGCTCTATTTTGAATGAAGTAGATACCATTGATATCCATAGCAATAATACTACCATACGCACTAAAGGTCGCCATGATCCTTGTGTTGGTATTCGCGCAGTACCGGTAGGTGAGGCGATGCTTGCCTGCGTTCTTGCCGATCATTACTTAATGGCAAAAGCAGTAAAATAACTTACCTTCTTATATTGAGTTTCCTTACTGGCAGCTCATCGCGGTGCACGTAAGCATTAATCAACAATCCGATAGCAAATACACTAGAAAACATAATGCTGCCGCCATAAGACATAAGCGGTAGCGGAACACCAACCACAGGTAGCATCCCCATAACCATAGCGCAGTTAATTAATATATGGATAAATAATAGTGCAACAACTCCACCAGCTACCATTGAGCCGAAATTGCTACGGCTACGCAGCGCAACCATCATTCCTGCCCCCAGTAATATTATATATAACAATAATAAAATCATACTGCCTAAAAAACCGAATTCTTCGGCAAGCATTGTAAAAATAAAATCTGTATGTTTCTCCGGCAAAAAATTAAGTTGGCTTTGTGAGCCTTGCAGATAGCCCTTGCCTAAAAAACCACCAGAACCAATGGCAATTATTGATTGCAGTATGTTATAACCAGCACCAAGCGGGTCTTGTTGCGGATCTAAAAATGTTAGAACCCTCCGCTTTTGGTAATCATGCATAAAATGCCAGACAATAGGTAAAATAGAAACCCCAGCAACTGCTGCCCCAATAAAATATCTCCATTGTAGTCCGGCAAGAAAACACATCACTAACCCCACACCAATCAATATAGAAGTTGTTCCTAGATTCGGTTGGCGCAGAATAAAAATTGCTGGCAGTGCAATCAGTATCAGTGGTATAATCATGAATTGGATGTGTTTTATATCTGTAGGATGTAGTTTATGGAAATAACGCGCAAGCACCAGTATAACTGCAAGTTTCATAAATTCTGACGGCTGAAGGTTCAGACCACCAAGCTTCATCCAGCGTTTTGCCCCCATCCCGATATGACCGGTGATGTCCACTCCAATTAAGACTACTAGGCATAAAAAATAAAAAAGATAAGCATAATCCATTAGCATTTGTAACGGGAGAACTGCAATTATCAGCATCACTACAAAAGCAAATATAAAGCGGGTTAGCTGTTGTGTGAAAAACAAACTGTCTTCTCCACCTCCAGCTGAAAACATCATGGCCAGCCCAATAGCTACAATAATTCCCATTATCAGAACTATAAACCAATTTATCTCTGCTAATTTATAGAAAGGTAACTCTAGGGATTTTTTATTCGCAGGCTGCATATTTCAGTTGGTAATTATGGATAATTTGTAATCTGGATTTGAAATTTTATGATTGCATAATAAATAAAACTTACTGATAATGCGAGTATTGTTTTTTCATTTTTTAAGAAGGGATTCCTATGAAAAAATTACTGGCCGCCACTGTCATAATAACCACATTTTTTGCGTCTTCTTCTTTTGCTGCAGATGTTCCTGCTTCTAGTACTGCTGGAGTTTCGTCTACACCAGCAACTCAAGCACAAGCAGTGAAAGAAGCTATAAAAGCACCAGAAGGAGTTCTCACCAATAAATTGATTGCAGATGCACCGCTTCCTTCTGATTATGTGCTAGGACAAAAAGATGCACCTGTTGTTATGATAGAATATGCTTCTCTTTCCTGTCCGCATTGCGCTATGTTTTATACTACTATAATGCCGGATATACAGAAAAACTATATAGATACCGGAAAAATACGATTTGTCCTACGTCAATTCCCGCTTAATGAACCAGCCTTCAGAGGGGCAATGCTGGTTAATTGTGTAGCTGAACAGGGTGGGGCAGAGAAATATTATTTATTTAATAAGGTTCTATTTGATTCCCAAAGCAAATGGGCGTTTGATGGTAACTGGCAGGAAGGTTTAGAAAAAATCGCTGCAATTGGCGGTGTTAGCAAAGAACAATTCTTGGAGTGCATCAGCAATAATGAGCTTGAAGCAAAAGCTTTGGTGGTTAAAAAACAAGCCATGGATGATCTTAAGGTCCCTCACACTCCTTATCTTTACATAGGTGGAGAAGCGTATAACGGGGAAAAAGATTTTCTAAGTATTTCTAAATTTATAGATTCAAAATTGCCTAAGAAATAGCTTTTTTAATATCATTTTCTAGCAAAGCGAGGATTTGTGATGACAGGTCTTCGCTTTGCCATTTTATATCTATTGGTTTTAGTTCGGAAACAGCCAGTATTTTCCACGCCACATTGGTAATAAATACAGATTCAGCTTTTTTAAGTTCGTCTATATTTGCTGCCACCTTGTGAACCTTAAATGGTGATAGACGAATTACCGCAGTACGGATGCTTCCTTCTAATACACCACAATCAAGTGCTGGAGTATATAACTCTCCATTCTTGAACCAAAAAATATTAGCAGAACTGGTTTCGCATATTTCATTTTTTTCGTTGAGCAGTAAAGAGTCAAAACATTTATATTCTGTAGCCTCCATACGGGCAAGAGTAGAATTGAGTCCCTGACAAAGTTTGAACTGTACCGGCAAAGCTTGTCTAGATATTTTCTGGTAACTGCTTTGCCAAAGAGTTGCTGGGGTTGATGGCGATTTTGGCTTATCTATAGCTTCAATCAATAACGTTACATTGCGGCCTTCTTCTGGTAAGTATCCGCGTCCGCCCACGCCACGGGTTATCTGAATCCTAAGCAAACCATCAGTAACTTTATTTGCATCTAATAATTGCTGGCACAAAGATTCCAATTCATAAATCATAAAATTTATTTTAATAGCTTTCAGGCCATCTTCCAGTCTCCTTAAGTGCCATGCAAGTTGATAGATTTTACCATTCCTTACCAACAATGTATCAAAAACACCATCACCATACCGGAAACCGCGATCCTGCGGAGAAATATATATTTCCTCTGTTTTTATCAGTTTATTGTTAAAAATAGCATAGGTCATATTTTTTTCTTTATCAAAACGCGGTTGAGTTACATTTAACTTAGCTTTATAAGGTGAAAATGAAAAAATTTGAAGTAATATTAGGTCTAGGAAGTAATATTGGCAACCGGCGTAACCATCTGCGCAAAGCTATAGCTGAACTGGCTGAATATATTGAAAATATCCATATTTCTTCAATTTATGAATCAGAAGCTTTGCTGCCGGAAAACGCACCGCCAGAGTGGAATACGCCCTTTTGTAATATGGCAATAGCTGGAGCAACCAGTTTAGCTCCACACGATCTTTTAAGGGTTGTAAAACAAATAGAGAAAAAATTAGGGCGCAATAAAATTGGTCATTGGTGTCCCCGTGAAATTGATATTGATATTTTAGCAATGGAAGATTTGATAATAGAGGAAGAAAATTTATCAATACCGCACAAAGAATTGCTCAAACGTGATTTTGCCCTTGTACCATTTGCAGAAATTGTACCAGAATGGATTCATCCGATAATAAAGAAAACAATAAAAGAATTATCGGCAAATCTGCCTGCTAGCAATATTAAGAAAATTACTAAACCAAAACTGGTGGGTATTATTAATGTAACACCTGATTCGTTTTCTGATGGTGGAGAAAATATTTTACCACAGGCAGCTATTGCTAATATTAAGCGGTTAATAGCAGAGGGAGCTGATATTATAGATATTGGTGCAGAATCCACCCGTCCCAATGCCACAGCCATTTCACAGGAAGAAGAATGGAGACGGATTGAGCCTGTGTTTGCTGGATTAGGCAAAATTTCTGTACCTATCAGTATTGATACACGCTATGCAGGGACAGCTAAAAAAGCTCTTTTACTAGGGGCAAGCTGGATAAATGATGTTTCCGGTTTTGCTAATCCTGAAATTATTGAGGCTGTACGAAATTCCAACTGTAAATTAGTGGTGATGCATTCGCTCAGCGTGCCTGCCGATAAAAATATCATTTTGCCGCTAGGTTACGATCCTGTGCAGTTATTACTTGATTGGGCAAAGGAGCGCTTTGCCGAGCTAGGAAGAGCAGGGATAAGCCGTGATAGGATCATTTTTGATCCAGGCATTGGTTTTGGTAAAAGCGCTGAGCAGTCACTGGTGATAATTAAAAATGTTGCCAGATTCAAAGAACTTGGTGTGTCTATACTTATCGGACATTCACGGAAGTCCTTCATGGGCAAAGAGACTGGTGATGATGCAACCATAGAAATTTCACAATTTCTGGCAGAAAATAGCGTGGATTACCTACGGGTGCATAATGTGCGTAGGCATAAGTTGGAGGTATTATGAGCGATATAATTGAACAGTTTTTGAAACGTCTGCAACATCCGCTGATGGCGGGGATTGACCTGTCACTGGATAGGATGGCGCGGCTGCTTGCGATACTCGGCAATCCGCAGAAGCGCTTGCCGCCCGTGGTGCATGTGGCGGGAACAAATGGCAAAGGTTCATTACTTGCCTATATGCATGCAATTTTTGAAACAGCCGGATACCGTGTCCACCGCTATACTTCCCCACATCTGGTGCATTTCCGAGAAAGGATTTTATTGCAGGGCAAAGAAATTGAAAATGCCAATATTGAAAAAATATTCCGCCATATTTCGCCAGCCCTGAACCAACAGCAGGCAACGTTTTTTGAGGCAATAACCGCCGCAGCTTTTGTAGCATTTTCTGAAAAACCAGCTGATATTTTATTGCTTGAAACGGGGTTGGGCGGAAAGCTGGATGCGACCAATGTTATAGAAAAACCATTGCTCACAGCCATAACCCCGATTTCCATGGATCACACTGAATTCTTAGGAGATACTATTGAGAAGATTGCAGCTGAAAAAGCGGGAATTATCAAACGCGGTGTGCCCTGTGTAATAGGCAGGCAGGATTTCCAAGAAGTACTGCCTTTACTGGAAAAAACAGCCGCCTCTCTTAATGCGCCATTATTCAGGCTAGGACAGGAGTGGAAAATAGAAAACCATCATTATATTTCAGCCCACCGCAATATCTTGCTAAACCCTGCACTGGCTGGAGAACACCAGTTTGATAACGCTGCGACAGCCATTGCCTGCATAGAGCAAATGCCGCAATTTAACATTAGTGATGAGCATATTAAAACCGGACTGCAAAAAGCTATGTGGCCAGCGCGTTTGCAGCATTTAACCAATCATCCATACTGCAAATTACTGCCGCCGGAAATTGAATTATGGCTGGATGGCGGGCATAACCCGCAAGGAGGGCAAGTACTGGCAAAATGGCTTTCTGAGCAAAGCAGAAGCAAAAAAATATATCTGGTTTGCGGTATGATAAAAGGCAAGGATATGAAAGAATTTTTGAAACAGCTTGCCCCCTATGCCGAGTTTTTATGTTCAGTTATTATCCGCGAAGAAGCAAACAGCCAGCCAGCCGAAGCAGTGGCACAGGCAGCACAATCAGTAGGTATAAAATCAGAGAGTTGCCCAAGCATAGAAAAAGCATTGCAAACAATTATTGAATTCACGAAAACAAATACAAACCAACCGGCAATTATTTGCATTTGCGGATCATTGTACCTAGCAGGTAAAGTGCTGGCTGCTAACTAATTTATATTAGTTATGAATAATTTCTATACAGCATGTTATCATTTATGTGTCATCCTGTGCGAGCAAAGCGAGGCGCAGGATCTCAGTATTATTTAACAAGATACTGTGCCGCCTACGGTTCACAGGATAACGACCGTATAAAAATTATTCAGAATTAGTATAACCTCTCAATCCTTAAATTTCGTCATTGCGAACCGAAGGTGAAGCAATCCAGTTATCTCCACATGTTTAGGATTCTGGATTGCCACGGAGCCAAAGCTCCCCGCAATGACGATTTACTAATTACTAATGCATTATTAAGTCCTGATTCCTAACTTGCTTTCCAATCTTGATATTGAAAACTCCGGCAGCAATCTGGATCGCCCAAGCCACAGCCCCGACAATGAATACTAAGTCTCCTATAGTTCTTATCCAGCGTAAGGTCTGCAATATGTCAGTTTGCATGAATTCCTCGCTACGGGCATACCAGAAACCATGGGAAAGGCTGGCATGGAATTGCAATATCCCAACCGGAATCAGACTGGTAGAGAGCATCAAAACAATACCAGCGTTAAGCCATAGGAATGATGTTTTCATCAACCTGTCATTAAACACCATGTCCGGCCTGATATAGCGCAGCACCAGCATGGAGAAACCAAGCGCAAGGAAACCATATACCCCGAACAATGCAGCATGCGCATGAACAGCGGTAGTGTTAAGTCCCTGAATATAGTAAAGGGAAATAGGCGGGTTTATCATAAACCCAAATACACCAGCTCCCACCATGTTCCAGAAGGATACAGTCACAAAGAATAAAAGCGGCCATTTGAGATTATTCATCCATGGAGCTTTATTTTTTAGCTTCCAGTTTTCCCAAGCTTCATAGCCAAGCACAATCAGAGGAACTACTTCCAGCGCGCTGAAAGTTGCGCCAACTGCCATTACTGGAGTGGTAGTGCCGGAGAAATACATGTGATGGAATGTACCAGGAATCCCGCCCAACATGAATAACGATGCCGAGCCAAGGCTTGCTGCCGTAGCCATCCTCTTGGAAACCAGCCCCATACTGGAGAAAATAAAGGCCAGAGACGTGGTAGCAAATACCTCAAAGAATCCTTCCACCCACAGATGGACTATCCACCAGCGCCAATATTCCATTATAGAAAGATTAGTACGCTCTCCATAGAAGAAGCCAGCTCCGTAGAAAAGACCAATAGCGACAACTGAGGCTGTAAGAAGCACCAGAAGATTTTTGTCGCCCTCCTTTTTAAGGGCAGGGGCAATTCCCCGCATCATCAAAAATAGCCACAGTACAATGCCAACGAATTTACCGATCTGCCATAAACGTCCCAGATCCACAAATTCATAACCCTGATGTCCCAGCCAGAAATTCCATTCTGGTGGCATTATCTGGGCAATGGCAAGATAGTTACCGGTAAAAGACCCGACTACAACCGCAACCAGCGCCCAGAACAATATATCAACCCCGAGTTTCTGGTATTTAGGGTCTTTCCCACCATTAATAACTGGGGCAAGGAACAAACCGGCAGCAAGAAATCCTGTAGCTATCCAGAATAATGCTGCTTGTATATGCCAAGTGCGGGTTAAGGTGTATGGAAACCATTGTGACAGGTCAAGACCATAGAAACGCTGCCCCTCCACAGTGTAATGGGCAGTAAAACCGCCAATAAATACCTGGAAAATGAATAATGCGGCAACAAGGAAAACATACTTGCCAAGAGCCTTCTGGGAAGCAGTCAGGCTTATAGCAAGAATCGGGTCTTTTGCCGGAACCGCAACTTCTTCTTCATCCTTTTTATGCAGGAACGACCATATCCAGATCAAACCGCCAATCCCAGCAATAAGTATAACAACGCTTATCACAGACCATAAAATATTTTCTGCTGTCGGCACGTTACCAATTAAAGGTTCATGCGGCCAGTTGTTGGTATAGGTAGCCATACCGTCGCTGCGCTCTGTTGCTGCCGCCCACGCCGTCCAAAAAAAGAAGTCAGTAAGACGCTGTCTTTTTTCTGCGCTAGGCAGAGGGTTTTCTTTCATAGCAAAATGCTCACGTTTGCTTTGATAATTTTTATCATCGCTGAACAAGCCATCATAATAAGCAGCGGTATTTTTTATCGCCTGAGCTCTCCTTGTGCTAAGATGGACAGTATCTGACGCAGCATCATAAGTATTATGGCGGTATTCTTTTTTCAGTTTATGCTGCAGTATGATTTTCTTCTCATCATTCAGCTTATCATACGGAACTCCGTAATCAACTTTTGCTGTAAGCTCCAGCCACTCAACTAATTCCCTGTGCAACCAGTCTGCTGTCCAGTCTGGTGCCTGATAAGAACCATGGCCCCAGATAGAGCCAAGTTGCATCCCACCTACTGATTGCCAAGCGGATTGCCCATCTAATATTTGTTCTCCAGAGATGGAAAGAGCACCATCATCTGATATTATATGCGCCGGTATCGGCGGAGCTTTTCTGTATATTTCGTTACCGTAATAAGCCAGTATCCCGAAGGTAACTGCAACGATAGTAATAAGTAAAAACCATAGTCTATAGTAAGATTTCATCTTGTAATCCCCTAATGGTATAAGTAGATTTTAGTTATATAAAACAATGTATAATGCAAAAAAAACATCCCTTAAACAGAGCGTCATTTACATACAAATACATTGAATATGTATTTGTTGTACATGTTATAATGCAATTACA
This sequence comes from Pseudomonadota bacterium, assembly GCA_963205245.1. Taxonomy (GTDB): domain Bacteria; phylum Pseudomonadota; class Alphaproteobacteria; order Rickettsiales; family SXRF01; genus SXRF01. Next base: position 11,343 of record CAUJIB010000096.1, read on the forward strand.
ATAACCATGTAAAGTTTTTTATATTAATATTTATAGCATGCTGTAAAACCTGATTAAAATAGTTCATCAATGTATATAGAAAAAGCATTGCAAACTATTATTGGGCATGCAAAAACTAAACACAATCAAACGACAATAATTTCCATTTGCGGATAGCTAAATATAATAAAGGAACTAAAAAATATGGCATCAGATATACAGAATATTATTGAAAAAGCGTGGGAAAATCGTGCGGAATTAAATAGTAAAACTAAAGGTGAAATACGCAATGCTGTTGACTCTGCACTAAACGACCTAGATAGCGGGAAATACCGTGTAGCAGAAAAAATTTATGGCAAATGGCAAGTAAATCAATGGTTGAAAAAGGCGGTTTTATTGTCTTTCCGCCTGAATGATAATATGCCTATGGAATCTGGCGCATTGCGTTATTTTGATAAAGTGCCAACTAAATTTGGGAGTTGGAGTGAAACTGAATTCCGTGATGCTGGCTTCCGTGCCCTACCTGGTGCAGTGGTTCGCCGCTCGGCTTATATCTCTAAAGATGTGGTGTTGATGCCCAGCTTTGTAAATGTCGGTGCGTATGTTGGCGAAGGAACAATGGTTGATACTTGGGCAACTATTGGTAGTTGCGCGCAAATTGGCAAAAACTGCCATATTTCCGGCGGCACTGGCATTGGCGGAGTGCTTGAACCATTACAGGCAGAACCAGTTATTATTGAGGATAATTGCTTCATTGGTGCCCGCAGTGAAATCGCTGAAGGTGTAATAGTTGAAGAAGGTTCTGTTATTTCCATGGGCGTATTTATCGGCGCATCAACAAAAATTATTGACCGCGCAACCCGCGAGGTGATTTATGGGCGCGTACCTGCCTATAGCGTAGTGGTTTCCGGTACTATGCCTGCTAAATCCCATGAAGATCCCAGCTTATATTGCGCGGTAATCGTAAAACGCGTTGATGAAAAAACCCGTTCCAAAACTGGGATTAATGAGCTGTTACGGTTTTAATTCTTAATAGTGCCTGATCATTTTACAAATTGCCTTTATTTAATAAGGTGTGGTCAGAAAGAAAATCTATGTTCTTGGACTTTTTTTAACAACACTAGCCTCTATAGTTATTTGATTTAAGTTTTCCCCTACGTCAGGCTTCAGCTCGTGTACTAAT
>CAUJIB010000097.1 GCA_963205245.1 Pseudomonadota bacterium
CTTACGTTTCATTTTTTCTTTTAGACTTATTTTTGATTCCGTTGCTGAGCATTTATTCTGGACAGAATTTACCACCCGTTTCAATTTTATAGCGGTTGACTACCTTATCTATACTCAGGAAGTTATAGGCAATATCAAGGAATCATACCCAATATACTGGGTTATTGCCATCATCGTTGCAGTAGCCATTTTCATTAGCTGGCTAAGTACGCGCATTTTCCCATTGGCACAGGAAAATGAAACCCCGACTATCAAATACCGCGCTTTGGTTTTTCTTGCTGTTATTCTCGCAAGTGTTGCCCTAAACAGGTTAAGTGACATTGAGCAGGCACAGATGAAAGACAATGCCCAAGCCGGAGAGATTTCCGCTAATGGTATTTACAATTTATTTTACGCTTTCTGGCATAATGAAATAAAATATGAACGCTTTTATGCCATGGAATCAGAAAAGGACGTCATAAATAATGCACGTAATTTATTATGGGAAAAAGATAACGATGTAGATTTTGTTAATAAAGATGGCAAAGATCTCACCAGAATTGTACGGGCAAAAGGGCCGGAAAAATACAAAAATGTTATATTAGTAGCTATGGAAAGCATGAGCGCTGATTATATGGGAATATTCGGCAACAGCGAAAACCTGACCCCTAATCTGGATAAATTGGCAAAAGAAGGGCTTTCCTTTAATAAAAATTATGCCACAGGCACTCGTACCGTACGAGGGCTGGAGGCTATTACATTATCTATTCCGCCAACTCCAGGACAATCTATTATCCGCCGCCCCCATAATGATAATTTATTCTCACTTGGCTTTATTTTCAAAGACCGTGGCTATGACACTAAATTTATCTATGGCGGCTATGGCTATTTTGACAATATGAATGAATTTTTCTCACATAATGGCTTTGACATAATAGACCGCACTTCTGTTCCTAAAGAGGAAATAGATTTTGCCAATGTCTGGGGTATTTGCGATGAGGATATGTTCAATCAATCCCTTAAAGAAGCAGATATATCATACGCCAATAAAAAACCGTTTTTGCATCTTATAATGACCACTTCCAATCACCGCCCTTATACTTATCCTGACGGAAGAATTGATATTCCTTCTCACAGTGGCAGGCTTGGCGGAGTGAAATACGCGGATTACAGCGTTGGCAAGCTAATAGAAAACGCAAAGAAAAAACCATGGTTCCATGATACATTATTCATATTCGTAGCTGATCATACAGCCGGTGCGGGCGGAAAGGCTGAGCTTAACCCTGAAAAATACCATATACCTATGATATTTTATGCGCCTGGATTTATCAAACCTAAAAGCTTTAATAATATCTCCAGCCAGATTGACCTACCTCCAATTCTGCTTGGTATGCTTAATTTTACCTACTATACAAAATTTTATGGCGAGGATTTGCTTGATGATCCAGATGAAGTAGCCCATGCATTCATCAGCAATTACCAGAAAATCGCACTCATAAAAAATGACGGCCTTACTGTTCTTGCCCCTAAACGTAAGGTAGAGCAATATAGCTGGCCAGATGTTAAAGAAAAAAATAGCCAAGACAAAGCACTTACTAACGATGCGATTGCTTATTATCAATCAGCTTCATGGTGGAAAGAGCAATATAAACGCATAGACACTGTTGTAAAAAAACCTAACTAGATATATGGGAAATCCACTTCTGTTCCTCACTATCAAGTAGTGGGGCAAGCTCAGTTTTTACCCAGTCGTGGTAATTGGTAAGCCAGTTTTTTTCTATGTCCGAAAGCATGGTAAAATCAATAAGATTTTTATCAATCGGAGCGCAGGTAATAGTTTCAAAAGCAAAAAACTTTCTGCTATTCTCACCGGATGGTTTTTCTACCACGACCACCAAATTTTCAATACGTATCCCATATTCGCCTGCCTTATAATATCCCGGTTCGTTGGATAGTACCATACCAGCGGCAAGAGATGCTCCCCCTGCTCTTTTACTAATACTCTGCGGCCCTTCATGTACTCCTGAAAAACACCCAACCCCATGCCCTGTACCATGGTCATAATCCAAACCTTCCTGCCAGAGATATTGGCGAGCAAGAACATCAAGCTGCGACCCCGCCGTACCTTCCGGAAATTTTGCCATGGCAAGCGCAATATGCCCTTTAAGAACGCGGGTAAAGCTCGTTTTATGTTCAGGCTTAGGAGTGCCAATTGCTATGGTACGGGTTATATCCGTTGTACCATCAAAATACTGCCCACCAGAGTCAAGCAAAAATAATTCGCCTTGCTGCAAAGTACGATTACTTTCCGGCGTAGCGCGATAATGAACAATAGCACCATGCGCACCACTTCCTGATATAGTATCAAAGCTCGGCTCTACAAATAATTCATTTTGTTTGCGTAACGCAAACAATTTATCAACCACTTCTAATTCCGTAATATTTTTCTGTTTTTCCAGCCAGCATAATAATTTGGTAACTGCCGCACCGTCACGAATATGAGCATTACGCATTCCTGAAATTTCCACAGGATTTTTAATAGCCTTAAATAACGTGCAAGGGTCTTGCCCCTCTATTACTTCTACTTTCGCCTCTTTCAATAAATCTAATATAAAAACAGATGCTGCCTGCCCATCAACCAGCATTTTTTTTGCCTCAAATTCACGGAGTGAATCCGCTAAAGATGCTGGCTTCAGGATTTTTACCCCTTCCCCCAAATCTTTCCGCAATTCATTGTCTATACGGCTTTCATCTACATATAAATTCACCCCACCATCACTTTCAATAATGGCACCCGCAAGACATAAAGGTGTATTTTCTGTATCACGGGCACGAATATTAAGCAGCCAGTTCACGCTCTCAGGCACACTTATGAAAGCTGCATCAGCACCAGTTTTTTTTATCGTTTCTGCCACGCGCTCACGCTTTGATTGTGATAGTTCACCACTATATTTAACCTCATGCACAAATATTTTAGTGGCAGGGGCAATAGGACGGTTTTCCCATAATTCATCAATCGGGTTTTTGATAGGTACTAACGATAGCGACCTATATTTTTCTAACATCCCCTTAGTATACAGCTTAGGATCATAACCGATTTTAGCACCTGATTCCACTTGCTGTAAAATCCAGATTTGCGAGGTTATATCAGCACTGTTAAACACCTCATAATCATGGGAAACCTGATTTTGTGCCTGTAATGTATAGCGACCATCAACAAACATAGCGGCTTTGTCCATAAGCACTACTACAAGCCCCGCTGATCCGGTAAAATCCGTAAGCCACTCTACCCGTCTATTGTTAGCGGGAGGATATTCCCCCATCCATTCATCATGAACCGGCTGGATATAAGCTGCGATACCTTGCTCAGCAAGCAATTTTCTTAATTTTAATAATTTGGATGACAAGTTTTAATTTCCTCAACAATCAATACATTAGAACAATATTACAATGAGTTATTATACTATAATAATATAATTTGCCTAATTAAAAAGGCAGATAATTTTTTAAGACCGGCTTATTATTAGGCTTTTTTGTAAATCCTTATTGATTCTTTATATCTAATATAGCGATTTAATAAACATAATATAGTAATGATTTATTATGTGGTGGTATTTTATATTTCTGTATAAATGCCACCAGCCAGTAAGCAGATATACCTTATCGCGTATTGTTTTATAGGTTATGCAGATAATAATTCAGCATAATAGACTATCCAACATGTACTGTTACATCATAACCTAGAGACCTAAGAGCTTTAGACGTACGACCATTTCTCGGCGGGAATTCATCTGGTAAAGCCCATCCCACTAATTCACCCAGTGAGCTTATTCCTAAACAATCTACTTCATCAACAGCTTTCCATAACCGTTCTGGCAATTGCTCGTTTGCTCCACCGTAGAATAATGATATTAGCAGTTCATTTACCCTAATACCTCCAAATGGATTATTCCAAATATGTTTAGAAAGTGCCGTTACTTTCTCATCTATGTTATATTGAACGCCATCTGGTAACCCAACTTTCCTGTTGGGAACTCGACGAGAATAATCTCTAATTGAGTGAACCCTGAGGCAAACTTCATAAAATGAGTCCTCATCCATAACATCAAGAGAGTTCGCCGATAAAGCATTGCGTAAATAAGGAGCGGTCTCATTAAGCATTAAATCTTCTTGATTCGGAGCTTGTGGCAAATTCCTCCACCAATTTATGGCTTCAATCAATGCCATATCCTGACGTCCCTTGTTTTTTTCAAAAAATCTTTCATAATCGGCTCTTCTTCCATCAAATGTTCTCTGATAATAATGTGCATGAAGAAACTGGTCTGCCTGAGTACCATTAGGAGCTAAGTTATTTATCCATTGAGGGCGATTTTCAGGTCTGCTTATTTGTTCTCCAATATCACGTAAATACTGTAATGTAGAATGCCACTCGACTAGAAACTCCTGTTTTTTTAAATCCATTGCCTTTTTTGCAGGAGTTTGTACAAGACCATCCCACTTTACAAAACTTGGACTATCCCAAAATGAATGATTGTTTATAGCTGATTTATCAAGCGCTTCTGAGCGTTTCTTCATTTCAACTAAAACTTCCTCAGTCAAATGAGTGGAATTTGTTTCAAGGGTAGCGAAAAGTTTTTGAATATCACTTGCCATATCATTCGTAATCTCGTCTTCTGGGAAAAAACAACCTGCTTCTACATTTTTATACCATGCACTATTGGAAAGATTTGCAGAACCAATATACAATCCGATACCACGCCACCAGATAACTTTAGCATGATGATATTGCACCAAACGACAGACAAAGTTAGCAGATTTTCTTTTTAGAAAAGTATCAAGGATATTAATATTAACGGCAACATTATCATCAAGCCTACCATAAAACTTTAATGGAATTCTATTTTGCCAGCACCAATCAAAGAGCAGTGAGCTATCTGTAGCATACGCAACAGCAGCAAGCACTTCCTCAACTTTATCAATAGAGTTTTCAGTAATATTTCTTAAATAATGACCATTAATACCGTTCATTATTAGTTTCATAAAAAATCTCTTTTTTTATCTGATTAATTGACAGTTATCTGCCCATTCATAAGCATAGGAAGCAGCCAATCACGCAGTTTTGATAGGGTTTGGTTTTCTGATTCTATTTTATTCTGCATTTCAAAAGCAGGGGTAATTGTATTATTATACAATGTCAAAATCTGTTTCTCTGGTTTTACTACTTGTAACGAAAACAAATCATCTTTTGTAATTGAGCCAAATGTTGTGCCAGAAACATTTCTTCTGTCAAAAACCTGTTTAAGATTTTCCATTACTCCAAAAAGATATGCAATGCAGTTATCCTTACTGTTTAATGCTGCAAGTCCTCTTCCAATACAGCAGTCTTCATTTGCGATATTTATTGTTCCAACTGGTGCACGAACACTTAATAAAATATCTCCTCTTTTAGCAAATCTTGTTGGTTTGGTTGTGAATTTGCGGATTGTTGGAAAACGATTGCCAAAATCAGTGCAGCCTTGAAAAAATATGATTCCATCACCTTCTTCATTAAAAGATTCACCAAGTGGTGATTGTCCCCCTCCAAGCATACATACAACACAGGGAGCTATAAAAACTGGTTCTATAGCATTAAATTATACCGCTAGATTATTTATGAAATTGTCACTTGTGGACTTAATGAGGACTTACAACGACAAGCCTTAGAATATACCAGATGCCAAAATCCCTTGAAACATAGACTGGAAATGGTGCTGCTGAGGTGAATCGAACACCCGACCCCGTCATTACCAAAATTACTAGGCAATTCAAAGGCTTAGTGCGATTGCGTGCTCCATACTACTATTATCTACACCATATCAAACGGTTAAAGCAAGTGCGTTTTACGATAATGTGCGAATAAATACGCTGCAATTGTATTTCTGTTGGTGCCTATGTGGTACCTCTAAACAATTTCCAAATTTCCCCTGCCTAAATCATCCCCCACTCTCTTTATTAGCCTAGGCAGGAGTTTGTCATATTTGCAGCCCCTAAGTTCATAGTAGATTGAAGATACAAGATGGATATTATTAATTTAGTTCAACTTCAAACGAACCGCCAAGTACCACCTCTGGTATTGGCATATTCAGAGCAGTAAATTTCATCCTTCCTACAAATCTTCCAGATAATGCTTTTCCAGATAGTTTTCCCACAAGTTCTGTAAGAGTTACGCAAGTAATTGGGAAAGGAAATGTTACATATTGCCAATTTTGCATATCCAACATCGGAGTATTTGCAGGAATTACAGCTTTGCTGTTTCCAGTAAATTTATATTCCTGCCCTTCACTTATGACAATGCCTTTCTCGCTGTTAAAAACCTCAATTGTAGAAAGTCCTGTTATTTCATTAAGTTCTTGTATGCTGTCATATGGACTAAGTGTTTCCACTATAGCAGAAATTTGGGCGTCAGAATTTCTAGTGATTTTTCCACCAATTATTGGGATATTAAGTTTGTTCATAAATTCGCGCTTAATGGTTGAGCTATCATATTTTATAACGCCTTTTACAATGCTAACTTCTGACTTAAAACCCTTAATTATTGCATTTTCTACAGGGGTGTTTTGCAGCAGAACTTCATATCCTAGTAGCCTAACTATTTCTTCTAAGTTCGTATCCATAAGCTCGGATATTGTGCGCAAAAAATGATTGGAAATATATTCCACTATAATGTCCAGAGCCAACCTAATTTGCCTGCATATAGCCCTTGAATCAATTATATGTTTTGGTGAATCAGAACCGTTGTTTTCATACTCTTTAATTCTATCACTTAGGCTTTCAATTCTATTATTCCAAAATGTAAATAAGCTATCTTTGTTTTCTTCATTGTAGATTGAATGGTCGGTCAGAAGAAAGATAGCCTTGCTCTCAAAGCTACGCTCTTTCATAAGATGCATTAATTCTTTCATGCAATTCTGGCTTGTTAAATAACTTTGAGAAATAATTATTATTGAGCAATCAGTATCTCTTATGCTCTCCATAAATTTCTCAAGATTATCTTGATGCTTCAAATCAATTTTGTCCCTCACTATCTTTATTTCAGGATAACGAGAAAGTTCACTGCAGAGCATGTCAGCAGTTTCAAAGTCTTTATGACAATACGATAAAAATATAGTTTTCATTAATTATTGCCGAATTTTATTTTTTCAACTGGTTCTTAAGCTTTTATAATTCAATTGAGTTCCATACTAACCTTTTCCTCTTGCTTCTCAAGAGTTAAAACTGCATTATTGCAGCGTGGTGGCGTAGTTGCCATCTCTGTGCCTAGGAAACCCATCAAGTAGCGGTCTTTGGCATCTACCGAAACCGATGTTGCCTTTTAAGCCTTTTTGGTTTAAAATTACAAAACCACATAAAGAAATCCTTTAGATTTGTCTGCATCTGTCTTAATATCTGTATTATCTAAAGAATATGGATATTATGAAACTATATCGTTATGAGCTTGGGTTGGGTGATGATGGTGCGGAAAATGTCGCGGACAAGAAGTTGGTGGGGGAGTTTTTAACCAGCGACATTGCCATTGATTACATACGCAAACAAAGCACAACTAATCACAATGTTTTTGCGGTGATTGCTTGTAATGCGGACGAGTCATTGGATGATGTGTTGTGGTTGCTGGATTTTGGGGGCGCGAATGGCGCTTAAAAATCAACAACATGATGTTTTGCGCCAAGAGGTTATACAACTCGCTCAGGCTGGTTATCAGCTCACCACCAAACAAGCTGCGATTTATCTTGGGCTTTCTGAACGCACACTGGAAACTTATCGTGATATTGGCAAACTCCCTCGCTTTGTTAAAATCGGGCAGCATATACGCTATCCAATGCAATTTTTGGATGAGTTTTTACGCTCAAATACGCCCACGCCCTCTATTGCAGGTAATGCGGAACTTCACGAAAACGAAGAATTGGGATAAGGTAGCAATATGCCAAAACTAACCAAAAAATATATTGATAGCTTGTTGCCAAAAACCAAAAACTATATGGTTTGGGATACTGAAATTCGTGGGTTTGGTGCAAGAGTTTGGCAAAGCGGAAAAATAGTTTATTTACTTCGCTATCGTAACAAATATAAACAACAACGAAAATATACGATTGGAACGCATGGCGAAATCACGCCAGACCAAGCACGCAGCATCGCCCAGCAATGCAAGGCAGAAATTGCCAAAGGCAACGATCCAGCGCAACTAAAGGCGGAAAATCGCACCAGCTTAACAGTCGCGGATTTATGCCAGCGTTTCATAACTGAATACTCGGTGAAACGCCACAAACCCAACACCCACGCCAACTATCGTTTCAACATAGAAAAATGGGTTTTGCCACGAATCGGAAAAATGAAAATTGACGCTGTGCAGCGCAAAGATATGGTTGCTATTCACTATGCGATTAGCAAAGATTTTCCACAAGTTGCCAATCGCATTATCGCCATTTTGTCAAAAATGTTCAATTTAGCGGAAGCGTGGGGAATACGCGAAAACAATAGTAATCCATGCAGGCATGTTGAAAAGAATTCTGCCAATGCGAAAGAGCGATTTTTGAACAATCAAGAAATTTCAACGCTAAACGAGGTTTTGCAACACGCAGAGATGACGCAAACAGAAACCATGTCAGCGATTAATGCTATACGCTTATTGCTTTTTACTGGCTGTCGTTTGCGTGAGATTTTGGATTTGAAATGGGAATATGTTGATTTGCAAGATCAATGTTTCAAACTTCCTGACTCAAAAACTGGCGCGAAACGAGTTTATTTTTCTCTGCAAGTGAAAGAAATTCTGGATAAAATAGCTCGTGTTGATGGCAATCCTTATGTGATTGTTGGGCGCGAGGAAGGCAAACAACTAAACAATCTGCAAAAATCATGGCGCAGAATTCGCAAACTCGCCAATATAGAAAATGTGCGTATCCACGATTTGCGCCACACTTATGCTTCAATTGGCGTTGCCAATGGCTTGAGTTTACAAATGGTTGGCAAATTACTCGGACATACACAAGTAAAAACCACCATGCGTTACGCCCATCTAGTAGGTGACACTCTCAAAGATGCTGCTATGGTTGTTAATCAAAAAATGACCGAGGCAATGCAGCATGACAGAAAATATCCTCTCCAAATCGCAATATAAAGAGTTTTCGCTCTGGGTAATTGATTTTGAGCGTAGTCGCTTAGGGAAAAAGGCGATTGATGCGCTAAAGGGCATTTACGGCGATTATTCGCCAGAATTACAAAATAGCTTCAAAGAAGAAGTGCTACGAGCTTGCTATTATGCGTTTTTATTCTGGCATATTGGCGATGTTAATTCAGAAAAGCGGACTTTATTGCGTGATGTATCAAATTTGCATGATGGGCTGCATGAAAGAGTTGCTGATTTAGTTCATGAAATTGATTTTTTGCGCTGCATCTATGACGCTATCATGATGGAAGGCTTGCGAGAAATGATGCGTGAAGAATATGGCGAATTACCAGCAGCTCCAGAGCTATGGAATGAACTAAACAAATGCAAATTAGACATAAACGATCTGCTTACCACGCTGGAAACTTATAGGGCGGGAGTTTTCAGATTGCAGGAAGGATTTGTGACTTTACCACTGCGTGATGAATGTTGGATAAACGGCAATATGCGCTATCCTGAGCGTATAGACGGCACGAACCAACACCAAACTATAAAAGCTGCAACTTGTTTAATGTTTCAACTGGCGATTTTCTTTCGTTTATGGACGCACCCAAAAGGGCAAAAATTATTTGATAAAAAGCTAAATCTGAACATAGCAAAAGATGGCGTAACCATGCCAAAAGAAGGTTTGCGCTACGATAAAATTATCGCGGAATTTGTCAATGCAACATTTGCGAATAGAGAGATTGCAATAAAATTGGAAAATCCAAGAGAAGACGCAAAATATCACAAGCTGGATAATAGCTATACTGTGGCTATAATAACTGCACGCATAGAAAAAATAGATCCACAAATTCGCCTAATTCCATGGACGGACAAATCGTTTGATATAACGCTGGTTGTCTCTGAAAAAGCCGCAAAAGCATTAGCAAAACATTTCGCAAAACGCACCCAGAAAACCGCCTAGCCTTTTCACCCTCTCGCTTGGTATATAACCATCGTTCATAGTCGCCTCAGTTAAACAAAACTGAGGTAACGACATGAATAACAATCACAACATTGCAAATAATACATCCCATACTGCCATTGAGGCGGTCATGGCACTAGCGCGTGTAGGCATCGCCCTAACCACGCCACAAGCTGCAATTTATCTCAATCTCAGCCCTCGCACTTTAGAAAAATATCGGCGCACTGGTGGCGGTCCTACTTACGCAATCTATGGCAATCGCGCTGTCCGCTATTCCATCGCATCACTTGACGAATGGAAGAACGCTCGGATTAGAAACACAACCAGTGAGAGGTTTGTATGATAAATTTTATAGATAAAGACGAACTCAAAGAAGGCTTGCTCGCAAACATAGATTCGTTTGTGGATAATGAGTTTAGCGGAAAAACCATAAAACATTATTCGTCTGCTATTCGTGTTGGCACTAACGGAAGCCTGACTATCAACCATGATGGTATGTGGTATTCACATGAAGACACTACAGGTGGCTATGATTTGATAGGTCTTATCATGTGGCATCGTGAATGTGATTTTATAGAAGCACTAGAAATTGGAAAAGAATTTCTTGAGGGGCGAGAAAATTCTAGTGCTAAACCCAAAATTACACCAAAAGTCAATTATGAGCAAAAGAGCAAGGAAACCATTGAATATGCAAGGATGTATTGGAAAAATGCTGACGATATTTCTGGGACATTAGCAGAAGATTATTTGCTACGAATTAGAAATATAAAATCAATTTCTGAGTATGCTAGGCGTAAATTACGCTTTGCAAAATATATCAAACATTCGCCAACAGGTGATTATTACCCAGCACTCATAGTCAAAGTGCAGAAACCAGACGGAAGTTTTGGCGGTATATTCCGTATTTACCTTGATCCAAATGGAAAAGGCAAAATTCGTGATTCTCCGAAAATGCGCTTAGGTTCTGTTGAAGGTTCTGCAATCAGATTTTCACCTATCGCTAATAAAATAATTATTTGCGAGGGTGTGGAAGATGCTCTGACAATTTTATGTGCATGCCCTGATAAAGCCGTTTGGTGTGGCATCGGTGGCAACATGAGTTCAGTAATTTTTCCGCCTGAAATTAAGCATGTAACCATTGCAGCAGATAATGACCCAGCAGGTGAACAATTCGCTCAAAAACTTGCCAAGCGTTTGGCAAATGATGGGCGCAAGGTCTCTATCTGCAAACCAAGTAAATTCAAAGATTTTAACGCAATTATAAATGGAGAATAATTATGCAAGATGATGTAGTAAAAAAGGGTAGCGTACGCTGGAAAGCAATGCAAGCTGAAGAAAAGCGCAAGCTAGAGAAAAATTTAGCACATAGCAAAATCAAATCGTTTATTGATGATGCTGAAGATTATGAGGAAAACAATAGCATTAAAGAGAAAAAGGAAAAAGAAATTCCTGAGCCAGATATGTCTATTGTGGATGACAATAAATCTCCAGCCCCCAAATTACCAATTTATACATTTGGTGATTGGGCGGATTGGATTACAATCGCAGCAAAATCAAAATCTGCACCACGCGATTATGTAGCGTTGTCATTATTAAGTGCAACATCTAGTTTGATTAGCAATGTAAGGCAAGGTTCACCATGGAAAGATTGGGTTGAGCCAACAATCTTGTGGTGTGCGTTGGTTGGTTCACCATCAAGCAATAAATCACCTGCTCTTGATATTATTCGTGTTCCAATGCGTTCTTTAGAAACTAAATCTTCTGAAGAATACAAAGAAAAACTGAAAGAGTATGAAGTTAAAGAAACAACGGCTTTTATTTATAAAGAGCAATGGATTAGTGAGTGTGAGAAAGCCATTAAAAATAGTGATTTACCGCCAGACAAACCAGCAGCAGCTGAAAAACCAGACTTGCCACCACGCACACGCTTAACCATTAGCGATATTACTATTGAAAAAGCGGCAGTGGTGATGATGGAAAATCCAAGAGGTTTGCTATTATGTCGTGATGAGCTTGCTGGTTTGCTTGCTAATCTTGAGCGTCATGGTGGCTCGGATCGTGAATTTTATTTAGAAAGTTATGGTGGAAGAAGTTACACTGTTGATAGGAAGAAAAGCCCAGAACCATATATTATTCAGCGTCTTTCAATAGCAATACTAGGCACTATTCAACCAGATAAATTATCACGACTTTTGACAGAAACAGAAGATGATGGGTTTGCTGCTCGTTTTCTTTATACTGAACCATTGCCAGTAAAATTTCGTGAACCAAGCCAAACAATGGATAAAACGCAACTTTTGGACGCATTCAAAAAACTGTATGAATTGCCGTTAGATGAGGATCACTTGCCAAAGATAATACCATTTTCTGAACAAGCAAAAGAGTTGTTTGTTGAATGGCGAGAAAGTTTAAGTGAAAAAGAAAAGGATGTGCAAGGAGTTATTCAATCATTCATCGGTAAAATGCCTGGAATAATAATAAGAATTTCCGTAGTTTTATCATACTTAAATTGGGTTATTTCAGGACGGAGCAATGAACCAACAGAAATTAAAGTGCAATATGTAAAAAACGCAATTGAATTGGTTGATGATTATTTTATTCCAATGGCAAAACGAACGCTTGGCGAATATGCACTACCTAAACATCAATCAGATGCACGATTAATAGCAAAGTGGATTTTGCGTGAAAAACGAAAAAGCATAAATCTGCGTGATATGAAGCGTGAAAAAGACAGAGTATTGCCAACTAGCGATCCAGAACGCTATGCAATAGCAATAGAGTTTTTGGAAAAATGCGGTTGGTTAATAAAATCTGATGAACGAGATGGAAAGAAAGGGCGTTTTCAGAAAACTTACACTGTAAATCCACTGGTTTATAAATCATAATTATTGTTTATGTTGGTGTGCCATTATTGTCATTATTGCCAAAAATGAAAGTGTTTATAATTTCGGCAATTTTGGCAAAAATGGCACGCTACATATATTTATAATTTCTAACATTCCACAGCCAATAATCAATTTTGCACACACTCAACATATTGAATTGCATTAACAAAGCACCAATTAGTTAGCAAAATTAGCATTTTAGCAATAATAAAAACGCCTAACTGATTGTTATTTATAAATAAAGTGCCAATTAGTTAGCACGGATGTGTACGCGTGTGTGTGCGAAGGTGAAAAATCTGAGGTTTTCGGGCAGCGATATGCCTCGGAGAGCGAGCGAATTCGCAAATAAGACCAACGCAAAATTTATGATGCAAAATTGATTATGGCGGATAATGCCAATCAAATACTTCTTTGTCAGTGAATTTTTTAGCACCTTCTGGTTCACCACGAAAGCGTTGCCCCATGTTGCGAGCGATATATTTAGCGGTGCAGTGCTTATGCCAAAGCTCTTCTCCCAATCTTTCAAATAGCTTCAGATCGCTTTCGGTTGGTTGATATTTTTTATCGCGTAAATGCTTATATGCGATTTCTATTGCTTCACCCACCAGCTCTATCGCCTTTTTCATTTCTGGTTTTGGCTTGGGTTTGAAAAACATGCGAACGCTCCCTCTTGAAATTAAGCAAGAGTCACCAATGGCAAAAGCCAATGGCGACTGGGAGTTAGTAACCGCAACAAGACGGCGCGACAATCTTTACCGCGAGGCTGAACATACATTGCCGCCTCCCAGCCAAAAGGCATGGAAAGGCAGCATCATGTTTCGGATGATGCAAAACCCGCTTGCTGAGAGGTTACTAAGCCCCACAACACCAACTCGGTGCTGCACATCGGACGCTAAAGAAATAATTGAAATCAGTCAAATGAATTGCTTGCTCATGTGATAATGAACAACCCGCCACTCAAATTTGCTTTTGATTTATTGAGCTGAAAATGCTCAAATTCCACTCGTTGGTACCTATTTGGTACCTGCGATGTTTTTTGTGTCTAAGCGTGTTGTGCTAACTCATTGAAAATAATGGTGCTGCTGAGGTGAATCGAACACCCGACCCCGTCATTACCAATGACGTGCTCTACCACTGAGCTACAGCAGCTTTTTACAAAGAAAACGTGGTAAAACTACCCACTCAAGGCTGGGGAAAATGCCACAAGATTTGGCTAAGTGCAAGCACTGAATAATGATATTTTGAAAAAACTATTGAAATCTATAAAAAAAGCCTTATATCTAGCCTGTTTAAGCGATAATTTGGCAGGCGGCGGCATTCAAATATTAATTCCTGATTCAACGTAACAAAACGAAACGGATAGGTAATCGTATGTGGTGGTTGTGGTTGGATAGTACAAACAAAGAAAGCGGTAAACCCAATATGAGCAAAAATACCAATAAAAAAAATATGGTCAATAAAAAATCTTCTGCAGCAAAAAGCAAGCCGTCTAAAGCTCTGCCTAAGAGAAACTCCAAGCAGGTAAAGATAGTTGCAAAACTACTTACAAAAACAAAGGCTGAAAAAGCAAAACCACAGGCTCAAAAAAAACCTGCCATGAAAAAAACAGTTGCCGACAAAAAAGCTTTACAAAAAAATATTGCAAATAAAAAAGAAAAACTCTTGAAACCAACTTCAAAACCGCTATCAAAGCAACCTGACGTTAAAAAACCTGCTTCATCTAGAGCAATAGTTGCCAAGATAGCAGCAAAGAAAAAAAAACATAAACCAGTTACAAAGTTATTAGTTGAAGAGAAAACCAAATCAAAAATGAACAATAAAAACGATACTGTAAAAGCCAATAATTCTAAGATAAAAGAAATAAAAGAGCCGCAAATAAAGGATGATAAAAAATCAAGTAAAGAAGAATTGCAGCAAGCTATTGTGCGCAAACTTCTTTCTATGGGCAAAGCCCGTGGTTTTATTACTTATGATGAGTTAAATGCTGTTTTGCCGTCTGATGAATTTTCACCTGAAGCAATAGATGGGGCAATAAGTGCCCTCGCACAGGCAGATATAAATGTGGTTGAAGAAGATGCATCTTCAGATCCGGCTGACCGCCCTGATGATGCAGAAACCTCCGAAGAAATAGAAAATGTTGGGAGATCTGATGATCCTGTGCGTATGTATCTGCGTGAAATGGGAAATGTAGAGCTACTATCCCGAGAAGGTGAAATTGAAATCGCAAAACGCATTGAATCAGGTCGTGAAACTGTAATAGGTGCGCTTTGTGAATGCCCGATGGTGATGAAAGAAATTCTTTCTTGGCGCGATGAGCTGGATGCCGGAACTATCTTGCTACGCGATGTTATAGATCTTGATGCTACTTATGGTGCTGGCAGTGAATCTGAATCCGGCGAATTTACAGGGATTCCCAGCATAACTGGAACTGCCAAGACCTCTTCTATTTCTTTAGCAAAAGACAATGATGATGACGAAGAAGAGGTTGAAGATAGCGAAGAAGAATATGAAGATGATGAGGAAGAAGAAGGCGGAGAAGCAGAGCTGACCGAAGAAACTGATGATGAGGATGATGGTGCAGTTTCCCTTATCGCTATGGAAAATGCGCTTAAACCGCAAATTTTAGAAACTCTTGATCAGTTTGCTAAAATTAGTAAAAAGATGCGTACCTTACAAGAAAAACGCATGAATAAATCATTCGGAGATGGAAAATACAGTAAGGACGATGAGAAAACTTATCAAAAATTACACCGCGAATTAGTTGAATTGATGATGGGTGTACGCTTCACTATTTTACGGGTTGAGAGCCTTATTCTAAAACTCTATGACATAAATAAGCACCTAATGACTCTGGAAGGTCGCCTGCTGCGCCTTGCTGAACATCGTAAAGTTAACCGTAAAGCCTTCCTAGAAAGCTATATCGGCAATGAATTATCTCCTGATTGGCTGGATAAAATTTCAGCAAAAACCGATAAAGGCTGGAAAGAATTTGCCACAAGGGATCTGGAAGAAATTGAAGGGATACGTAGTGAAATTGCAAAAATTGCCGGCTCAGCTGGGCTTGATATTGGTGAATTCAAGCGCATGATTATGGCTGTGCAAAAAGGTGAGCGCGAAACCAACCGTGCGAAAAAAGAAATGATAGAAGCCAATTTGCGCCTTGTTATTTCCATTGCAAAAAAATACACTAACCGTGGCTTGCAGTTCCTTGATTTAATTCAAGAAGGAAATATTGGGCTGATGAAAGCAGTGGATAAATTTGAATATCGCCGTGGCTATAAATTTTCTACTTATGCAACATGGTGGATACGTCAGGCAATTACCCGTTCAATTGCTGATCAGGCGCGGACAATCCGTATCCCTGTGCATATGATTGAAACTATCAATAAAATCGTGCGTACTTCACGGCAAATGCTGCATGAAATCGGGCGTGAACCAACCCCTGAAGAATTGGCAGAACGCTTGGTAATGCCTCTGGATAAAGTTCGTAAGGTTATGAAAATTGCTAAAGAGCCGGTATCTTTGGAAACTCCGATTGGTGATGAGGAAGATTCACATCTTGGTGATTTTATTGAAGATAAAAACGCAGTGTTACCACTGGATGCAGCAATACAATCTAATTTGCGCGAAACCACTACACGCATTCTTGCTTCCCTCACCCCGCGTGAGGAACGTGTACTTAGGATGCGTTTTGGTATCGGTATGAATACTGACCATACTTTGGAAGAAGTAGGCCAACAGTTTTCGGTAACACGCGAACGTATCCGCCAAATTGAAGCGAAGGCTCTACGAAAATTAAAGCACCCGTCCCGCTCTAAAAAACTAAGAAGCTTCTTGGATTATTAATAACTATGACCATAACGACCAGATTATATACTTTTTTTAATGGAGAATTTGTTGGCGAAGATGATTTCGGCAACCGTTATTTCACAGAAAAAAAACAACCCAAACAAGGCAGAAAAAAACGTTGGGTGATATATAAAGGAATGGCTGAGCCAAGTAAAATTCCGGCACGCTGGTTTAGCTGGATGCATTATATAAATGATTCAGTTCCTTCTCGGAAAAATTCCGCTGGGTATGACTGGGAAAAGCCCCATTTACCCAATTTGACTGGTACAAAAAACGCTTATGCCCCAACTGGTTCGCTGCGTAAATCCGGTGAGCACGATAAAGCAACCGCTGATTATGAGGCTTGGGTACCGAATAAATAAGGAGAAAGCTTATGCCGACAAAATATTGGATATGGGGCATTATCGCACTGGTTCTCATGTTTGTAATAAGCGGGGTAAATTCTATCCCTACCCTTGATGAAAAAGTTACCGCTAATTGGTCACAAGTTCAGAACCAATATCAGCGGCGCATGGATTTGATTCCTAATTTAGTAAATACGGTAAAGGGTTATGCAAAGCATGAAAGTGACACCCTAAAAGCTGTAGTTGACGCTAGGGCGAATGCTACCAAAGTTGCAATTGATGCTAGTAATTTGAATGATCCGGCTACTATAGCTAAGTTTGAGCAGGCTCAGGGACAGCTTAGCTCTTCCCTTTCTAGGCTGCTTGCGGTCTCGGAGAATTATCCGAATTTGAAGGCAGACCAAAATTTCCTTGCCCTGCAATCACAGTTGGAAGGAACGGAAAACCGTATATCGGTTGCTAGAATGGATTATATTCAGGCAGTACAAAAATATAACGTAACCATCCGTACTTTTCCGGGAATGTTGTGGGCAAAAATTTACGGAGCACAAACAAAATCTAATTTTACCGCCGCTGAAAGCGCAGAAAAAGCACCGGACGTAAAGTTCTAACATGCACTATAACTTAAAGAGGAATTACTGGCAGTTTATTGTTGCCTTCTTTACCGCTGTTCTTTTTGTAAATATAGCATTTGCAGCACCCACCTTCCCAACTTTAACAGGAAGGATTGTTGACAAGGTAAATTTGCTCTCATTATCCGAAAAAGCAAGGATTGAGAAAACTTTAGAACTACATGAACTTTCAACAAATCACCAGATAGCAGTTGCAATAGTCCCTTCCCTACAAGGATTAACGATAGAAGAATATAGCTATCAATTAGGACGTATTTGGGGAATCGGGCAAAAAGAAAAAAATAACGGCGTATTGCTGCTTGTTGCTCCGCAAGAACGACAGGTAAGAATAGAAGTTGGTTACGGTCTGGAAGGCAAGCTTACTGATGCCATCTCCAGCCAAATTATCCAAAATATTATCCTTACTAATTTCAAGAAAAATGATTACTCTACTGGTATCAGAGAAGGTGTAATAGCAATTATTAATATAATTGCTATTACACCTTCCGGCAAAGCAATTGCAACGACTCCTAGTCAGGGATCTGATGGTATATTGGGGGGCATTTTTTTACTTATTGCCCTTGCAGTTATTATAATGGTTCTGCGCTCCTACAGGGTGCGTAATTGGAAAATTCTGGAATTATTCATAAATATTATATTGTTATTTCTTGGCGGCGGCGGGAAAGGTGGTGGTAGCAGTAAATTTGGGGGTAAAGGCGGTGGGTTTGGCGGCGGCGGCAGCTCGGGAAAATGGTAAGATTTTTTGACAAAGTTTTTCTTCCCAAAACATTAATTTGATACTATCTTCTGCAAAATTTCAGACGCTTAATTAGGAAATTACTCCAATTATTGAAAGACAAATTATATGCAAAAA